>MIDP01000043.1 GCA_001831095.1 Verrucomicrobia bacterium GWF2_51_19 | reverse complement strand
TGAGTTCCGGGGTTTTTTCAAGAATCGCAATCAATTCATTTTGATTGTTCAGAAGGCAGTCTGTCGTTTCTTCAATAGAGACACTCCAGCTGTCTTTGAGTATTTTTACAAAAATTTCCACACCCGTTTGAGCGTAAAGCGATGTGACAAAAAAAAGACCTATAACGATTTTCATACGTCGCATAACTCAGCATGTTTTAAGCCAAAATCAAGGATAAAAGTAATTTGTATGCAAGTTTCATCAATCACGCCAATTAAAGTCGAAGTTTAGTGTAGCCTCAATGTTGTCTTTTTAGAAATTTCGCTAATGATTGAGGGTCGAGACAAAAGCATCGGTTTTTTATTGCCACAAGCGAGCGGCGGCATAAACTGTGAGGCATGGCAGAGACAGTAGATTTAAAGACGCGTTCGCCGTTCAGTTTCAATATTGATGCGGATAAAAAGGGCTTTAAGAAGTCGATAAAGAATCACCTGAAGTACACTTTTGCGCGGGATCCGCAGACGGCAACAAAACGCGACTGGTGGTTGTCGGTGTGTTACTCTCTGCGAGACAGAATTTTGGAGCGTTTCATCAACACGCAATACGAACAGCACACACAAGATGTTCGCCGCGTCTACTATTTCTCGCTGGAATACCTGATGGGGCGCCTGTTGACAAACAACCTCTACAACTCCGGCATGTTTGATATCGCCAGAGAGGCCATTGAGGAATTGGGCATGGAGTACGAGGAGATACGCGAGGAAGAGGTCGACATGGGCCTGGGCAATGGCGGTTTGGGACGCTTAGCGGCTTGCTTCCTGGACTCCTTGGCTACGATGGATTACGCTGCCATCGGGTATGGTATTCACTACGAATTTGGCCTGTTTCGTCAGGAGTTTGTCAACGGCAAGCAGGAAGAACGGCCCGACAACTGGCTGCGCTTTGGCAATCCTTGGCAGATCGTGCGTCCGGAAAACTATCAGGTGGTACGGCTGTACGGACACATGGAGAGTGCTTTTGACGACAAGGGTGATTGGCACCCCGTATGGAAAGGCACAAAGACGCTCCATGGTGTTCCTTGGGACGTCCCAGTCGTGGGTTACAGCGGCAGCACGGTCAACTTTTTACGTCTGTGGGAGTCCAAGGCTTCGGAGGAGTTCGACCTCCACATCTTCAACGAGGGTGGTTACGTCAAGGCGGTGCAGGAAAAAGTGGCCGGCGAGACCGTCTCCAAGGTACTTTACCCCAACGACAAGACTGAAATCGGCAAGGAATTGCGCCTCGTGCAGCAGTATTTCTTTGTCTCGTGTTCGCTGCAAGACATCATCCGGCGTCACAAGCAGGGCAAAAACAACTGGGATACCTTTGCCGACAAGGTTGCCATCCAGCTCAACGACACTCACCCTGCCATCGCCGTTCCCGAATTGATGCGCCTATTGGTCGACGAGGGCCGCCTACATTGGGACCGCGCCTGGTCGATTTGTCAAAAAGTCTTTGGCTACACGAATCACACCTTGATGCCAGAAGCGCTCGAGCGTTGGAGTGTGCCGCTCTTTGAAAAAGTCCTGCCGAGGCATCTCCAAATCATTTTCGAGATCAACCGTCGCTTTCTAGAAAACGAAGTGGAGGCGAAATGGCCAGGCGATAACGATAAAAAGCGCGACATGTCTATCATCGAAGAGGGCAACCCAAAAATGATCCGGATGGCCTATTTAGCGGTTGTCGCCAGTCATTCGATCAACGGTGTTGCAGAGCTCCACACACAGCTGATCAAAAAGAACCTCTTTTGCAACTTTTATGCTCTCTACCCGCATCGCTTCAACAACAAAACTAACGGTGTCACGCCACGTCGCTGGTTGAAAGTATGCAACCCACGCCTCGCCAGCCTGCTCGACGAAACCATTGGAACCGAGTGGATCACTCACCTCGAGCTCTTGCGAAAATTGGAGCCCTTCGCCGATCAGCACGAGTTTCAAGACAAATTTATGGCAGTCAAGCGAGCCAACAAGGCCTTTCTCTCGCAAATGATTCAAAAGTTGTGCGGCACGCAAGTCGACCCCGATGCCCTTTTCGACGTCCAGGTCAAGCGTCTCCACGAGTACAAGCGACAGCACCTCAACCTGCTCCATATCTTGACGCTCTACCGCCGCCTCCTCCACGACCCCAACTACGACATGCACCCACGTGTTTTCATTTTCGGCGCCAAGGCGGCCCCGGGTTATGAGTTGGCTAAAAATATCATCCACGCCATCAATGTCGCTGCGGGCATGATCAACAACGACACCCGTATTCAAAACAAGCTCAAGGTCGCCTTTTTGCCCAATTACGGCGTCACACTCGCGTCAAAGATTATTCCTGCGGCCGACCTCTCTGAACAGATTTCTACCGCCGGCACAGAAGCGTCTGGTACGGGCAACATGAAATTGGCCCTCAACGGCGCTTGCACGATCGGTACCCTCGACGGCGCCAATGTTGAAATCCGAGAGGAAGTGGGCAACGACAACATCTTTATTTTCGGAAAAACGGTTGACGAAATCCACGCCCTCAAGACCAACGGCTACAACCCCTATGACTACTACAACGCTCTCCCCGAGCTCAAAATGCTGCTCGACTGGATGAGTTCTGGCTTCTTTAAAGGCGAAGAATCCCAGGCCATGCGTTGTCTGCGCCACAGCTTGCTTGACGGCGGTGATCCATTCTTCGTCCTGGCCGACTACGAGGCCTACTGTCACGCCCAGGGCCGCGTCGATGCCGCCTATCGCAATCGCCGTAAGTGGGCTCAAATGGCCATCCTCAACACCGCCCGTATGGGCAAATTCTCCAGCGACCGCACCATCTGCGAGTACGCCAAAGACATTTGGAACATCACTCCTCTAGATACTACCAGTACCGATTGCTGCTAAAAGACCTATGCAAAATGCCGTGAAAGCTCGTTTCGCGCTGCGCCGACTGCCTCACGTACGTTTATGTACGCTACGGCAGTTCGTGCTCGCGCAAAGCCAAGCTTTGACAACATTTTTCATAGGTCTTTACGAAGTAACAACTTACGAAAGACAAGACGGTTGAAAAATTGACGGTAATGTCCGAGGAGCGATTGTGACAGGCTTTGGCAGATAACACCTGGATCTTTACTATATGGCTATCATCAACATCACATCCAACAATAAGACAATGGCAGCGATTGACAAGGTCCTCACGTTTTCGATTGGGGACGAATCCTACGCCATTGACGTTCTCCGCGTTCAAGAGATCATTCGGTTGCCAAAAATCACTCGTCTTCCGCGCATGCCAGAGTACATCCGGGGCGTCATCAACCTTCGCGGAAAGATCATTCCGATCTTCGACCTCAAGGTGTGTTTCGGCATGACAGCTCTGACGGAAACGCCCAAAACCTGTGTGGTCATTCTTGAAACCGAAGACGCAGAGGCCAATACGCTCAACGCCGGTTTTCTGGTCGACAGCGTCAACGATATCGTCAGTCTTGCAAACACGCACCTCGAGGCCAATGTCGACACAGAAACTCACATTCCCACCCACTATATCCACGGCATTTGCCAAATGGGCGGCACCGTACGCACCCTCATCGATATCGACGCCATTCTCAAGGATACCCCACTGGAAGCTCAATCAGAGGCAAAAGACCTGTATAAAGGTATCTAATCAACAATGCCTGAGTGAAACTTTCTGTTCGCTTGTCAATCCATTCTGGCGGCATGAAACAGCAATGATGGAGGCCAGAGTAAAGACCGTTCACGCCAACCAAATCTCTGTATTCTGGTAAAAATTTTTAAAAATCGGATTGCAAGTACGGCTGGTCTCTTTTACTTTTGCTGGCAAAATGAGGTTTCAGTTCAAAGGATTCTTAGGAGCGTTGGTATTTGTTGGCGTGGTCGTGGCATCGCTGTTGGCCTACAAGCAACTCATCTACAAGCGACCTTTAACGGCGTTTGAGAACGACACACATCCATGCGTTTTGGGACTCATTCGCGAAAACAACCTCCCGCGCGGGCCTTGTCCGCTGGTGGGCGTCTTTTACCGCCTCTTCGACACCTTTCCCAAAAACGCCTTTGAGAAGCACGCCAAGGACAAACGCGTTGTGATGATCACCTGGGAGCCTTACCGCGTGATGGCCAGCGAACCCTCGATGTTGGCCGAAATTGCCGAAGGGGCTCACGATGCCGTTATTCGCGCTTTCGCGGAGGATGTCAAGGAATACGGCGACCCAATTTTGCTGCGTTTTGCGCATGAAATGAACGGCAATTGGTACTCGTGGGCAGGGTTTTACAACGAATGTTCGCCCCTTGATTTCAAGAAGGCCTACCGTCGCATTGTTTCCATTTTTCGCGAAGTGGGCACAACAAACGTTGCATTTATCTTTTCACCCAACTGTAAAGATGTCCCCGATAAGCGTTGGAACCATTTTGAACACTACTACCCTGGCGACGATGTTGTCGACGTTATCGGAGTCGACGTCTACAACTTCGGCAGCAGCTTTGTCAACGGTCACCTGTCCATCTGGCAATCGGCAAAGGACCTCATTGGCCCCATCTACGAGCGCATCGTGAAGGCGTTTCCTAAAAAACCGATCTTCTTAACCGAAGTCGGCTGTAGTCCAATCGGCGGCGACAAGGCTCTCTGGATGGAAGATATGTTTGAAAAACTCGAGAGCCGCTTTCGCGCCGTCAAGGCCATCTTCTGGTTCGACATCAACAAAGAGCAAAATTGGTCAATTTGGCACGATTCTAGCTTATCTAACATTTACCGAGAAAGCACGTTAAACCCACACTTCAGCGATCAATACGCCGACCTGCTCTGGGTTTTTCAAAAATGTTATGAAAAAGACAGCCCTCATTGAAGCCCTCGATGCGCTTCTCAACAGCGAAGGCGGCAGCATTTGTGCCGAGCATGTGAAGGCTGCATTGACCTGGTCATCGCTCGACGATCAACTGAAATTACAGGTCCAATCTATTCTCGATCAAACACAACAACAATCCCTCGAGTGTAAGGCCTTGCTCGCTTCACTCAAGGAAGCCATTCAAAAGGAGGCCAAACATGTTTACTGATAAAGATTTTCGCAATTATCTCGAGCAAATCCGTACCCTCAAGGACAACCTCCGCAAAGCTGCCTCAAAGCTCCAAACACAGGTCACCGATAAGCGTGTCCAATCCACACTCGAAAAGGTCCGCAAAGAGGAAGCCGCTCAAATCAAGCAATTACAGGACGTGCTCGATAAGATCACCGATGAGTAGATCTAGGTAATCTTGTAAGATCAACGCAGCCGCAGCGGAATCGACATGACCTGCCTTCCGCACCTTCTGTTGTCGCTTTGGCGAACGTCGTTGGCCAAGTTGGCGCCAATCGGATTCCGCTTGCGAGCTCGTTAGGCGCTCGTCCATCTTGTAAAGTGGCAGCCCAAAAGCATTTAAGCGTTGGATAAACGTGTCGACTTCCCTGGCCTTGCTCCCAACACTGCCATCCATATTGTAGGGGTAGCCGACGACCATAGCCCCTATGCGCCTTTCGCGAATAACTCGCTCAATGTGTTGCAATCGGCCCTCTTCCGTCACCTCGACAGCCGCTTCGATAGGCACCGCCAAACGGAGTTCGTCATCCCCAAAACTCAACCCAATCCGCTTTGCCCCGTAATCGATCCCCAAATAATTCATATCGCTAAAAACTGCCGAAAGCCTTCCACTTTGGCAAGATTTTAACGTCGCGTCGAGAAGACTCACGCCCATTAAACAACGAAGAGCGTAGCGAGGGCATCTGTCGACAGATTGGCGCGCGCTGGGCCCGAAAAGTCGCGTTCGATGTTTCCGTGAGAGAGCAGAAGGGTCCGGTTGCCAAAGCGTAGCGCTTGTTGCATGCTGTGCGTGATCATGAGCACAGTGATTTCGCGATCCATGACAACTTTTTGCGTTAGGTCGAGAATCTTTTCCGCCATTTTAGGATCGAGCGCTGCCGTATGTTCGTCGAGAAGCAAGATTTTTGCCGGCAACAATGTCGCCATCAAGAGGCTGACGGCCTGACGTTGCCCTCCAGAAAGGCTGCCAATGGGGTCCTTGAGGCGTTTTTCGAGGCCGATCCCGAGTGAAGCCAGGAGTGAACGAAAGACGACCCGACGTTCTGGATTGACGCAAAAAGAGAGCCCGCGACGTTGTCCTCGCAGAAACGCCAGGGCCAAGTTTTCTTCCAACGTCAAAGAGGGGCAAGAGCCGAGAATGGGGTCTTGAAAAACTCGACTGACCCAGGCGGATCGCTGTTCGGCGGTTGTCCGTGTGACATCTTTTCCGTCGATAAAGACATGGCCTTTTTCGGGAATGAGGTCCCCCGACAGCACATTCATGAGTGTCGATTTTCCGGCACCATTTCCGCCAATCAGCGTTACAAAAGACCCCGCCTCTATTCTGAGGCAAAATTTGTGAAAAATCCGGTGTTCGAGCGGCGTCCCCGCATTAAAAGTGACTTGGATATTGCGAAGTTCTATCATGACTTCCTCCTGGATGCAATCATTGTGAGGGCCACGATTGCAGCTGTAACAAGGTTGAGGTCTGAAGATTTTAGGCCGAAATCACCGGCATTCAGCGCGAGCGCGATGACGATGCGGTAGAGCAGAGAGCCCAAGATGCAGGCAAAAAAACGCCAGAGGAGTGACCGTGACGGCAAAATCGCCTCACCCAAAATCACCGAAGCCAAACCGATCACAATGGTTCCCAGGCCCATATTGACGTCCGCAAAGCCCTGCATTTGGCACAACAGAGCGCCAGCCAAGGCAACTAGGCCATTGCTGAACGATAGCGTTAACAGTGTCATGCGGGAAACCGACACCCCGTAAGCCCGACTCACGCGAGGATTGATGCCAATAGCCCGAATCCCCAGCCCGAGGTCTGTCATGAAAAAGCTGTACAACAAAATCCAAATGAGGCCTACCAAGACCATCAAAAGGGCCCAGGGCTTCACGGCATCAAAGACACTGTTTTCGGCCATGAGAGCAATATTGGGACGTCCCATAATACGCAAGTTAACGGAATAGAGCGCCGTCATGGTCAAAATGCCCGACAATAAGCCCAGAATTTTAAAGCGCACATTCAGAATGCCCGTAACCAGTCCCGCGAGGCAACCGCCGAAAAATGCCAACAACACCGCTGTCCAGGGATCCATTCCGTGCACCATCAGAGCGGCACAAATCGACGCCCCTAGCGGCAAACTCCCGTCGACAGTCATATCGGGGAAATCCAAGATCCGAAAGCTCATGTAGACTGCCAGCGCGACAATGCCGTAAATCAGTCCCAATTCAAGGGAACCTATTATTTGCGTGAGTGACATAATCATCCAAGTCTCGAAAAAAAGCGGCTCCCTCTCTTTTAACAAAAGGAATCGCACCTGCCTGCACAAAGAGTACAAAGGAACGCCTTTTATGCAAGTGTAAAAAACACTTCATGCGTTGCGCCGATCCCGAACGACCGCAAAAGATCCGTCGTTGCCCTCAACCTAAATCATTAGCGAAATTTTATTACCGCGCATCAGTTTTCCGATGCGCCCTTGAATGCGCCGTTAGAAGTACTAGGCCCATTCAACGTTGGCGTACAACACTCGAACGAAAAAGCAGCAAGGAGTCAAGGGAGGTATCATGTTTAAAAACATGCGAATACGCTCACTTGACTCCAACAGACAGAACGTCGAAACGTTACCGTCACTTGAAGAGAGGGTTGGCCGCTAGTCCTCACGGCCTGTGAGTTTTTCCAACTCATCTTTTGTGAAGAGTGGCGAATAATCGTTAGCGTGCGTCTCTTGGTTTACGTTTTCTAATAAAGCATTGAGAACCGAAGGGTATATGTCTTTGGCCATTTCGAGTTCAGCCTGAGTATATTTGTCCTCGAGCTGATTGTCGATCTGACGCTTACCAAACCGCTGCTCAAGTCGAGACCAGGCTTGTGCGTTATCGCTCTGCAATAGACGCTTTTCGAGAAATAAAAGCTCACGAACAGCTTGCGCGATGTTCTCGCTCGATAATGCCTGGTCTTCTATATTCAACCAATCCAAATGGGCCTCTACACAGCTCTGAATTGTTACCGTTAATAATGTGTGCGATTCTCCGAGAAAGTTAGTGACTGTACTAAGATTCCACACGGTTTCGCCCTTTTTATCCAGAATGTTTAGATCCGCCCCAGCTGCAATTAAGAGCTTAACAATCGCTGTTTTGCCATACCTCACGGCCTTTATCAGCGCGGTGTCGCCGTATTCATCCTGAATGTTTAGATCCGCCCCGGCTTTAATTAATAACTCAACACTCTCTGTTCTGCCCACCAACGCGGCCATCATCAGCGCTGTGCCGCCCCATCGATCTTGACTGTTTATATCCGCCCCGGCGGCAATTAAGAGCTTAGCCATATCTGTGTTGCCATACCTAATGGCCACTATCAGCGCGGCGCGGCAGTCTTGATTCTGAATGTTTAGATCCGCCTTGCTGCAATTAAGAGCTCAGCAATCTCTTTGTGGTCCTTGCGCGCGGCCCCTATCAGCGCTGTGTTGCCCCATCGATCTTGCCAATTGACATATTCCTTGAGAGCGCCCTCATCGTTTTTGTATTGCTCGAGCAATCTGCCAACTTCATCCAATTTGCCATCCCTCGCCGCATTATTCAAAGCTTGATCGGCAAAAAGCATGTTAACAGACGTTAATGTGACTAAAATAAGTAATAGATGTTTTTTCATATTTTTTATTATTTATGTTATAAATCTTTTATTAAAACAAACAAGTCAAGAAGATTTTTTAAAAATCAGGCGCTGCAATTGAAGCGCATCAACGTCTCTATCTTTATTCTGTCTTCTTGAGTCAAGTGCTTGTAACGCATATTTTTACATTACATCTCACTTGACTCACTACTACTCTTTTCGTCCGAGTGTTGCACTTCATTGTTCAATGGGCCTGAGGTCGTTGCAAATGGGCCAGTTTTTTTGATTTTCTTTTTTGAAAAATACGCTTAGCATATTGGGCATATGGATACGACTCATCATTGTAATTCCGCGTCGATATTGGTGGTCGACGACGATGAGATTATTTTGTTGGCGATTAAGGAAACCCTTGCGCCAGAAGGCTATCGCATTGTGACGACGACAGAGGCCTCTAAGGGGATTGAGCTGGCTAAAGAAGTGCCATTTGCGGTGATTATTTCTGACCAGCGCATGCCAGAAATGATGGGTTTGGACTTTTTTTCGCAGGTCAAAAAGATACAACCGGCGAGTTCGAGGATTCTGATAACGGGCGTTCTGACGCTCAAAACCTTGATGGGTGCCGTCAATAAGGCCGAAGTTTTCCGATTTCTGCCAAAGCCGTGGGTACGCGAAGACCTATTGTTGACGGTGAAAACGGCTGTCCAGCGTTATGAATTGTTCCAGGCGAATGAAAAACTCCGCGAAGATGCCCTGCGTTTCAATGAAGAACTCTCTGACGCCAATCGCTGCCTCCAGGAACAATTGACGTTTTTAAAACAGAAAAATGAAGAGATGGCCGTCTCTTGCGAAGTGCAATAAGATGAGTTTTTCCATTGAATTCTATCCGCCCAAAACCACTGAGGATGGCGAAAAACTTTTAGCGGTGGCTCGATCGCTGCAAGGCTTGCCAATCGAATACATATCGATCACGTGTGGCGCGGGCGGAAGTTCGCGGGGGTTGACGCTCGAATACACGCGATTATTGCATCAAATTGGGTTTCAAGTCATGCCACACGTGACATGTGTAGGGCAAGACGAGGCATCCATTCGAGACATCCTTTCAGTGTACACTGAAATGGGGATAGACCGCGTTATGCTCTTGCGCGGCGATCTCCGTGACAATCAGCCGGCCGGTGGAGATTTCTCCAGAGCCATTGACCTCGTCCGCTACACTCGCAATCATTTCCCTTCTTTCAAAATCGGCGTAGCTGGCTATCCCGAAAAACACCCGGAAGCGCCTTCGTTGGCCGTCGACATCGCTCATTTAAAAGAAAAAGTTGATGCCGGGGCTGACTTTATTATCACGCAGCTCTTTTTTAAAAACGCCGATTACTTTGCGTTTGTCGAACACTGCCGAGCGGCCGGTATTGCCATCCCCATTGTCCCTGGCCTACTTCCAGTGTTATCGTTGTCGCAAGCAGAGCGGTTTTGCGCACTCAGTGGCTCTTTACTGCCGGAAGCACTGCGAAAGGCGCTCTTTGAATGTACCAACGATAAAGATGCTATGCGGGCTGTCGGCGTTCAATGGACCATACAACAACTCAAAGAGCTCCATTCGGCATCCCCACATTTTTACGTCCTCAACCGCGCTGAGTCGCTTTGCGCTATTCTGAAAAAAGTTTCACTAGGTTTGAGGTAGAGGCAGAATCTTTTGCTTGCATTTCCAGTGTGCCTCTCTATTATATGACGCATGAACGTCGACGAAAAATCTGTTTTATCAGTCAAGTCGCTCCTGAACCAAGAGGACGATGGGGTTCTCAGTATACCAGAAGGACTCTTGGGCTTGCCTGAGCTCAAACACTTGCAAATTGTGTACGCCGAAGATGAATTGCCGTTTTTGCGCCTTCGGGAAATCTCTGATGGCAAAGAATGCCTCGAGTTTCTCGTAATCGAGCCCGCTGGCATCATCGAAAATTACCAGATTGAAATCAACGACGAAGACCAGCTATTTTTAGGAGTCCAAAACCCCGACGATCTCCTCATTCTCAACATTGTTACCTTTCACCCGGGCAAGAAAACGCGTGTTACGGTCAATCTCATGGGACCTATATTGATTAACCGAAGGACCCATCGCGGGAAACAGGTGATCGTCGACAATTATGTCAAATACTCAGCCGAGTATCTCTTGCACGAGGAATAAACATGTTAGTACTTTCCAGAAGAATCAATGAGTCGGTTATTATCGGTGACAAAATTCGCGTCTATGTTGCCGAAGTCGATGGCAATACCGTTAAACTTGGAATCGAGGCTCCTCGGTCGATCCGCGTGTTGCGCAAAGAGCTCTTCGATGCCAACATGAAGGCCAACCTCGAGGCCATTTTGGACAAAAATAAGCCGATTTCCATTCGAGGCATACACATCCAAAAACGTTCAGTCCGTTAATGCCATGTCAGAAGGATTAGTCATCGTAGGATCCGTGGCGCGCGATAGCGTTATTACGGCAGAAGGGTCTCGAGAGAGAGTATTGGGAGGGTCCGCAGCCTATGCGTCGATTGCCGCTAGCTTTTTTTGCACTCCGCAGTTGGTGGGTGTCGTGGGCAACGATTTTCCTTTCCAAGACATCGAGCGGTTCAACGAAAAAGGCATCGACCTCGATGGCCTCAAAATCGATGACGGCCGTCCCACTTTTTTCTGGAAGGGCGAGTATAGTGCAGATTTCACTCATCGCAAGACCCTAGAAATTGCCCTCAACTCTTTTGAGTCCTTTGATCCTCATTTGACGCCCGATCAGAAAAATGTCGGCTGTCTCTTTTTGGCCAACATTTCGCCGAAATTGCAGTTGTCGGTCTTGCGGCAGTTTACAAAAAAGCCATTTGTCGTCGGCGACACGATTGATTTGTGGATTCAGCAAGATCGATCAACGTTGTTGGACGTCATCCGGATGGCTGATTTGTGGGTGGTAAACGAGAGCGAAGTGCGTCTATTGACTGGCGACACGTCGCTCTACAAGGCCGGCAGAAAGTTGCTCGACATGGGCTGTAGGCGTCTGATTGTGAAGCGCGGCGAACACGGGGCCACACTCTTTCAGGACAACCACTATTTCAGCCTGCCCGCGTACCCGACACTCGATATCAAGGACCCGACGGGCGCCGGTGACGTCTTTGCCGGGGCGCTGATTGGCTTTTTGGCCTCGCGAGAAAAAGAACCCAAATCCTTTGAACTCATCAAGCATGGAATGGTCTGGGGAAGCGTCTTGGCGAGCTTTGTCATCGAGGATTTTTCGTGCAACCGCCTCTTTGAAATCAACTTCAATGATATCAAAGGACGTTGCCGGACTTTACTCGAAATGATTTCGGTGAAAAATATGCTCGCTTAAGCATCTTTTTTATGTTTTAATGATCTTAGGAGTTTATATGTTCGCAAAAGGAAAAGAATCAGTAGAGCAAACAGTGCGGTTTAGTGGCCGGCAGGCGCTCGCAGCGGCCCAGCGACTCGCAACCGCGTCGACAGAAGAAAAAAATAAGGTTTTGGAGAGCCTCGCAGACCTCATTGAGAGCCGTTCGCGTGACCTCATGGAGATCAACCGCAAAGACCTCGTTGCCATACAGGGCCACAATTTCAGTAGCGACATCACAGACGCAATTAAACTCACTCCGGGCATTCTCAAAAAGCTAGTTGAGTCGATCCGCTCTACTATAGAACAGAATGATCCCGTTGGTTTCAGTTCCCCTTATGCGACGCAGCCATATGGCCTCATGATTGAAAAAGTTCGCGTGCCGTTGGGCGTCATTGGTGTGGTTTTTGAAAACAGTCCAACGTGCGCCATTACAGCTGCAGCGCTCTGCATCAAGTCGGGCAATGCCTGCATTCTCTTTGGCGATGACTGTGCCATTCACACCAACCTCGCCTTTGCCGACATTTTTGAACAAGCCCTGAAAAAGACGCACATTCCTCCACGCGCTGTTCAGCTCATTCCGTCTAGCGAAAAGCAAGCGCTCGATGTCCTTCTCAAGATGGACGACTTCGTCAAATGCATTCTTCCCATGTGCAACGATGAGATGCTTCAGTACATAACCAACAGCCGTACAAACATTCCAGTCATTCGGGAGTACAAGGGCATTTGCAATATGTACGTCGACGCCGAAGCTGATCCCGAAAAGGTCAAAGCCATTCTCATCAACGCGAAATGCAAAGACCCACATGCCTGCAGCTCCGTCGAAAACCTTTTTATCCATCAAAAAATTGCTCCGCAACTACTGCCCGAATTGGCGCGCATCATGGTCAATGAGAGCGTCGAATTGCGCATAGACAGTGCTGCTGAAGGCATCTTGCTTGGCGAGGAAAATGTACCGCTCAACCCATTGTCAGAGGACGACCTCCGCGAAGAGTTCCAAGCCCTGATTTTGGCCGTCAAAGTGGTCGTTTCAACCGAGTCTGCCATCGACGAAATCAATACCTACGGCTCCGGTCTCGCCGATGTCATCATCACGGAAAACAAGGCGACCGCCCAAAAGTTTTTCTCTGGTGTCAACTCGGCAACCGTCTACTGCAACGCCTCGCCGCTCTTCACCGACGGCCAGACCTTTGAAATCGGCTCCGACATCGCAATCTCAACCGACCGCATGCACATCCGCGGCCCTATCACCCTCAACGAGCTCTGTACGCATAAGTATATCATTCTCGGTTCCGGCCAAACCAAGTAACGACCTGGGTAAAATGAGCCTATAGCGGCGTTCTCGTCGTTCGGGCTAAGTCACGTACCTCTATGTACGCTCCTGTCGCCCTCGCTCCTCGGGCCTGGCTATAGGCTCATTTTACCCAGGTCGTTAGCTATC
>MIDP01000042.1:8053-16808 GCA_001831095.1 Verrucomicrobia bacterium GWF2_51_19 | reverse complement strand
GGTCCCATTTAGCGAAACACAAAAATGCATGCATTTTTGTGTTTCGCTAAAAAAGTGTTTTTAGGAAGGGTCTGGGAAACCTTTTTTATTCTATAAAAATGGTTTCCCAGAGTCTTTTTTTAAATGCCTTCTTTTTCTATGGATCTCTGTATTTTACGACACGCCCATGCCGAAAAGACGTCACCTGACTTTGAGCGTCGGTTGACGGAGGGAGGTTTTGGGCACATTCGGGCACTGGGTGAGTTCCTGAAAGGAAAGGCGTGTCTACACATAGATTCGATATGGTGTAGTCCGTTGGTGCGGGCAGAGCAGACGGCCAAGGTTTTCATAGAACATGCTGGTTTGTACGTGACTCCCGAAAGGAGTATTTTGCTAGAGCCAGACCGCAACGTCCGCGAGCTCATGGCAAAGATTTTGGAGAAGAACCGCAATACTTTGCTCGTTGGTCACAATCCGCAATTGGAAGAGTTGCTGTCGTTTTTGTTGATGCATTCTTCGGACAGTGGAACGTTTGTGATGTCGGAAGGGGTCTTTATATGTCTCCGTCAAGAATCTTCGCCAAAATACAGGCCGCCATTTGGTCGATGGAGCCTGAGGTACTTTTTAAATTCAAGTTTATTTGAAAAAATATGAAAACACTCACACTACTTTGCGCAGTGCTTCTACTCACAGCTTGTTCCGAAAAGAGAACGGAGCAAACGTTTTACAAGGTGTCTGCCTCGGCGGAGACGCGTCACGACGCTCGCCTGGACGACAAGGTTGACGATCCAGCCATTTGGGTGCATCCGCAGGAAGCCTCAAAGAGCCTCTTGTTTTTTAGCTTTAAGGGCAAGAAGGGCAGCGGCATAGAGGTTTGCGACATCGACGGCGCTCAATTGCAATTTGTGCCGGCAGAGCGCGTCAACAACATTGATGTCCGCTGTGGGTTGCTTGTCAATGGCGAAAAGGTTGACTTTCTCGCCGCCAGTCATAGCGAGCAGGCGGCCGTTTCCCTGTACAAAATCGACGCAAAAACACGTCAATTGGAACCCCTCGCGCTGCAATTGCCAGTAACTGTGCCGACGTACGGCATATGCCTTTACCACAATCGCCGAGAGGGCCGCTTCTTTGTCATCGTGACCTCCCATGAGGGCGCCTGCGAGCAGTGGGAAATCAAATCCGACAAGGCCCGTGTCTTTATGGAAAAGGCGCGCGCTATCAAGATTGATTCCATTTGCGAAGGCTGTGTTGCGGATGACGAGCACGAACGGCTGTACATTTCAGAGGAGACAAAGGGCATTTGGCGATACAATGCCAACCCTGAAGCGGGTCAAGAGCGCGTCATGATTGCGAAGGCTGGCGAACACCTCGCTCCCGACATCGAGGGCCTCACTGTCTATGACGCTTCCAAGGGCGAAGGCTATCTCATCGCATCGAGCCAGGGCGACAGCAGTTATGCCGTCTTTGAGCGCGCGGGCGACAATCGCCACATCGGCAATTTCCAGATCGTTCCTGGCGTCGTGGAGGGCACGCAATGCACGGACGGCATCGACGTCTGCAGCTCACCACTCGGGCCAAAATACCCACACGGCGTCTTCATCGCCCACGACGATCAACGCCGCAACAACCGCGGTTCCAACTTCAAAATTGTCCCTTGGGAACGCATTGCAGAAGCTATGCAGTTGAAGATGCGACCCTGAAAGTCAATGGTATTGAAAATATCAAGCGACAATGTGTAAAAAGTGATTAACTGAGCATCCAGGGCGCATCGGAAAACCAATGATCGGTAATAAAGTTTCGCTAATGATTGGCGTGAACTGTATTAGTGGCACTAGAAGATTGACGTCTTTGGCAAATGCATCAGACTCATGGACATGAAACGTTTTTTGCTGAATTTTGGCTTATTGATGGCCGTGCTATTTGCGGGCGAATCTCGGGTGTTGGTCTTGCCGATTCAGGGTGAAATCAACAAAGTTCAGCTGTACTTGCTCCGGCGTGCGGTTGCAGATGCCGAAAAGGGAGGGTTTAACGTCCTCTTGCTCGATATGAACACACCAGGCGGCGATTTGCAAGTCACGCTGGACATGATGCACGTGTTGCAAAAGTTTCCTGGAGAGACGCTGACATTTGTGCATTCGGAAGCAGTTTCCGCGGGCTCTTATCTCGCCATTGCAACGGACGCCATTTACTTTTCGCCAGATGGCATTATGGGTGCCGCGGCCGTCATTTCTGGCGACGGGAAAGATGTCGACAAGACCTTGCGCTTAAAAATCGACAGTTACTTGCGCGCCCGAATACGCTCCATTACTGGGGAAGAGTCGATGCGAGGCAATGTCCAGCGTTCGATGATGGATGAACATTACGAGTGGTCGATAGGGAATGCCGCTATCAAACACAAGGGGGAGCTGTTGAGCTTAACGGCCAAGGAAGCCGTCAAGAAGTACAACGACAAGCCTCTCCTCGCGGAAGGAATTTTTGAAAACATCGAGGCGCTTTTAAAGGCTCGTTATGGCACTTACACGCTGGAACGCCTCAAAATAACGTGGTCCGAAGAGTTCGCCAAAGTATTGACTGGCCTGGCGCCGATCTTGATCGGTATAGGAATGCTCTGCCTCTTTCTCGGCATTCAGTCACACAGTCTCAGCTTTGGGCTTTTGGGCTTGGTCCTGTTGGTCGTCGTTTTTTTGAGCAACTTTGTCGCGGGGCTTTCGCATCACACGGAATTGCTCGTCTTTTTTGCGGGCGTGCTCTTCGTGTTGCTTGAGGTCTTTCTCTTTACCGGAACATTGTTTTTAGGCATTTTGGGCATTCTCTGCGCAGTAGGAGCCCTCGTGTGGTCCTTTGTCGATTGGTCGAAATTTTCCGAAAGCCAGTCCTTTTTCGACATCCTCATCGCTCCCTTGCAGACGGTTGGCCTAGGGACATTGTTGGCCCTTGTGGGTGGTTTTTTCTTGCTCCGTTTTCTGCCGAAAAAATGGATTTGGAAAAAGTTTTTCTTGACGGCCGCATCGGGTGTCGAAGCGAAACAGCCCGACCTCACTGGCGCTATCGGAATCACTTGTACTCCGCTGATGCCCTCTGGCCAAGTCTCGATTGATGGCAAATATTACGACGCTCAAGTGATGTCCGGTTTTCTCGATAAAAACACAAAAATTCGCGTCTGCTCGGCCAAACAGTCTTTTCTTGTCGTTGAGCCCCTTTGATTTTTTCAATAAAAGTCTTTTGGTAAAAAAGCATGCACTTATCTGAAACAGACTACAGAACGATTTGCGAGTGGGTGTATGCGTACAGTTGCGTACAGTTGGGCGCGAATAAACAGTCGTTTGTCGACGCTCGTTTGAGTAGCCACATTCAGCAAAAAGGGTTTCGGTCTTACCGTGCGTACATCGATTATTTAAAAAAAGACAAAGAAGAGGTGGAGGTCTTTTTAGATCGTTTGACGACGCACCACACGTTCTTTTTTCGAGAGTTTGAGCATTTTCAGTTTTTGGCTGAACAGGTCTTGCCGCGATTTGAAACGGGCCGCCATTGTTCGATTTGGAGTGCTGCCTGCTCGACGGGAGAAGAGGCCTATTCTTTGGCTATTCTCCTCAGCGAAGACCTCGGTGACAACGGCAATTGGAGCGTTTATGGGAGCGACCTGTCGCGGGCTTCCATTGAAAAAGCACGCGAAGGCATTTTTCGAAAAGACAGGTTGAAAGAGCTGGCAACGTCCTTGAGGCGAAAATACCTGCTGGAGGGCATCGACGACAGTAAAGGTCTTTTTAAGGTCCAGGACAGTCTGCAGAAAAAAGTGACTTTTGAGCGCCGTCACCTCCTCGATGGTTTCGGTTTACAAAAAAAGCAATTTTCGGTCATCTTTTGCTGCAACGTGATGATTTATTTTGATAAGTTGACACAACAACAGCTCGTGGAGCGCCTGTTTGAATCGCTTGCCCCGGGCGGTTATCTCATTGTCGGGCACTCTGAAAACTTGAGTGCGTTGGTTCACCCATTAGAGTGCGTCACTTCTTCGATTTACCGCAAAGACCTATGCAAAATGCCGTGAAAGCTCGTTTCGCGTTGCGCCGATGGCCTCACGTACCACTCGTACGCTACGGCCGAATCGTGCTCGCGCAAAGCCAAGCTTTGACGCCATTTTTCGCAGGTCTTTAAAGAAGCATTGAAATGGCTCCCGAAAGGAAAATACGCGTTTTAGTTGTCGACGATTCCGTTGTCGTGCAGATGGCGTTGAGGCGTATTTTGAGTCGAGACAGCTCCATTCAAGTGGTTGGGGTGGCGCCGAACCCTCTGGTCGCTCGTGACAAAATTTTAGAGCTCAAGCCAGACGTTTTGACGCTCGACATCGAAATGCCTGAAATGGACGGGCTGACCTTTCTCCGTATCATCATGAAGGAGCGGCCAATGCCGGTGATCATCGTGAGCTCGATGACGCAGCATGGCTCAGAGATTGCGCTGGAGGCCTTGCGTTGTGGGGCGGTCGATGTTTTGGGTAAGCCGTCGTCGTCGAGCGTTGGAGACATCGACCAAGAGCTCATTTATAAGATCCAGTCGGCGGCAAATAGCCGGATCTACCGCGCAGTGAATGTAGAGGTGCCGAAAATTGCCGATGGGGCCAACATCGACTTTTCAAAAGTCATTTTGCTGGGGGCCTCGACGGGTGGACCGGCCGCCATTGGCCATATTTTGACGGCCTTACCTGCAGTGATGCCGCCGATATGCGTTGTTCAGCACATTCCTCCAATCTTTTCAAAAACACTTGCCGCTCGCCTAAACACGCAGTGCGCATTGACCGTTAAAGAGGCCGAAGAAGGCGACAAACTCATGCCCAACTGCGTCTATTTCGCTCCGGGCGATCATCACATGCTCCTCGAGGCCAACGATCATATTCGCCTCAATCAGGGACCGAAAGTGTGTTATCAGAGGCCTTCTGTCGACATTCTCTTTAAGACGGCGGCAAGGGTTTTGGGAAAACGTGCCGTGGCGGGCATATTGACCGGGATGGGCAATGATGGTGCTGATGGACTGCTCGCCCTTAAAAATTCTGGGGCCTTGACTTTTGCGCAAAATGAAGATACTTCTGTAGTCTATGGCATGCCCAAGGAGGCGGTTCGGCTAGGCGCGACGCAATCCGTGTTGCCGCTGGAAAAGATCCCCGCTTTCTTGCTCGATGCCGTGTCAAAATGAGACAGACGCAGACAGAACCACTTCTCGATAAACGCCTCATGGGCTTTTTGCGGCACTTTCCAGGTGTCTATTTCCAACAGCGGCCAGACTTTTCCTTCAGCTATTTCAGCTCAAAATTGAAGGAGTGGTTGGGCGACGTTACCAAGTCTTTTTCCGATGAAAGTGACTTTTTAAGTTGTATCTGCGAAGACGATAAAATTCCGTTTTTGAAGGCTTTTGAGCAGTACAGTCATTGTCCGAAAACATTTTCGATAACCTATCGGCTCAAGGGCATCGATGGTTCCATTTTGACAGTTGTCGACACACGCACGGCCTTTTTTGCGGATGGCCAGTTTATGGGCTATGAAGGCATCCTCATGGACAATACCCGTCAAGCGATTGCCGAAAAACAACTGACTCACTCCGCGTGGAAACAGAGCTTGGCAACGCTCACGAGTGGTATGATTCACGACTTCAGCAATGTCATGACCGGCATTTATTCGCTCAGCGAGCTCTACCTCGAAAAAATAGACCCATCCGACGCGATGTACGAGGGCATGGCTCAAATTAAAAAAAGCTCCTTTGAAGCTCAAAAGCTCGTCAGGCGCATCATTGACCTCAACCGCGATGTCTCCAAAGAAAAAAATTACCACAACGTCAACGCCCTCATCAAAAATCAGCTCGACCTCTTGAAAATCATTTTGCCGAGAAATACCAAAATCGACCTCGACCTTACGCCTCAGGAAATCCCGGTTTACGTCGATGAAGTGGCATTTCGTCAAGTGTTGCTCAATCTCGCCATGAACAGTCGTGATGCGATCGGCCCCAAGGGCGGAAAGGTGCGTATCCGGACTCGTCCAGTGGCCGCGCGGGAAGCGATCTTTGAAGGCGGGTTAACGGGCTTTATTCCGAGTCGAAAAGGGGTAGAGGTCGCGTTTTCCGACAATGGTTGTGGCATTCCTCAAAAATATGTCGCCAAGGTATTTGAGCCCTTTTTTACGACAAAAGAAGCTCACAAGGGATCCGGGTTTGGCCTCTATAATGCTAAACTCTTTGCAGAAGACAATTTTGGGAAAATCGACGTAGCAAGCGTCATGGGCGAGCAGACGACGCTCTATTTCTACCTGCCGGAGTCTGACTTTACCGAACTCCGCACCCTGACACCGTTGATCACTACCCATTCACTCTTTGTCTACGCCCAGGATGATCCGACGAGCTTGGACCTCGTTGCTCAGCTCAGAGAAAAGGAGTGGCGCGTTGCGTGTTTCACAAACGCTCAACAGCTCCAACAAGGGTTGCATGAAAACCTTGCCCCAGAAGGCGTCCTCTTGATCGATCTCGGCAACGATACCCAAATCGAACCCATCGCAGGTGCCATCAAACGAGAAAATCCTTCCATCAAAATCTTTGTGCAAATCATTGGCGGGTACGTGGCTCCTGACTACAAGAATGTCGATTACTGTTTCAATGAACACAGTCGCATCACCGAGGTTGTTCCGATCATTGCCGCACTCTTGAATTCACCGAGTTAAGTGATTTTTGACTTCCTCAATCATTAGCGAAATTTTATGACCGCGAATCGGTTTTTCGATGCGCACTTGAATGCGTCATTTCATTACAAGTATTGACTCCATCCAACTCTGCGTGTGTCAACACGCCCTCGATGCGCCGTTAGAGAGCTCGGCGGGTCGATGGAGCCTTTTGTGGCGCACTCCTTCTACATTCGGAGGCGGCTTTGGCTGTAAAAACAAGATATTAGAATGGATTTATCGCTATTTTTAGATAAAATACTCGGTTATAGTATTTTTATAGAAAGTCAAGCTTTTCCATGATTTTTTTGCGCTGCGTGGAGCTGTTCTTGGTGCGTAATCAAGAATAATCTCAATTCCTGCATATTAGGGGTTGCATCCGGCTTATGCACTGCAATTCGACGGCTTTATTAACGTACTCCTGGCTGAATCTAGCTTATATGCTGCAGCTCGACGTCTTTGATGTTGTGTTGAACGTTGTGTAGCTGTGTATGTCGGCCCTGAATATATAGTCTCGACGATTTATTGCGAAAAAGATTGACTTTTTGTTTTAAAATTATATTAGACATTAAATACAAAAATTTGAATATTTAAAATCCTCATCAATATCCGGTATTTTTTTAAAAAATTAGCTAAAGCCGCTCTCGAAGACAGAAGGAGTGCGCCACAAAAGGCTCCCGCGGCCCGCCGAGCTCTCTAGCGGCGCATTGAGGGCGTCTTGCAGACGCAAACCGGTTAAATTTTAGGAAAGCATTTTCACCATTTGGTGAAATTTACATTAGAGCACACATGACCATGCAGGCGTCAATTAGACAGGCAATGCAACCGATATGATTTATTTTTCGCTAATGATTGAGATTTGACTTTAAAATTATTCACAAAGCATTTGACAAGGTGCATCTTTTGAGAGACAAATGATTTGAGGATTATGATAGTGCGCAGATTTTTTGGATTCTTATCACACGATATCGGTATTGACTTAGGAACGGCCAACACGCTTGTCTACGTAAAAGATAAGGGTATTGTACTTCGCGAACCCAGCGTGGTTGCGGTTTACAATAACACTGGCAAAGTCAGGGCCGTTGGAACAGAGGCGAAGAAGATGTTGGGCCGTACGCCCGGCAATATTCGCGCCGTTCGCCCCATGAAGGACGGTGTTATTGCTGACTTCGATATCACTGAAGAGATGCTCCGGTATTTCATCGGCAAGACGTCGAAAAACTCCAAACTCGTCCCTCCACGCGTCGTCATTGCGGTCCCATCGGGCATTACGGAAGTTGAGCGACGTGCCGTCAAGGAGTCCGCCATTCACGCGGGTGCTAGAGAGGTTCTCTTGCTGCAAGAGCCCATGGCGGCCGCTATCGGCGTCGGTCTGCCTATCGACGAGCCTGCGGCCAACATGATTGTCGATATCGGTGGCGGTACTACAGAAGTGGCCATCATCTCGCTATCTGGTGTCGTCTTTGCCCGCAGTTTGCGCGTCGGCGGCGATGAATTGGACAACTCTATCATCAACTATTTAAAACGCGTCTACAATTTGATGATCGGTGAACGCATGGCCGAAGACATTAAAATCGCCCTCGGATCCGCCGCACCACTCGACAAAGAGCTGAAAATGGAAGTCAAGGGCCGTGACGCCCTGGCCGGTCTTCCACGAACTGTTACCATCACTTCGGAGGAAATCCGCGAGGCACTCTCAGACGGTGTCAATGCAATTGTCGATATGATCAAGACCGCCCTGGAACGTTGCCCGCCAGAACTTTCTGCCGACCTAGTCGATCGCGGTATGGTGCTCGCAGGCGGCGGTTCCATGATTCGCAACCTCGACACCTATATCAGCACGGCTACGGGGCTGCCGGTCATTGTTTCCGAAGACCCTCTGTCGGCCGTTGCCAACGGAACTGGAGCTGTATTGCAAGACCTTTCTTACTGGCTTCACGAATCCGTGTGAAGGCCTGTGTGAAAGGGCCGCTAGCGGCGTTCTCGTCGTTCGGGCTAGGTCACCTACCTCAAGTAGGCTCCCGTCGCCCTCACTCCTCGGGCCTTGCTAGCGGCCCTTTCACACAGGCCTTCACGGCTCG
>MIDP01000042.1:0-7957 GCA_001831095.1 Verrucomicrobia bacterium GWF2_51_19 | reverse complement strand
TTCTCGAAGGTCTTTAATGCTCGATGTTGGCCCTTTCACACAGGCCTTCACGGCTCGTTGGTTCTTTTAAATGTATTACACGGACGCTTTGACAGCCTTTCTCGAAGGTCGTTAATGTTCGATGTTAAGTCTTTCTTAAATGTACTTGTGAATTAACAATTTACGAAAGGTAAGACCGTTGAAAAATGGTTCTATAGCCAGGCCCGAGAAGCGAGGGCGACGGGAGCGTACTGACGTACGTGACCTAGCACGAACGACGAGAACGCAGCTATAGAACATTTTAAAATGGTCTTATCTTATAATGACGAAGAAACACTACAGCTGGATTAGGTGGCGTCCTCTAGTATTTTTGGGGATTTTTCTCCTGCTTTGGGGGCTCGTGCCGCCTATTATTAAGGGCGTATTGAGGCTTTCGTTCAACGAGATCCAAGCGCCACTGTGGGTCGCGACGGCGGCTGTCCAAGACCTCCAAAAGTATTGGGGCTTTCGCATGCATTCAAAGCAGTCACTGATCGAGTCCTGTCTGGAGTTGTCCCGCCGCAACGCTTACTTGGAGCTCAAAATCCAAGAACAGGCCGGGCTCGCTCAGGAAAACAAGGCCCTCGAATCCCTCCTAAAGCTTCCAGAGCAGCACGATTACTATTACGAGGTTGCCCGCGTTTGCCGACGCGATATGGGCACTTGGTGGAACCGCATGATCATTCGCAAGGGCCGCAATTACGGCATTACGGAGGGCGCCGGCGTTGTCTACAGCGGTGGCGTGGTTGGGAAAATCACCCAGGTCAACGCCACGACGGCCGTTGTCGAATTGATCACTAGCCCGCTCTTTCGAATGGCGGCTCACTTTGATGGAGATCAGCGGCCCGTATGTTATCAGGGGAAAATTACGCAAAGTTTCCAAGTCCCACAGGGCGGTGTCCGTGATGTCCCGACTGATTGCGAACTCAAAGAACCGCTCACCCTCGTCTCGTCGGCCCTCGGTGGCATCTTTCCAGACGGCATTTTCATTGGCACGATCCAGACCCTCGAAGCCGACAAAGATGGCCTCTTTCTCAATGGTCGTGTCGAACTCAACCGCGCCTTACTATCTCTTAAAGAGGTCGCTGTTTTGCTGCCGCTCAACTCGTAATGTTCTTATAGCGACGTCGCAGCTATTGCAGGTTGTTGTTTTCACCTCAATCATTAGCGAAATTTTATTACCGCGCATCGGTTTTTCGATGAGCCCTGGATGCGCCATTAAAGGTACTAACTTCCTTAAGCTCTGCGTGTGACAACACGCTCTCGATGCGCCGTTAGAGAGCTCTGCGGGTCTTTGGAGCCGTTTGTGGCGCACTCCTTCTGTGCTCGGAAGCGGCTTTTTCTGATTTTTTGAAAAATAATGAAGGTTGATGTTTTGTTTTATATATTAACTTTTATATTTAATGCCTATTGTATTTTTTAAATAAAAAGTCAAGCTTTTTCGTAATAAATCGCCGAGACAGTATTCAGAGCCCAAAACAACTGCACAACACCGCCAAACGCAGCATCAACACTGCCAAGTCGTTACGCATAGGCTCATTGTGGCCTAGAATGCACGCATCGAGGCTTATATTTGTTGATTATTTAAAACTTACGAAAGATTATGCTGCGCCGAAAATTTTTACGAAAAAGCTTGACTTTTTATAAAAACACTACATTTAAAATCCTTTTATAAAAACAGCACAAATTTATTCCAATGTCTTGTTTTTTACAGCCACAAGCCGCTTCCGAACGCAGAAGGAGTGCGCCACAAAAGGCTACCAAGACCCGCCGATCTCTCTAATGGCGCATCGAGAGCGTCTTGCAGACGCGGACCGGTTAAACGCCAATTAAACAACCAAGCGACACTTCATTGTTTCATTAGCGATAACTCTAAACCAAAGAGCCATTATAGGCATCATATAAAGCTTTTTTGTAAATTTTTTATCTGCATGATAATCAACATCTTATTAACCAGTTTGCGCCTTTCGGCACGGCCTGATGACCTCATTATTGGGAATTTAGGTTTACGGTTTTTGTTGACATAACTGTTTTTGCGTCTTTAATTCATCTCTCTTTAAAAACCTACCCCAATTATGACTCTAAAAAATCTTTGGATATTTTTGTTAACTGTTTGTTGTGCTTACACTACGGCGTTTGGTAACCCCAAAAGCGAGCGCGAGGTCATTTTGGAGAACCGCATAAAAGTTCTCCAAAATCATGAGCACGGTATCCTAATTTCGCTTTTGCTGGATATCGGTTTAGGTAAAAAAGAAGACATTGACGATGTTGATTATCCATTGGACAACAAAGGCAATACGGCTCTTCACTATGCTGTTATTTACAACGATCGCGTTGCTGTCTACATTCTCCGCTACTTCTGGGTAAACGTCGAAAAGGAGAATAAGCCTAAGGATAATGATAAGAAAGGTAAAACGCCCAAAGAACTCGCCATTGAAAAATACGGCAAAGACGCGGCGATTGTCAAGGACTTTGAGCGCACGATTCCACTCATCATCAAGAGTTCCGAACTGCTTGATAAACCTGAACAAACACTGGACACGCTTTTATCGTACATGGAAAAATACCTTCCCATTCAAGCGTACGAGACGACCGAAGAACCACAGCGTACACTCTTAGATAAAATCCTGCTCGAAAGGTCTAAAGACCTTGCCAAACTTAATTTGATCGAAGATACGGATAGCGAAGAGGGCCTTGGACGTGTATATCCTTCCATCGGTGGTATCAATTTTGACGACGATTTGTTGGAAGAAAAGCCCGTTCGGGTATTGTAATTTTATCATTGACTCTCGGCGCGTTTTCCAAAAAATGTTAAGTGAAACGCGCATGAGTCTGTTAAAAAAGTTTTTGGTTATCAGTGGGTTTCTGCTGTTTGCGAACGCCAGTTTTGCCGGTGAGGACATCGTGTCGCCCAAGGCTTACGACCTCTTCTATGCCTTTGGGAAATTCCCCATAACCAACGCCATGGTGACCAGTTGGACGATCTCATTGTTCATTATTGTGATTGTCCGCCTGTGCGTCCGGACACCGCAGATCATTCCCACGCGCGGGCAGGCGATCATTGAGAGTATGATTATCGGTATCCGCGATGTCGCTGAGCCCATTGTCGGCAAACGCATGATAGGCAAGACCTTTCCGCTCTTGATTGGACTGTTTACCTACATCCTCATCCAGAATTGGAGCGGCCTGTTCCCCGGTGTCGCCACCTTCGGCATCTACGAAGGCCACCACTTGCTCTACTTCTTCCGTCCTGCCAATTCCGACCTCAACGATACCCTTGCCCTTGCCGTCGTCGCCTTTTTCGCCTGGGTCTACTTTATCGTCCGTTACGCCGGCCCGCACGAAATCTACCAGCACATTTTCGGCAACAAGGCTGACAAGTCCAGCATGCCCTACACCGTCTACCTCTTTCTCTTTGTCATCTTTTTCTTTGTCGGTTTCATCGAGTGTATTTCCATTTTGTTCCGCGTCGTCTCCCTCTCTTTCCGTCTCTACGGCAACGTCTTCGGCGGCGAGGTCCTCATGACACTCATGACCAACGCTTCTGGATTTCTAAAATTCCTCGTCCCCATTCCCTTCTACTTTCTCGAACTCCTCATCGGAGCCATACAGGCCTTTGTCTTTACTGTCCTTGTTTCCGTCTACATTGGACTCATTTGTAACCACGAGGAGGAACATACAGGATGATTTTTGAAAAACGGGACTCTGCGAACTCTCGGGTTCACAACAAAGCGGAGACGTTTTTTTAATAAACATTAAACCCACTACAAACTATGCATCTATTAGCAGAACTCACAGGTGATATCGCAAGGGGCGCGACCTCCGCCCTCGGTTGCGTCTTCGCAGCCATCGGTGTCACTCTCATCGGAACTAAAGCCGTCGAATCCGTCGGCCGTAACCCAGGTGCCTCTGGCAAGGTCCTTGTCCAGTCCATCATCGGCATGGCCCTCGCAGAAGCTATTGCCTTTTATGCTTTGTTTCTCTATCAAGGCTAAAAGACTCGATGTAAAATGGCGCCAAAATGCGTTTCGCGCTCCGCCGCCTGGCTCACGTACGTCCGTGTACGCTACGCCAGGTCGTGCTCGCGCAAAGCCACATTTTTGCATCCATTTTGCATCGGTCTTTGTACATCAAGTGGATTATAGCTCGCTGCACAACGTGCAGCGAATATTAAAAGTGTTTTTTGGAAGGGTCCGGGAAACCTTTTTTATTCTATAAAAAAGGTTTTCCGGTACAAACAAAAATGATATTAGCATCAGGAGTATCAGGAATAGGAGAAATGGCGACGCATTTTGGCGTACGTTGGGAATTATTGGTTGCGCAGGTATGCAATTTTTGCATTGTGGCGTTTTTATTATACAGGTTTGCCTTTCGGCCGGTATTAAAGACGATCGACGAGCGCCAGCGTAAGATAGCGGAGGGGCTGCAATACACGGAGGATATGAAGGTGAAGTTGCAGGAGGCGGAAAAGGAGAGGGAAGAGCAGATGCGAAAAGCGGCCATAGCGGCGAAAGCGCTGGTTGACGGGGCAAAGGTTTCGGCGAGTGAATATGCGGAGCAACAGCATCAGAGGACGACACATGAAGTTGAAGGAATGTTGAAAAAGGCGGAAGAGGCGATTGATCGAGAACGTCATCAAATGATGGGAGAATTGCGCCGGGAAGTGGCGGAACTGGTTGTGGAGACGACGCAGAAGGTGCTCGCGAAGGAGCTATCGATTGCCGAGCAGCAGCGTTACACGGAGACGGCGACGCACGAGTTGAGCTTAACGAAATGAAGAAGAGTCCGACAGTTTTTGCGAAGCAATTGGTTGAGATATCGAAAGAGGGCGGGCGTGTCTCGGAGGCGCGTGTTCGAGCGATATTGCAGGTGCTCGAGGAGCAGGATAGGCCGCATTTGTCTCAGTTTTTGCGAACATATGCGTTTTATTTGCAGCTCGAATTGCAGCGGAGCGAGGCGTCTGTTGAGAGCGCAGTGCCACTTTCTGCTACGGCGCAAGCGGAGTTGGAGGGGCGGCTGTCTGCGTATTACGGGCGTCCGATTCAGTTAAAGGTGACGGAGAATAAGGCGCTCTTGGGTGGGCTGCGTGTGCGCGTGGCGGACGACGTTTTTGACAACAACATTTTAAATAAGTTAACATTATTATGAGTGCTATTTTAGACACGATACGGGAAGAGATTCGCAAGATCGACGCGAAGAAGACGACCAAGGCCAATGTCGGCCACATATTATCGATTGCCGACTCGGTGGCGGTCGTCGACGGCATTTCTGGCGTCATGTTCAACGAGATGATTGAGTTTCCTGGCCACGTTTTCGGCATAGCGCTCAATCTGGAAGAAGACACTGTTGGCGTCGTCATTTTGGGAGAGGCGAGCCACCTGAAGGAGGGTGACGAGGTCAAGACCACCGGACGTCTGCTCTCGGTACCCGTCGGCAAGGCGCTATTGGGGCGTGTCGTGGACGCTCTTGGGGCTCCGATTGACGACAAGGGCCCAATCGTGACAGACACCTATTATCCCGTTGAGAAGATTGCTCCTGGAATTTTGCCACGCAAGTCTGTTGACCAACCCGTTCAGACAGGCATTATGCCGATTGATGCAATGATTCCCATTGGCCGTGGTCAAAGAGAGCTGATCATCGGGGATCGCGCGACTGGCAAGACGACGATTGCTATCGACACGATTATCAACCAGGCAGAGATCAATCGAAAGGGCCTTGAGAGCGGAGATCCGAACTTTCGCCCGCTCTACTGCATTTACGTGGCGATTGGTCAAAAGAACGCCAACGTTGCCCGCACGATCAAGATGCTCGAGGCGCACGGTGCCCTCGACAACACCATTATTGTCAGCGCCTCGGCGTCGGATAACCCCGCCAACCAGTACATAGCGCCGTACGCGGGAACAGCCATGGGTGAGTTCTTTATGGAGAACGGGATGGATGCCCTCATCATCTACGATGACCTGTCCAAACATGCCGTGGCCTACAGGCAGATTTCGCTGATTTTGAAACGCCCATCGGGCCGCGAAGCCTACCCGGGTGACGTCTTTTACCTGCATTCGCGCCTATTGGAGCGCTCGGCCCGTCTCAACGCTGACAACGGCAACGGCTCCCTGACCGCGTTACCCATCATTGAAACGCAGGCGGGCGACGTCTCTGCCTACATTCCAACCAATGTCATCTCGATCACCGATGGCCAAATCTTTTTGGAGACGGACCTCTTTAATCAGGGCATAAGGCCGGCGATTTCGGTCGGTATTTCTGTCTCGCGTGTCGGCTCGGCGGCCCAAATCAAGGCCATTAAACAGGTTGCCGGCAAGCTGAAGCTCGAAATGGCCCAGTTTCAGGAGTTGGCTGCCTTTACGCAATTCGGTTCCGATCTCGACGCCAAGACAAAGCAACAGCTGAATCGCGGTTCTCGCATCGTCGAACTCTTTAAGCAGCCGGCCGGAAAGCCAAAAGCGGTCGAAATGCAGATTGTCCTGCTTTGGGCCGTCCAAAATGCTTATTTCGACGAGCTCAATGTGTCGGTCATCGCGAAGGCCATGGAGTCTATTGAAGGCTTCTTTTCCATGCGAAAAACCAAGCTCCTAAAGGATATCATCACTCAGAAAACCCTCACGGAGCCCATCATTCAAGAGCTTAAACAGGGCATCGAAGAGTGGAAAACAACGTTTAACGCATGAAAAATGAATTTTTTAAACACGCTCGATAATCCGAAAAACGCTCTAAAATGGCCTATAGCAAGGCGTGAGGAGGAGGGCGACAGGAGCCTACTTAAGGTAGGTGACTTAGCCCGAGCGACGAACAACACAGCTAGAGGCCGTTTTACAGCGTTTTTCGCATGAAGGGGGTAAGAGACATACGGCGCCGTATCAAATCGGTAAAGAGCACGGCGCAGATCACGCGGGCGATGCAGTTGGTAGCTGCGTCGAAGATGAAGCGTGCGCAGGACGCGGCGCTGATGGGGCGGCCATATGCGTTGTTATTGGCGGAAATCCTGAATGAGCTGATGGAGCATCTTGACAAGATTGAGCACAAGTTTTTAGAACAGCGGGAGGAGAAGCGTCGCTGTGTGGTCGTGATTTCGACAAACAAAGGAATGTGTGGGGCGCTCAACCAGAACATTTTCCGCCAACTGCCGGCCGGTGACAACGTTGATTACGTGGCGATCGGGAAAAAGGCGGCCCAATTTCTGAGTCGGCAGGGCAAGCGCGTTTTGGGAGAGTTCATATTGGGCGATATTGTTACTTTCCACGATGTCCAGACGGTTGTCCATTTTGTAGTAGATGCGTTCAACAAGGGTGAGGTGGACAGCGTTGAAGTCCTTTTCCCGCGCTACAAAAACACGCTCGTCCAGGAGCCGACATTGCGGAAATTGCTGCCGATCGTCGACTTCCGTGAAGAGCTTTTGCTGCTCTACGAACGCATGGGGATCGACGTCGATTCGCTGCCCAAGGATGACCGCTATTTTATGCTCTTCGAGCCGAGCGCGAAAGAGATTTTGGAAAAGTTGCCGCCGCTCTTTGTCAAGCAGAGCCTCTATCAGATGTTGCTGGAGTCCAAGGCTTCGGAACACAGCTCGCGCATGGTCGCCATGAAGACGGCCACAGATAACGCTGAAAGCCTCATCGACGATCTCACTCTCGACTATAACAAGGCCCGTCAGGCAGCCATCACGCAGGAAATTCTCGAAATTGCCGCCAGTCAGGCGACGCGAAAACTTTAAGCACATGAAACAAAATATTGGCAAAATTGTTCAGATTATTGGAGCGGTCGTTGACGTCCAGTTCGGCGTAGAAGCCGTTCCCAGTATCTATAACGCACTTGAGGTGCATTATTCCATAGGAGGCAAGCCGACAGTCCTAACGCTTGAGGTCCAGCAGCACCTCGGAAGCGGTCTGGTTCGCGCCGTTGCGATGTCCTCGTCCGAGGGCCTCGT
>MIDP01000041.1 GCA_001831095.1 Verrucomicrobia bacterium GWF2_51_19 | reverse complement strand
CAGATGTCCAGGCCGAAGTCGCCACAATCTGGGAACAAATCAATACCGACAACCTCTCTGCTCTCTCCGACTTTCAAGGCTACCAAACAAACTTTTTAAAACTCTTCGGCTTCGGCCTCCCCAATGTCAATTACTCCGCCGATACCCCTAGCCATGTTCTCGAAAGCCAACTGTATTGACTCCATGGCTACGCGCCCTGGACCGCGGCAGGAGCAGCGGCCCCTGCACCCATTTATAGCGTTCGAGGTTTTTAACTGCGTTAAAAAAACTCGAACGCTGTTTTGCCTTTTTTGTTTCTCGCGGTTCAATGGAGGCAAGAAGCAGGCGTCCGAGGCTTTGCTGAAGGGAGTGCACTGACGTGCTCGACCGAAGCAAATTCCGATGGACAACGAACTTATTGCCTTCATTGGGCCGCGAGAAAGGGTTTATATTGCTCCAAGTTCTGATGCTCGGTACATTGATGTTGTTGGGGGCGGTGTATTTGATGAGGGGGCGAGAAGGTGGCTTTGAGGAGCGGGCGCTTGCGGAGAGGAATGCGTTGGTGGGGCATGGAGAGGGGATTGTGTGCTTGGAAGGAAAGCGTTGGATGGATGGTTGCGGGCAATTGAGGAGCCTGGAGGGTGAAGTGTTGTTGGACAATGGTGATTGGGCTGTTTTAGCGGATGGGCGCAAACCGACGCACGTGAAACCATTGAAAAACAAGGGCGGTTATTGTGTGTGTGCGCGGCCGTTGATTCCTGGAGTGCACAGCGATTGGGAGTCATTTTTCAATTTTAAAGACGAGTCAGATGAGCGGCGCGTGTTGGGCGAATCGCTGGACTTGTTTGAACAGGAGCGTGTTGACGCTGGGCAAAGAGCGGTGATTGTCGATTTTGTCCGGAATTGGGAAACGCACTTTCGGGCGTCTGAGCAAAGTTTTGTGCCGTTTTCGACCTATGAAGATTACGAGTGTCCTGGATGTATTATTGGACCGGTTGTTACGGGCCTTCAGTGTACCTTTGAGGTGACAGGCGGGACATCCATTCTTTTGCGGCCACAGCTCACGGTTCAATTGTGGAACCCCTACAATTTCGGCCTACAGGGCGATTTTCGTGTTACATTGGGGCAATCGGAGGTCTATATCGCGGTCGATTTTTTCTCTGCAGATGGGTCCTTGAGTCGAACCACAGAAGTGCGGCTTCAGGTCGAACGTGGCATCGCGGTCAAACTTTCGCCGGGCGCTTTTGAGACCTTGGACGTGTCGTCGATCTACACATTCAGTGTTCCGGCAGAAGCAACGGGCTTTGCATTACGGGTGTCTTCTTCGAGAGAGAGGGGGCGGCATACACGCTTACAACGGGGTCGGCAGAGCTTCCAGAGCGAGTTGGACCTTGTGTTATCAAACCAGAAACGTTTTCAGCGCGTGCGTTTCCAAATGCCTGCCATGGACGTCCTTTTGCCGATCCACTCGAGTCGAAGCTTTACCGCGGCGTACCGCTGTGATGACTGCTCCAAAAATGTCCGCGCGCCGGAGGTCGACACCCGCCAATGGGCTCAGGAGGCTCCGCAAGAGAGAACGACACAGGTGTTGTTTCATCTGCCCAATGGGCCACTGGACTCAATTGCCCACCTGCGGAATCTCGACTTTCTCAAAGAGCAGGGCGCGCCCGCCTTTCAGCTCCACGAGGGCCTACCGGAGCTGCATGACCTAGAAACTGTGCTCTGGGACCGCTATATTGCTCAAAAGCAGCCGCTCTATTTCGCGATCAACGATGCCTACAAGCCAGACTGGGTGGACTTTCTGAGGGCAAAAAACATGGTTTCTTTCGCCTCGACGCTCGCCCAAGCGACACAAAACGCGGCGCCCTTTGCTTCTCTCAGTGAATGGATGCATGCCGTTCACCCTTCAGGAGAGCTGCTGGAGGCCATTGGCGACACCCTTTCGACCTTCCCAAGCGCCTTTGAAACCTTCGCATACGGTCAAACGGCCCACGCAGCCAATGTAGTGACATTCGCCATAGATCACGCATTGATTAATGTTTCGACGACGCCTATGGAAAAACCACTCCCTTCAAAACTTTTATTGCGGAATTCCCAAACACGGAATATGTTTGTCTTTGAGTGACATGAACATTTACACAGAGACATTATTAAATCGTCCGTTAAACAAGTCGACGCAGCGGATCTTTGTGGCGGCAACGCGGATGAATGAGGGCAAGACCACCACCTGTTTGGGCTTGTTTGAGGCCTTGCGGGCGTTGTATTCCCGCGTGGGCTTTATCAAGCCTGTGGGGCAGCGCGTCATGGAGGTGCACGGCCACAAGATCGACGAGGACTCCTTTTTATTGGACAGCGTCTTTGACGTCCGTGTACCGATCGAGGCCATGAGCCCCATTGCGGTCGACAGCCACTTTACGCGCGAATACCTCGATAACCCAACGGGCATACGCCCATTACTGGTGGATCGCATCTGCAAGGCCTTCGATCGAAGCGCGTACGAGAAAGACATCACCATTATCGAGGGAACGGGCCATGCTGGCGTTGGGGCCGTCTTTGACCTCTCGAACGCCGCCGTGGCCCAAATCCTGGAAGCCAAGGTGATCTTAGTGTCGGAAGGCGGCATCGGGCGTCCCGTCGACGAAGTGGCCATGAACAAGGCCCTTTTCGACCAATATGGCGTGGAGGTCTTGGGCGTCATTTTAAACAAAGTGTTGCCCGACAAGATGGCAATGGTTAAGGAGTACGCTGAAAAGGGCCTGCGGCGTATCGGGGTAAAGCTCCTGGGTGCCATTCCACTGCAAAAGGAACTTGGCTTTCCGAGCTTGGGCCAAATCGTTGCAGAGATCGACGGCCGCTGGCTGAATGCCCGTGAAAGCGGTGGCCACGAGCGCATTAAAAATGTCGTGATTGGGGCGATGACGGCGCGGACGATTGTCGACATCTTGGCGCGCGGGCGGCTGATCATTGTCCCGGGTGATCGCGAGGACATCATTTTTTCCGTCGTCGCCAACGCCGGCATATCGGGTGACAGCCCCATTTCCGGCATCATTCTGACGAGCGACATGATGCCCAACACAAAGATGATGCAGATGGTCGAACGCACCAATATTCCGTTTGTCTTGTGCAAGGAAGACAGTTACACAATCGCCTCAAAAATTCACAGCATGACGGTCAAGACGCAGCCCTGGGACAACGACAAAATACCGCTCATCAAACGACTTATCCTCGACAACATCGACATTCGCGCTATATTTGAAGCTTTTCAGAGAGAATCGTTATTGGGGCAGTTTTTATGAAAAACGCTATAATTTTGGGATCCTAACCTTATGCCTTTCACTTTCAATAACACCACAAATCCAAGATCGATGCAAAATGAGCCTATAGCCAGGCCCGAGGAGCGAGGGCGACAGGAGCCTACTGACGTAGGTGACTTAGCCCGAACGACGAGAACGCCGCTAGAGGCCATTTTCCATCGATCTATGAAAATTTACTTTTTGGGCATTTGCGGCACCGCTATGGGCAACACAGCCGTCTTAATGAAGCAGCTGGGGCACGACGTTTGTGGCTCGGACAGTCAGTTTTACTCTCCCATTTCCGACCTCCTCAAGCGGCACAACATTCCGACCTTTGAAGGCTTTTCCGCTGAAAACCTCATTCGCGCCGAGCCCGATTGCGTCGTCGTGGGCAACACCGTTTCTCGCGGCAACCCAGAGGTCGAGTTTCTGATGGAAGAAAATGCTGAAATGACGTCTTTGCCAGCCCTGTTGTCGGACCTCCTGCTGAAAACCCGCAAAAACATCGTCGTGACGGGCACCCACGGCAAGACCACCACCACAACCCTCGCCGCATTTCTCCTGAGGAAGAATGGCCGTTTCCCGGGCTACTTGATTGGCGGTATTCCGAAAAAGCTGGACAGCGGCGTGGCGGCAGGTATTTCGAGCGACCCATTTGTTATCGAGGGCGACGAGTACGATTCGGCCTTTTTTGACAAGCGCAGTAAGTTCATTCATTATCGACCGAACATTCTGTGTATCAACAACATCGAGTTCGACCACGCCGATATTTTTTTCGATTTACGCGACGTGCTGCGGACCTTTACCCACGTGACGCGACTGGTACCGGCGAGCGGGGCGATCGTCATCAACGGCGACGATGCCAACATTGCCAGGCTGCCACTCGCAACGTGGACGCAGACGGTGCGGGTCGGTCTCGGCGACACGTGTGACCTACAAATTCGACACTTCTCGGAAAACAGCCAGGGGAGCTCATTTGAACTCTATTGGCGCGGACAACTCTGGACACGCGTGTCGTGGAGCATGGTTGGCCTCTTCAACGTCCGTAACGCCGCCATGGCAGCCCTCAGCGCGGGGCTTTCCATCTTTCCGCAAAACCCAACGCTATTAAACTTGTCGGCCCTCAGCCAGTTTCAAGGCGTCAAGAAACGCCAGGAGGTCCTCTTCACCGACGACGACACGGTGCTCATCGAGGATTTCGGCCACCACCCAACGGCCATTCAACAGACATTGCAGTCGTTGCGCGCGCGGTACCCGCAACACCGCATCGTCGCTTGCTTCGAGCCCCGATCCAATACCGCCCGCTCCAACTGCCTCCAAAGCGATTTCGAAAATGCCCTGATGGCCGCCGACACCATTTACCTGAGTCCAGTGTACGCTTCCAACCGGCTCGAACAGCCCCTGGACACGCGACAAATGGCCCAAAAGCTCACTCTATGCGGCAGAGAGGCCATGGCGCTCTCTCACAACAACGACCTGCTGACACTGCTAAAGCCACCCATGAATAACACCCTCGTCGTCTTCTTTTCCAACGGCTCCTTCGACGGTATCCCCCAAAAGGTCCGCTGCGAGCTCATGAACGCCCCAAAGGAGGTTGTATGCTAGATTCCGACGAGCCCAAAAAAAAGACCCTGTACACGATCACTTTGAGCGACACCGAAATGGCCGCCCTACAACGTTGGTGCGACAAACACCTGTTTTTGGCCTACGAAGTCGCCTACGCGCGCTTTGCCTTCAAGGGCGACGACGTCAACATCGTCGGCTACCAGAGCGGCAAACTCGTCGTTCAGGGAAAAAAGACCGAGGATTTTGTCCACTACGTCCTCGAGAGCGAAATCACGAAAACTCCGCAGATGGGCTACGAGCAAGTCCTGCATCCCGAGTGGTTTGAGGCGCATGCAGGCCTCGATGAGAGCGGCAAGGGTGACTTGTTTGGCCCACTCGTTTCCGCCTGCGTCATCGCCGACGAAGACGCCGTCAACCTGTGGCTCGAAAAGGGCCTCAAGGAAAGTAAACGTATCGGCTCGGACAACATCGCATTGGGCATGGACAAGATGATTCGCGAGACGGAAGGCGTTGTCGCCATCAGCTTTTACCTGGGCATGGAGAAGTACAACGAGCTCTACCAACGTTTCCACAGCAATCTCAACCACCTCCTCGCCTGGATGCACGCCCGCGCCCTCGAAGAAGCCCTCAAAAAACGCAGCGTCCCCTGGGGCATGCTCGACCAGTTTACCAAGCAACCACTCGTCCAGCGCTACTTTAAGGGCCCTTCGGACTTCGACCTCCGCATGCAGACCAAGGCCGAGGCGGACCCCGTCGTCGCCGCTGCATCGATCGTCGCCCGCGCAGAGTACATCAGGCAAATGCGCAAGCTGTCAAAGATTTTCGGCGAAGCTCTTCTGAAGGGCGCCAGCGCACAGGTGAAGGAACAAGGTAGGGCCGTCGTTGCAAAACTCGGTAAAGAGGCCTTCGGACAGTTTGCAAAACTCCACTTCAAGACCGCCTATGAGGTCCTCGGATTGCCAGTGCCCGAGAAAGAAAAATGATGCTCAAAAGAGCTCTAATTGCTCCGACACCGCTGGTTTGTCTTGAGGATAGCGCCCCTTGGCTGCCTTGATCAGAGAGTCCATTTTGAGCTCTTCTAATACCCGCAATAACGCATTTGGCTGCGGGCTAAACTCTTGTAATTCAGGCAAATCAGCCGGTGAAATGGCCTCAAATGTGATGAGTTGACGGTTTGTGTCCAAGAGCGCACGCTGCTCTTTCAACAGAGCCCGAAAACGCTCGGGATTGAGCGCATCGATGTGTGAAAAAATGCCCTCTAGTGAGCCCCACTCCGACAACCACTTGGCCGCCGTCTTGGGCCCTACACCTGCAATCCCAGGAACATTGTCAGACACATCTCCAACGAGCGACAAGTAATCCACCGTCTGCCTCGCCTCCACCCCATACTTTTCTCGAAACGTGGCCTCGTCAAAACGCCTCCAGCCCAAGGCCGGATTCGCCGTCGGTGGCGGCACGAGTTGATCGACATTCCCACCCAGACATTGGCCAAAATCCTTGTCTGAGCTCACAATCGTTACCCGCTCACCATGCCCAGAAAGCTGCCTGGAAAGCGCCGCTATCATATCATCCGCCTCAACTCCCACCCTCTCAATAACCTGCAGACCCATATAGCCACTCAACTCTCGCAGATATGGCATCTGCTGCTTGAACGCTTCTGGTGTTGGTGGACGGTTCGCCTTGTAAGTTTCCAATAAGGCCTGCCGCTTGTCTGACTTCGATATGTCAAAAAAAACTACCCAACGCCCACTCTCCATGTCCTGCAACTTCCACAACATCCGTAACCAACCATAGATAGCATTCGTCGGAAACCCGTCGTCGCGCGCCAAATCGCTCACTCCGTAAAAACACCGGAATGCTAAATTTGTCCCATCTAATAAATGCCAATGTGTCATGTGCGTCGATTGGAGCTCCGCGCTCCATACCACCCCAACATCAGGGCTTCCGCAGCCCTGGACCCGCGCCAGGACCAGAAGGCCCTGGACCCCATTGATTTTGCGTTTGAAATTTTACTTCCAGTAAAAACTCAAACGCAAAATAAGGTAATAAAAAACACCATTGACCCGCCGAGGCTATTTAAGGCCGAGGTAAAAATAGATGCAAAAATGTGGCTTTGCGCGAGCATGAATGCCGTAGTTGCGAGGCTTGAAATCCGGTGTTTCCTATTTATTGGCGAAATATAAAAATGCATGCATTTTTGTGTTTCGCTTAAAAAGTGTTTTGGAAGGGGGTCGGGGAAACCTTTTATTCTATAAAAGGTTTCCCCGTGGCCAGTCAGCGGAGCGCGAAATGCATTTTTGCGCTATTTTGCATCGGCCTTTATTTACCTTTAATTTCTCTGTGCAATGTATGTCGCTGCAAGAATGGGTTGTACTTCTTTTTTTCGACACGTTCTTGTTGTGTTTTTTTATTGCGAGTGCTCATATAGCGCGAAGGGCGTTGACCTTCGGCCCTGGCCTCGGTACATTCTAGAATGATGTGTTCTCTTGGCATATGTTAAAAAGATTGTCTTCTAGGAAATGAACGATTCCCGTTTTTGCAATATAAAAAGTGAAATAAATCGATTCGCTCACGCATTTACAAGAATGCGCACGATCTTGTTTTATAAATCTTTTCGACTTTACCGTAGGGCCTTCATTTGCTAATCTTGAGGTATGAAGATTGGAGATTTTTCGAAAATACCGCAGTCAAGTGAAGGCATTAAAAAGGTAAAAGAAAAGGGCATCGCAACACCCCTTAAAACAGTGATTACGGGTAAGCCTCTCACGGCGCGAAAATCGAAGTGGATAAAGGCGACTGCGTGGGTCAAGAATGCCACGCGGCAAGTGTTCTCAAAGGCGTCCAAGGACGAGGCCACGCTCATTCAGAAGTTGTCCAAAAACGCCGAACGCTTTGTCGAAAAGCTCCTGTCGCGCGACAGCCATTTTCTGAGCGAGATAGCGTCGATCACGAAGAACCTGCAGTCCAAGGAGCTGAAAAAGCTGACCCTGCACGGCATTGACTTCAACAAACTCAAAGACAAGGACCTTTTATCGGCCTTACAGACGTTTGCACAGGGTAAATGCAGCCTGGACACTCTGGCATTGGACTTGTCTAAGCGCGCTGGCAATGCGATTGAAGCGTCGGACACTGTGATCTTTTTAGACGCCGTTTTGGATCAGGCTATTCAACGAATGGGAAAAGATGACACCCTGAATCAATCACTGAAAAAGGCGCTGCCAAAGCTTGCCCAAGCACTCTTTGAGAGGGAAAAGGAGCACGGCACCTTTTTGGAGTCCTATTTCAGCGGGATCGCATCGCAAGACAGTGAAACACTCGTTCAACTCATTCAGCAGGCGAGCGACACGCGTGGAATCGACTCCGAAGTGCTCTTTGCACTCTTTGCAAGCATTCAAAAGGAAACAGGGGTGGTCGTCGAGTCGGGCGCGGTCTACATCGACCCGGACAAAGAAAACAGGGCACAATCCGTCGACCTGAAGAACGCCCTGGAAAACGATCTCGACCTACTCAAGGCCTATAAGCGGCTCACATCAACGGAATTGAGGCATCGATTTCGCTGCGTGAGCCCAAGAAAGGTACTTGGAAAAGGCGCTGTCAATGCCGTTGCGCTCGTTAAGGTGGTTGGCAGCAATGGCAAAGTCGAAGAGCGCGTGTGGAAATCCGACGCCCTCAGCCGCGCTTACTCGTTTCAACGCGCCCTGACGGGCCTGAAGGAGTTTTTGGGCGGCACTGCAAAGCAATCCGGCATCGACGTCCTCGAACACTCCTATTACCCCGAACGCTCTGTCGCGACGGCAAAGATCGACGCATGGCTCTTCGGCGATAAGGGGGTTTGCGTTTCAACCGAAATCGCTCATTTAGGCCAAGAGCACGGCATCTTAATGGACAAAGCGGCTGGGCGGCCTCTCGAAGTCAAGCAGGCTGAAACGCTGACACAGGAACTCACGCTGGATGCTGGCTTTCTGCGTAGCATCAAGAACGACGAACAGACGCTCGTTGATCTCGCTTTTTGGCACGGTGCGCGCAAGGCCGAATGGGTCGACCGCGCCAAGGGCATCTATAGGATCCACGCCTTTGCCTCGAATTTGCCTCCAGACAACGTCAGCTCGTGCGATGGGCTGGTGCGGACACAGTTGCTCGATTACCTTTCGGGACAATCCGACCGACACCCAGAAAATTACTTCAATGGCGAGGACGGCCGCATTTTTGCCATCGACAACGATTGCTCTTTCGGCCTCAACGTCGTCGACGAGAAAGGCCACGTGCGCGTTGACAACAAATCTGCCATTCACGCCTCACTGCTCGTAGACATGCCTGTAGTCATCACGCGGGAACACCAGGAGGCCGTTCTCAATTTGTGGAACAACCCTCAACGTCTCGAGGAACTCACACAACTCATCAACCCCGAAGAGTACGCCCAGACACTCCACAGGCTAGAATGCCTAGCTAAACACGTCCAAGACCCGAAACGCTGCAAGATCGTCGAAACGCCACAGGAACTTTTGGAAGATTACAAACGTTCTCTCAATGATTCCAAGTCCGCCATCACGACCAACAACAGCTATTGGAAACGCGACCTTCTCCTCGCGAAAGGCCATGGACTCGGTAAATGGGGCTTTTTGCGCGAAAAACGAGCATTTTAAAGGCTTTTCATTGCCTCTTCAAGCGAGGGGTCTAGTGGATGTCCATTAAAGAGGACCTTGCCTTGAGGCGAGATAACGAGCATGCGTGGAATCGTGTTGATGTTGAGCGTGCGGCTATAGGGGTGATCATCCGGCTCAACGAGCCATGGAAAGTCGATAGCGTTGTCCTTTCTGACGTTCTCCGCGCGCTCGAGGGAGCCTTCAACGTTGAGCCCAACAACGACAAAACCTTGCGGCGTAAAGTGCTTGGCCTTTTCGATCAACTTGGGCATCAACTGCATACAGGGTCCGCACCAAGAAGCCCAAAAGTCGACGAGAATGCCCCTTTTCCCCTGGACAAGCTCGGCAAAAGACGTGGTGGCTCCCTGAGCGGTGCGCAATTTGAGGTTCATGTCGACATCCGCCCAAAGTATGCTGGCAAACATCAACAACGCTGTTGCGGCTTTGATTTTCATTGTATCGACATTAAAAACGCTCTAAAGGTATCTTCAAGCTTCTTTTGAGGAATTTTTAAAAACGGGTCGCCGTCATCACCAAAAACGTTGACATGCGTGTCACCAGTTGGCGCCCATTCGACGACACCCGAAGTCTCACGAAACCAAGCAAAGGTCGGCTTTTTCAGCATGACGGCGAGGTGTAGGCTGCCAGAGTCGCCGCAGAGGTGGGCTTGACTGAGCGAAATCAGGGCCGTCAGTTCAACGATATTGAGGCTGCCAGCAAAGACTGCGAGCGGCTGTTTTTTGAGCGACGACAGAAGCGCTTTTAACTTGGTTTGCTCGCGTTCATTGGGCGCGCATGAGAGAACGAATGGGAAATCGAGACAACCGAGAAGTTCGACCAATTGCTCTGCAGGCAACTCCTTCTTATCCATCGTCGTAAACGGACTGACGTGAATAAAGGGTGTCGTGCCGACGCTGGGTCGAATTTTCTCAAAAGCGTTTTCGGGCATCACGACGTCGAAATCCGGGCTGATTTCTTTGGGGAAGCCAGATAGATGTAGGCAATCGAGGCGTTGATGGCTCAGGTGTTGTGTGTGGTAAGGGACTTCAACGGTGTCAGTGAAGCAATACCTCCAAAAACGGCTTTTCTTGCGGTATGGCACACGGCCAAGTCGATGAGTTGCCCCAGAAAAGAGCGTGAGGAGGGAGGATCGATCAGAACCGTTTAGATTGATAATGACATCGTAATGCTCGCGGCGCAAGTTGAGGACGCGGCCAAAGTCCTGATACCATTTGGGGCCTTTTGGAAAGCGCGGATAGCCAAAAACATGATCGATCCATGGTGTCAATTGCAGCAGCGAGACAACTTTAGACTCCACCATGACTGAAAAATCGGCCCGCGGACAAGCTTTTCGAATCACTGACAACGCTGGCAGCAGTGTTACGGTATCGCCCAAAAAACCGAGGTCGAGGACCAGTATTTTCTTGGCATGTCGTATCTTTTGGTAGAAAGTAGTCACGCAGACTATGCTGAAAATGAAAAAAATTTTGGCAATCAAATTCAAATATTTGGGTGATGTCGCCGTCGCCATTCCTTCTTTGCGCGCACTACGAGAGGCCTTCCCAAAGGCAGCCCTGCACGTTTTGGTCGCCGAAGAAGCCGCACCGCTTATCAAACACCTCGACTGGATTGATCGCATTTGGGAGTTCCCGAGAAAACGCGGCCATGGGTCAATTCGGCGATCCTTACCGCTGCTTTTAGATCTCCGCAAAGAGCATTTCGATCGCTCCGTTGACTTCGTTGGGAATGATCGCGGGGCGCTCTTGTCGCGCTTGATTGGGGCCCAACGACGACTCGGCGTGATTGCGCCCAAGGGCTTTTGGGGCCGTCGTTTCTGCTATACGGAGAGAATCGAGGAGGCCGATCTCAACAAACATGAAATCGTCCGCGACCTCATGGTGCTTCAAAAATGGGACATCCCTTTTCCCTTGGAGCCGCGCATCGAGATTCGCCCAAACCCCGCCTTGCAGGCCGACGCTCGGTCAATCAACCCCTACCCCGTCCTGGCCCACATTTCGACGAGTCAGCCAAAGAAAGAATGGCCCCTCGAGCACTGGAATCAGCTCTACGAACTCGCCCGCAAGGCCCACATCCACATGTGCTTTTCCGCCGGCCCCAGTGATCGCGAGCAAGCCCTTCTTCGCGGCCTCAAACGCCTGAATGCCTACATTCCTGTTTTAGAAAAAATTCCCGACCTCGAAACCTTTATAGCGGTTTTGGCGCAATCCAAGGTGCTGATTTCGCCCGACACCGCCCCATTACACATCGCCGCTGGGCTCGATATTGCAACGATTGCGCTCTTTGGCGCCACCGCATCGCACCGCTGGGCTCCTTTGGGATCCAAGCACGTCGTCCTTCAAGGAGAGCTCTGCCCCTGCTCTGGACATGCCCATACTTGTCAATGCCAACGCCATTGTATGGCAACAATTCGCCCAGAAACAGTTTTTAATAAATTAAAGCTTGCGTCGACAAACTTTTAGGTGTTTTATGTGTAAAGAGGCGCTTTAGGGGTTGCGCGCAAACCCTTTCTCAATCAACCCAAATATAAATATTATGATGATAACCATGGCAAAGAAACCAACTCAAACTAAAACGGAGGCCAGCACTCAATCCAGTACAACGTCTCCTTCCAGCAGCTCCTGCTGCTCCTCGACACAACAAGCTAACAAAGATTGCTGCTCCTCACAAAGCCAAAAACAGCATTCCAGCGATTGCTGCTCCTCGCAAAACAAGCAACATAATCAGAGCCACAACAATCTAAACACGACTGCAAAGCTTTCACTGAGCAGCAACAGCAGCTCCACGATGACAGCCAAGTCCGCAATGACAACGATTGTCGCCAAAGCCGATATCGGATGGGGCAACAATCTCTACATTCGCGGTGAAGGTGCAGGCCTGAGCTGGAGCAAAGGCGCTCAAATGCAAAACAACGGCAGCGACGAGTGGGTATGGACCTCTACAAAAGCTTCCACCAGCGGCATTACCTTCAAGTTCCTTCTAAATGATGAAGCTTGGTGCGATGGGGAAAACATGAGCGTGTCCTCCGGCAACAAGATCACTGCCGCCCCCAGCTTCTAGCACACTCATTCAGGTTAACACCCCACACAGAGAAGACTCGAATCAATCGAGAAAAGAGTTTTCTCCGCGTGGGGTTTTTTATTCCTCAACCATTAGCGAAAAATAAAAGTTTCTAAGGATTGATAACACCCTTTTGCGGTTGCGCTCTACTATTGACTCGGCGAAAGAGCAGCGGTGGAACAATCAGCAAGAGCATGCCGAGAAAAACAGTGAGTTCAAAGGTGCTGACGTTGACGACGTTTTCTGAGGGAATGAACGTCATGCCAATGCAGAACACGCAGGTGAGAAGCCCTATGCCTGCAACGAGTGTCATGGCTGGGACGCGGTAAGGCCTGTGTTTTTTTGCGTATTTTTTCCGCAAGATAATGGCGGACAGAAACATTAAAATGTACATCACGAGGCTGACCTGTGTCGCGATGAGCGTGAGAATGAGGAAGGCCATGCTGATGTTTGGAACGACGAAAAAAAGAAAAGAAAAGCCGGTAACGAGCACCGCCTGCAAAAGCATAATACCGGTTGGCATGCCGTTCTTGTTACGGACTTGCAGTATTTTTGGCAAAAAGCCCGTTTCGGCAGTTGCCAGGAGGGCTCTCGCTGGGCCGACAATCCATGTTACCGCGCTCGCCATGGCTCCCACAATTAACAAAACAGCCATCAGCGTTGTCCATTGGGGGTGACCTATGGCCTCAAAAGCAAAAGCAAAGGCCTGCATTGCGCCTGCTTCCAGCAAGAGATCCTTGTGTGGAACGATCATCGCAATCGCCAATGAGCCGAAAATGCACATCAGAAGAATGATAAACGTCGATAAAAAGATGGCCTTTGAGTAAGATTTTTGCGGCTGTTCGACGTCCTGTGCGTGCGCGGCAGACATTTCCATACCGGTGAAAGACAGCATGACGGTTGCAAAAAACGCCAGCTCTTTCCAGTGAGAAACATCCGGCAGCAGCGCTGGTATTGAGATAGTAATTTGAGGCGTGCGAAATATTGCCCAATAAACGCCCATCGCAATGATGATGACCACTGGAATCATGGCCCCCATAATACAACCGATCGTGCTGATCAGGCCAGACCAGCGCATGCCCTTAAAATTAATCAGTGTCGCGGCCCAAAAGGTCCCAATCACGACATTTGGAATGAAAAAACGATGCTGTGTAATGGCATTTGGGAGAAGGTAGGCCATCGCGGCGCCCATAAAGGTTAAGGTTGCTGGAAGGCAGACGATGTTGTTGATGGTCTGTAACCAAATGGCTAAAAAGCCAGCCCGTGGCCCCAAGGCGTGTTTTACCCAAGCATAGAGACCACCGGCTTCCGGGAAAGTCGTTGCCAGCTCAGCAGAGACCACAGCGGTCGGAATAAAAAAACAGACGGCCGCCACCAAATAGTAAAAGACCATCGAAAACCCATAAACAGAGACCATCGGCAAATGTCGCAAACTGACAATGGCAGCCACGTTGATCATCGCCAACGTAAAAACACTCAGGACTTTGGGTCGTCTACTCATGCAAGTTAAAATGACCGTAATGCGTCAAATGACGAGTCAATTTTTGCAAAACCTAAACCGCCCTCCATCATTAGAGAAATTTTTTCTAGTGGCCTCAAACCTGTCTGTTGTTTTATCGCTTGTCGTTTTAAAAGAAATTAAGTTTAAATGGAGCGTCGTCATTTTCAGCAAGTGAAATTTAAATTAGAGTTCGGGTTTATCGGTCTAGTCGCGAATTGGCATGCGGCATGCTGCGCATGTGTTTTGATGAACCTAAAAACAATCGCAAACGCCCGCGGGGTACGAAGAGGTTTTTACGCTTACCTTTTCGGTTATCTCGTTCTTTTTTTGAGTGCGACAGAGCTTCGTTGCGCAGAGAGTGCCGGTTCTAACATCGATGCTGTGGTTGCAGAACAGTCTATTGTTGATAATAGCGACGATCTGCCAACATTGCAAAAAAACAAGCGCATAACTGGTATCAGCAGAAGCGTCAACTGCCCCGAATGTGATCCGACTTACGGTAGCATTTTGTTGCAGAAAGTGTTGCCGAACATGCGTCGTTGGGGGAATTATGTCATGACTGAAAAAAATGGCAAGCGCCAGTATGCCATCGATAAAGTCAAAGAAGGCAGCAATCCGGCTTTAACCGTTTGCTTGGTGCTCTTTCCTTCGCCTTCGGGTGAGCTGAACTCGCGTGTCAATAACAAGCATCGCCTGTCCTATTATTTTGGACCAGAAGCGGCTGCCCAATGTATAAACTTCCTTTTGTGGAAGACAGAAGCGCTGGACTTAGTTGAATTATTATCCAGATCTCCTCTACTGTTGGATTTGCGTGCTCAAAAAAGGGTCATAACCGACACGATCGATTCCCTAAAAAACGAGGGTAAGAAAATACCAAAAATACACAACAAGGCCTTAAACGAGATCAATATAGCAATCAAAAAGGAAGAAAAAGTCATTCCTGCCCTCCAGGATACGCTTACAAAGATTTCAGAAGTCGAAAGCTTCACTCAATCCCTGTATCGAGTAAGAGAAATGGGTGGAGAGACGCTGGAGATTGTGATCCAGACCCTGTTGGCCTTTGTCTATGACAGAGTTGACACGGAAGCGGATGCCCAACACTACTTGGAGGCTCTCGACCCTTCATTGAAGCAAACACAAGGTGAGGTCGCTTCCCCAACGCTGGCAGATGAAATCAATGCTTTTTTAAGAGAGCAGCAGCGAAAGTCTGTCTATCCATACATCGAAAAACCTACTTCAAGCGGACCCACCTTTGAATGCGATGAGAAGGGGAATTTTACCAATCGAACCTTTTCAGACTGTGTGGAATCGGCCATTCGACACATTTTTAATTTATTAATGTTCAATCCACTGACACAGGGGTTTGACCTTCCCAATAGCGCCTCAGAAAAACTCAGGAACTTTTATATAGAACAGTCTAAGGCGGTCACACAAGGGTCCAGTACAACACGGTCCGCATGGAATCGCGTGATGTCACACCTACCTGGAGTTCAATACCATGTAAATGGCAACAATATACAATCGGGAGTCGAAAACTTATACCGAATTCTATCACAAGTTGTTGGCCTGGATGCGAATTTGGAAAGTCTAGATCAGACGGAAATTGAAACCAAATTCACTGAGCTTTTTTCAAAAATAGCTGGCCCACAAAAGACGGCCTCTGTCTCGTGGTTGGCTGAACAAGACTTATCACAAACAGGAGTTTTTTTCGTGGGTGTCGATTTGAGCCTCTTGCACAAAGCTTTACCTCAAGTAAAGTTCGCGATCAGCACTTTCGATAGTCATTCAGCGACCGACTTTGATATTCCTTTGGATACATTCGAGCTGACCGAGGAGCGGTTGAATGCGCTTAATGGAATCGAGCGATCTGCTTTGCTTTTGTTGCCCTTCGATGATGCAAGAAGGGCGCCGCTTGCCAACACGATTTTCTATCATCACTTTCAGGCATTACCATCTAATCACTTTGCAAGTGGTGTCTATAGGGAGCATTTGTCGGAAGTAATGAACTGTAGAGAAAACCTCGTATCTGAATTATATTTTGTTGAATTATTTCATCGCAACATGGAAGTGTATTTTTTCGGGGAATATGAAGGTGCCTTGTTTTCGGGCGCCGAAATATTTTTAAATGCCGAAGATCACAAGAGAAGCATCTTAACTCTTTTTGATCAAATGATGACCATGCTCTGTGATGAAGGCAAACGGAAGCTACAATGGGCTATCACAGATGCTGATTTATCATCAGAGACATTCCCTGCGTTAGAACATGTCGTGTTAAAAGGACAAGCTAAAAACATTGTCCTCTGCAAGTTCAAGTACGAAGTGCAACACGTGACAGGAAAAAAGAGAAGAGAGTTGAAAGGAAGGAGGAGAGA
>MIDP01000040.1 GCA_001831095.1 Verrucomicrobia bacterium GWF2_51_19 | reverse complement strand
ATTTCCTCGATACGAAGGAGCTGATTATATTTGCAGATGCGGTCGGTGCGGCTCATGGATCCGGTTTTGATTTGGCCGGAGTTGACAGCTACAGCGAGGTCCGCGATGGTGCTGTCCTCTGTTTCACCGGAGCGGTGCGAGATGACGATCTTGTAACCGGCTTCTTTGGCCATTTCGATGGTATCGAGGGTTTCCGTGATGGTACCGATTTGGTTGAGTTTGATGAGAATGGCATTGGCGACACCGAGATTAATGCCTTTTTTCAAGAACTCTGGATTGGTGACAAAGATATCATCGCCGACAATTTGTGTATGGCTGCCAATTGCATCGGTCATTTTCTTCCAACCGTCCCAATCACCTTCTGCAAAGCCGTCCTCGATGGAGATGATCGGGTATTTGGCCTGCAGATCGCGGTAAAACGAGATCATGGCATCGATGTCGCGTTCAGACTTATCTGATTTTTTGAAAACGTACTTCTTTTTCTTCTTGTCGTAAAACTCGGAAGCGGCACTGTCGAGAGCGAAAAAGATGTCGGTGCCCAACTTGTAACCGGCGACCTTGATGGCCTTGGCGATGATTTCGAGGGCCTCTTCATTGGATCCCAGCTTTGGGGCAAAGCCACCCTCGTCTCCAACGGCTGTTGAAAAGCCCTTGTCTTTGAGGACGCCCTTGAGCGCGTGGAAAACTTCGGCACCCATCTGAATGGCGTGGTGAAAGGATTGCGCGCCTTTAGGGACGATCATAAACTCTTGGATGTCAATGGGGGCATCGGAGTGCGCACCGCCGTTCATTACGTTCATCATTGGAACTGGCAGGACTTTTGCGTTGACGCCGCCAATGTAGCGGAAGAAAGGCATATCGACTTCTGCCGCGGCTGCCTTAGCGGTCGCCATGGAGACGGCCAAAATGGCGTTGGCGCCGAGGTTTTTCTTATTGGATGTGCCGTCCAACTCAATCATGGTTTTATCGACTTCAACCTGGTCAAGAGCGTCAAGGCCCTCGACGGCCAGTGAAATCTTCTCATTGACGTTTTCAACGGCTGCCAAGACGCCCTTACCGCCAAAGCGTTTGGCGGCGTCAATGCCTTCCGGCAGGCTGTTTTTAGGCGCCGACTTGTCTCTCAACTCCAAAGCCTCGTTCTCGCCTGTGCTCGCCCCCGAAGGAACCGCCGCACGGCCGATTGCGCCTGAAGCCAACAAAACATCGACTTCTACCGTTGGATTTCCACGCGAATCAATGATTTCACGTGCCTGTACATGGATGATTTCGGACATAATATTTCCTTTCAAAAAGTCACAACGCAGCGTACGTTCGCTGCCGGCATCTATTTGTGTCAACTTCGGATGGAAAGGTCAACGAAAAGTTATCTTGTATTTTTCTGCAATCAATCATTAGCGAAACTTTATTACCGCGCATCGGTTTTCCGGTGCACACTGTATAAAAAAACCTCCAAGGCACGTTTGACATTTGCAAAAGGACGATTTAGGATTAGCGTCTTTATGAGTAACAAAAATTTAGATGTCGTCATGGACGTCCACGTCAATGTGACTGTCCAATTGGGCTCAAGTGAGCTGCCAATGAAGGAAATTGTCGAGCTGACACCCGGTGTCGTCGTGCAATTAAACCAGCAAGCCAAGGACCCCGTCGGCCTCTACATCAATGGTAAGCTGATCGCCTATGGGGAGGTTGTCGTCGTCGAGGACAATTTTGGCGTCAAAATCACAGAATTAATAGGATCATGAAAACCTGGATCTGTGTGACGCTCATTGGCATCAGTTCTGTCTGGGCTGAAAACGTTCCTCCGTCGACGACTAGTGGCACCGTCGAGGCGCAACCAAGCAATACCGCGTTAAACACCGAGGCACAACCGTCAACCGCTTTGACCGTCGAGGACAAAACGACTGATGACGCGTTGACCGTCGATGGGAAAATAGGAAATGACACCGTGGGCGCCGATGCGCTTGTCTTGCCTCAAGCCGCCAGCCATTTGGAAAAGACACCCATATCCCTCATCACATCCATGCTCCTGATCCTCTTTCTGATCGCCGCCGGATGCTTCGCTATCACGCGTTACTTGAAGCGCGGCAACTTTCGCCTCCGCAACCGAGAAAACCGTCTCCAAATCACAGAAACCAAAATGCTCGGCAATCGCCAGTTTCTCCTCGTCGCCGAATACGGGAATCAGCGCATTCTCCTCGGCGTCAGCCCAAGCGGCATTCAACACCTCTGTTACCTCGAATCGGAATCAACGGAAAAAGACTTTCCAGAACTCAAAAGTCCCTGTGAGTAAATTGCTTAAATTGCTTTGCTTCGGAGCCCTCCTGTTCGCCGGCCAACAGGCCTTTTGCGCCACACCCGCCGTCGGCCCCAGCCTAAGCATCAATATCAACGGCGGCAACGCTCCAGCCGACTTCAGCGTCGCGGTCCAGCTCGTCCTCTTCATGACGCTGCTCTCCGTCGCCCCATCACTCGTAATCCTCATGACGAGCTTTACACGGATCATCATCGTCCTCAGCTTCGTCCGCAATGCCATCGGCGTCTCAGCCCCCTCCAGCCAAATCATCGTCGGCCTCTCCCTCTTCCTCACCTTCTTTCTCATGGGCCCCATTTGGGAAAAAATCTACGACCAAGCCATGAAACCCTATATGGAAGAAAAAATCACTTCCGAGGAAGCCCTCGACATCGGCAGCCAACACATGAAACGCTTCATGCTCCGCCAAACCCGCTCCCACGACCTCGAATTCTTCTTGGAGCTCTCCAAAACCGCACCGACAGACGTCAAAAACCTCCCCATACGCGTCGTCATCCCCGCTTTCATTATCAGCGAACTCCGCACCGCCTTCCAAATGGGCTTTATGGTCTTCGTCCCATTCCTCGTCATCGACTTCCTTATCGCCTCTACCCTCATGTCTATGGGCATGATGATGATGCCCCCAGCGATCATCGCCCTCCCCTTTAAACTCCTCCTATTCGTCCTCGTCGACGGATGGTACCTCATAGTTAAATCACTTGTACAGAGCTTTTCTTGAGACAATACCGGGAAACCCCTTTTATAGAATAAAATGGGTTTCCCGGACCCTTCCCTAAAACACTTCTTTATGCGAAACACCCAAAGACTGCGTCTTTTAGTGTTTCGCACAAAAAATTTTCCAAATGTTGCGAAGACTGATGATAAACGGTGTGAAAACTTGGCTTTGCGCGAGCACGATCTGCCGTAGCGTACAGCGGTACGTGAGGCAGGCTGGCGGAGCGCAAAACAAGTTTTCACGCCGTTTATCGCAGTCTTCGGCAGGGTTTTCATTAATAGAGCTTATAGTAGTCATCGGGATGTTTGTGCTCTTGGGGAGTGTGGCGACGTGGAGTATCCAGGGCGTGCAGGCGCGCAAGCAGAAGAATCAGTTCAAGGAAGACCTGAAGGGCCTGACAGACGCTTACCGCCAATATTATCGCGACACCGGTGGAATGCCGACGGCCGCCAGTGGGCTGACGATAGCGAGCGAAGAGGGCACCTTTTTTCAAAACTACCTGCCGCCCCATTTTCGGAGCACCGATGGCAAAGTGAAGACGCCATTGGGCGGCTATTGGGTGTTGGTCAACAACCTCGGCAACGCTTCTGAAGCTAACCATGTCGGGGTCGGCGTTGACCTCGATGACGACGACCTGCCTGAAGGCTGGGATGTGGTCGATCAAGCCCTTTTGTCGGACGTCATACAGGACCTCGATGGACAGTCCCTCGCCAGCGTTACTGGAGGCAGCACAACCGGCCAGTTTCGCTACGTGGGCACTAAGGTCATATACCTCGTATTGGAATCCACCACATGACCCAACGGCGGACCATTCTCATCATCTGCACAGGCAACACCTGTAGAAGTCCTATGGCGGAAGGACTGTTGCGTGCAGCGATTGCTCAGGAGCCACGCTTAAAGCGCATTGAGGTCGTATCTGCAGGAACGGCTACCCGTGCGGGAGAAAAGGCATCCGAACATTCCATTAACGCCGTTAAGGGCATCGCCGACATCTCCAAACACAAGAGCCAGGTGCTATCACAGGCCCTCATCGACGAGGCCATCGCCATCTTTTACATGACGGAATCCCACCGCCAGGCCCTACAACGCTTTCAATCCCTGCCGGAACACGTCTACGCCTGGCGCGGCTTTCTTTCAACAAACGCCGTCCCCGACCCCTTTGGCCAAGGCTTTTCCGCCTATCAAAAGACAAAAGAGGCCATTCTTGAGGCCATTCCTAGCTTGATCGAATTTTTAAAAACAAAAGACCTATGAAAAATGCCGTGAAAGCTCGTTTCGCGCTCTGCCGAATACCTCACGTACCACAGTACGCTACGGCCGGGTCGTGCTCGTGCAAAGCTAAGCGCGCATTTTTTCATAGGTCTTTATGTATCAACACTTTATATTTTTACAAGAAAGGAAAAGACCGTTGAAAAATGGTTCTATAGCAAGGCCCGAGGAGCGAGGGCGACAGGAGCGTACGTTGGTACGTGACTTAGCCCAAACGACGAGAACGCCGCTAGAGACCATTTTGCAATGGTCTTTATTATGAAGATTAGCATCGGATCCGACCATGGAGCCTTCGAGCTCAAACAGCACCTCATTGAACACCTGAGTCAACACGCCACGGTGCTCGATCGCGGCACGTATTCCAAGGAATCCGTCGATTATCCCGACTTCGCACACAAGGTAGCCGAAGACGTTGTTTCTGGAAAAGCTGACCGTGGCATTCTCATCTGTCAAACCGGCATCGGCATGAGCATCGCCGCCAACAAGGTTAACGGTGTCAGGGCAGCACTCGTTACAAACGCCGACGCGGCCGCCTTTTGTCGTCTGCACAACGACGCCAACGTCCTATGTCTCGGCGCCAAGTACACGTCACCAACAGATGCTCTCGCATGGGCCCAAACCTTCCTAACAACTGAATTCGAGGGCGGTAGACACATCCGCCGCGTTCAGAAATTTGAAAAGTGATTATGACAATCAAAACCATCGCCTTTGTAGTCAACATCCGCAAGCCAGAATCAGAGCCAATTGCGCTCAAGTTGTTGGAAATAGCCGCTGAAAAAAAGATCAATTGCAAGCTTTTGACGCAGTACCCGATTCTAAAAGACAGCCTCAAAGGAGTCGATGTCTGTTGCACGATTGGCGGAGATGGTACACTCTTGTCCTGCATCGAAGAGGCGATTCTGGCCAATGTTCCCATTTTTGGAATCAACGTTGGTAAGCTCGGGTTTCTCGCCTCGGTGGCGATCGAAGACGCCAAACACGTCTTTTGCAGACTGCTCGAAGGCCAGTTTAAGAAAGTAAAACGCCAACTGCTCCGCTGTACTTCTCAACAGGGAAAGGTCGTCTACGCCCTCAACGACGTCGTTATCAAGCAGGAGAGCTACTCACACCTCATTCATCTCCGCGTCTCTACGCAAAAGGAATCCGTTATCGAGTATCACGCCGATGGCCTGATTTTCAGCACACCCACGGGGTCGACTGCTTACAACTTGTCTGCCAATGGGCCCATTCTCCATCCGAATCTCAAAGGCTACGTCATGACACCGATTTGCCCACATTCGTTAATCAACCGCCCGCTCGTCTTTGACAGCCACATGCACCTCACCGTCGAGGTCTGCAGCCCCTCTCTTCCAGAAGTCATGGTCGACGGCCGGCCGTTTGAAAAAGGAATCAACCCAACTCCGCTGACCCTCGAAATGTCCGACGAATCCATCACCCTCATCGAGCCAGATGATTACAGCTATTTCAAGGTCCTTCGCGAAAAGCTCCATTGGACAACCGCCAGCCCCTGAGACAAGGTAAGATCGCTGAAAAATGGCTCTCTAGCAAGAGACTAGAGGAGTGATGGCCACCGCGTACGCTGGTACGTGACTTAACTCGGAACGACGAGAACGAAGTGGGCCATTTTAAAGCGGTCTTACAGGGGTTCTTTTTTAAAATAATAACGCACATGCCCACGCGGGAAGTCCTTGAGCGTTGCAAAGATCTCGTAACCGTGCTTGAGGTAAAAATCTTTGGCTTGCCACTCATAGGTGTCGACGTGCGCGCGATCCACGCCAAGCACTTTAGCCTTTTCTGTAACGACCTGCATGAGATGGCTACCGAGGCCCTGATGGCGGTACTTTTCTTCAACAAAGAGTCGCGAAATGTAGAGGATTTTCCAGCCGTACACATACGCATTGATTCCGGCAATGATCGCACCTTCGTTTTTGACATTAAAATTGAGGTGAATAAACGGCTTGTCTTGTGTGAGAGGCACCCGTGTCGCATCAAACGCAATCAACTTATCTTCAACGCGTTGAGCCTCTGCATCCGTACTGATCGATACGTCCCATTTCATTGGTCTCAAGATTGAAAACACATGACCACGGTGTCAATTTTTAAAGACCTGCTGGTAACAAAAAAGGTTGCAAAAGGCTGCAAAGTCTTTCAACTTATAGAACGTTAACGCAAACGACTATGATATCATTTATCCAAAACCTCCTGGGGAAGCACCATAAATGGCTCTTCTCGATTCTGTTAGTGATCATTGTGATTTCCTTTGTTTTTACGATTGGAAACACGCCTGGCATAGGGACGTCTAAACGTTTTAAGGCTGGCAGCACCTATTTCGGGTACAATTTGAACGACGAAAAGGACATGAATCGATTGCTGCAACAAGCATACATCAGTTTTGTCCTAAAAACGGGAACACCACCCTTTCACCCGATGATCGTTCAGCAAGAGGCCTTGATGCGACCCGCGTTGCTCTCTCTCGCCAACCAGCTCAAGGTGCCCACGGCGAACGAGGAGCAAGTCATTGACTACATTAAGTCTTGTAAGATGTTTCAAAACAAGGACGGCTTTTTCGACCAGGCATCCTACGATAAGTTTGTCGAAGACCTCGATGCCAATAAACTGATGGATAAGGCAACCGTCCGCACCATCATCGAAGAAAATATTCGTATTCGAATTGTAGAAAAGTCGCTTGAAATGCCCGCTTATACCTTGCCAACCGAGGCCATTGATTTCTTGAAAAAGCTGAAGACACAATGGGACTTTGTCCAAGCAGAAGTGAAGTTGAGCGCCTTCAACCCTCAAATCACGATCGCCGAAGATGTCTTGCAAAAGTTCTACGATGACAACCAGGCTCTCTATCAAGTGCCAGAGCGCGTCAAAGCGAAGTATATAGAGTTCGTTAATGATGCCTTTATTGCAAAGATCGCGCACCCTTCAGAGCAAGAATTGAAGGCTTTTTATGAGGCCAACAAAAAGCTGTTTCTTCCGGAAGCTGAAGACAACAAGACACTTCCTGCCTTTGAAGCCATCAAGGATGACGTCTACTCGGCCTACATGAAACTCCTTTCCAGTCAAATGGCGGAAAAGGCGGCCAGCGAGCTCAGTTATAAGCTGTACGAAGGGAAAATTAACCTCAATTCCGATGCTTTCAACAAGCTTTTGGCAGACAATCAAGTTGCTATGAAAGACCTGAAGCCGTACTCGATGAAAAACATTCCCAAAAAGAGCGATATCCCTCAACCCCTGTTGCAACAAGCCCTGGGGCTCGATTCCGAACACTATTATTCCGATGTCGCCTCCTCTGACAAAGCAACGTATATTCTCTTTTTCGAGGCGAAACTTCCAGAACAGATCCTGCCCTTTGCTAAGGTCCGCAGTCGCGTGCTCGAACGCTGCGAAAAAGACAAGAAGCAAGAGTTGTTTCATCAAAAGGGCATCGAGCTCGTACAGGCCCTACAAAAAGAAGTCGATGGCGGCCAATCCTTTATTGAAGCGGCAAAGAAGGCTGGATTAGAGCTTGTAGAATTCAAGCAATACACCGTTGAATCGAAGGACAAAAAAGTCCCATTCCCAGTGCTCAACGCGCTGTCTCAACTCGAAAAGGGCAAAATCTCAGCAATGCTTGATGTGCCGCAAGGGGGCCTAATCGTCTACTTGGTACAAAAAGAAGTGCCGGCAATAGACGCCAAACATCCTGAAGTCAAACAAGCGCAAGAGCGCATTGGCAACTATACCTCCAGGGCAGTCACTCAGGGAATGATCTCTGAAATCATACAAAAGGCCCTAGAAAAGACTGCAAAACAATAAGCATCTCACCAAAAAAAACGGCGTCCATCGGAAAAAGTTCCTGGACGCCGTTTTTTTGTCTGCTAAGACATTTGTAAAATGCCGTGCAAGCTCATTCCTTCACAGCCCCTTCCGCGTGCTGCTCGATATTATACTGATGGAGCTTATTGCGTAGGGTACGGATGCTGATATGGAGGAGGCCAGCGGCTTTAGTGCGGTTGCCGTTGACTTGTTTAAGGACGTTGAGGATGTGTGTTCGTTCGATTTCCTCGAGAGGCTGGGCGCGTTCTTTGCCCAAAAAGTTGACAGTGGGAAAGTCTGCAACGGCCTCTGGTTCTGCGAGTGACAGAATGCCCAGGTATTCGGGCGTGATTTTTTTATTATCTTCGCAGAGAATGACAGCGCGCTCGATCGTGTTTTGTAGCTCACGAACGTTGCCTGGCCAATTGTGTTTATTGATGGCCAGAAGGGCATCTTGTGTGAATCCGGTAATTTTTTTACCGTGCTTGCGCGTGTAGTTTTTCAAAAACTCGTTGGCGAGCAAATGGATATCTTCTGCGCGCTCACGCAGCGGTGGCACGTGAATGGGGAAAACGTTGAGGCGGTAATAGAGGTCTTCGCGAAATTCGCCTCGTTCGACGGCCTTTTTGAGGTCACGGTTTGTGGTGGCCAAGACGCGTACATTGACCTGCAGGGTGCGATTGCCGCCGACGCGTTCAAACTCTTTTTCCTGAAGGACGCGGAGAAGTTTTACCTGGATGCGGGGTGAAATTTCACCAATTTCGTCGAGGAGGATGGTCCCGCCATTGGCGAGCTCAAAGCGACCGATGCGGCGTTGCATGGCGCCTGTGAAGGAGCCTTTTTCGTGGCCAAAGAACTCGCTTTCGATGAGCGTTTCCGTGACTGCGGCGCAATTGACCTTGATGAAGGGCTTTTTTGACAGGGAGCTGAGGGAGTGTAACTCGTTCGCGACGAGCTCTTTACCTGTTCCGTTTTCGCCCGTAATGAGGACGGTGGCCTCTGTGACGGCAACCTTTTTAACGACGTCGCGCAGTTGGATGAGGGGCTTGCTGGTTCCCAAAATCTTTTGATTTTCATTGCCAGAGAGAAACTGGTTGACCTTGACGAGCTGGTTGTAGGACTGGGCCTTTTTGAGCAAGATATCGATTTGCTCGATCGAAAACGGCTTGATAATGTAGTCAAAGGCGCCCATGCGCATGCACTCGACGGCCGATTCGATGGTTCCATAGCCCGTAATGATGACGACCATGGGGCTGTCAGGCTTATCGGCGAGGTTTTTGAGCAATTGTGTGCCATCGCCATCGGGCAGCTTGACGTCGACAAACATGAGGTCAAAGTGGTCCTTGGTCAGCAGGTTCTCAGCCTGAGCGATCGTGGAAGCGGTGGCTACGGAATAACGGCGCCTCCTCAGTTGTTCTTCAAGTGACTTTCGTATGATGAGTTCGTCATCCAGGACAATAATCTTTTCAAAATCCATATTCG
>MIDP01000039.1:100659-112808 GCA_001831095.1 Verrucomicrobia bacterium GWF2_51_19 | reverse complement strand
AGCGACTTCATCGAAAACACGTCAAAATGGCTACGGCATTCATGCTCGCGCAAAGCCAGTGGCATCTATTTTGCATCGGTCGTTACTATGAACTACGAGAACATCGTGGACCATTTTGCGACGGTCTTTAAGCACCAAACAGTCTTGTCGTTTCAAATAGGCTAAAGAGCGATCAGAAATGTCGTCAAAGCTTGGCTTTGCGCGAGCACGAGCTGGCGTAGCGTACGATGGTACGTGAGCCAGTCGCGCGGAGCGAAAAACGAGCTTTCACGGCATTTATGGTCGCTCTTTAGGGATGAGGCGATTGGGCTGGCCTATAGGCGGTAGTGCGGCGTCTGGGTTGAGGATTTTCTGTAATTCATCCTCGGTGCGGTCGACCCAAATGAGGTTATCGAGGCGCCAGCGGGCCATATTTTGGATATTGGTAAGGGCGGGGCCTTTGGCAAAATTCTTCCATTCCTTGGCTTCGACGATGGCGAGGTAGGTGGATTTCGCGCGCGTGAGCTCACGGAGGCGCTCGAAGCAGAGGCCGATTTGGTACAAAATGGGCCATTGCCAGTCGGGCGAGTTGTCGACCTTAGCCAGCGTTTGGTAGATGCGGAGGGCGTTGATGAAATCGCCCTGTTCGTAAAAATTATTGGCGATCTGGTTGGAGGTGCGTTTTTGCCAATAACGCCATACGGCTGCCCTTTCTGGGTCTGTCTCTGCGGAGGCCGACCGCAGAATGTCCATGACTTCGTCAACGGCTTCTTTCTTGCGGCCCAGCTCCTTGTAGGCGTTGGCGAGCAGGAAATGGCTTTCGGCGACGAGATAGCTGGTTGGGAACGTTTCGATAAACTGTTTCAAGACGGGGACCATTTTTGGAAAGTCTTTCATTTTGAAATAGCTGTAACCGAGGCGAAAGAGCACGCGTTTTTTGAGAGCGTTAGGGAGATTGTGGATGTGGATCTTTTCGAGAAAGCGGGCGGCGCTCTTGTACTCTTCCTGGATGAAGTAAGTTTCGGCGATCTCGATTTGCGCCTCGATGGTCAGCTGTCGGTAGAGCGGAATGGACTTTTCGTCGATTTTGAGGGCGAGATTGATGACGTTATAGAAGCGCGAAATGGCGAGACTGAAGGCCCCCGTGTCGCGATAGATGCGGCCAACGCGCAAAAAGAGCTCGGGAATGAGGGGGTCGTGCTGATAGGCGTCGATGAACTTTTCGTAGACGACGGCTGCCTTGGACGGCTGTTTTTGTTTTTCGTAATAGTCGACGAGCTCTAGCAGAAGGATTTTGCGGATCTCGTCTGGCAATGGCATGTTGAACAGCTGTACCAGGATTTTTTCAGCGGCCTCGTTTTCGCGGACCTTCCATAATAGACGGATTTTCTCAAACTGTTGGGCCCACTCTGCCTCTTTATAAAAAGGATAATCTTTAACCAACTTTTCGAGGTCGGGCACTTCTCTCATGAGAAACGAGTGCCTCGGGTCCTTTTTGTCTTTCTTGGCGACAGGAGGAGCGGCCCCTTCTTTGCCTCCCATGGCTGGAACGTTTTCAGACTCTTTTTCGAGCTCTTTGCCCTCTCGAAGGAGGTAGGCTTCGCTCGCCTTGTTGGGTTCGACGGTAGCCGTCGGAGGCGTTGAAAGCGTTGTTGTCGGCAAGGGTAAAGGAGCAGGAGCCGGTGGGTTTTCAGCCAACAGTAGTATGGGTAGGAAAAATAATGGGAAAATCTTCATAATTATTCTCGGGTATAGTTGGCCTCACTGGGCTTCGGCAGCGTAACACCCTCATTATATGGCAGATCGAAGATGAAGTCCTTTTGTTGTTTGTGAGGAATCTGCTGCTCGATGTAGAGCATGACATCGTTGGCATTGATGTCATCGATGTTTTCAGCTTCGGTCGACTCGCTGTATTTGGGAATACTAATGGCTTTTTTCTTGATGACAATTTTCTTTTCTTCGGGGGGCTTTTTCTCGACTTTTTTTGGCAATGCTTTTGGTGGAAGCGGCGGTTCTATGTAAACCTGGGAAAGGTCGTAAAAGGGAACGAGTTTATCGCGGTCGACGTCCTCAAACTTGCCATCAAAGCGGAGCGGTTTTGGGCTGTTGTCCCAAAGAAAGGTTTCGCGCGACTCCCACCGAAAGTACTGATTGCGCTTGTTATCGATCTTTAAAAAAGAGAACGGCCAAATGTTTTCCCACGAGGCCATTGCCGATGAGCAAAAGAAGCATAGAGCTAAGAGTCTAAGTCTCATAGAGGACTGTAGCCGAAGATACAAATCCCTTCTTTTTTGGCAGTTTTCAAGAGTTGTGCTTTATGTAAGATGAGGGTATTCCCTGCCTCTAAAGCAGCATATTTGATACCAGCTTGAACCATTTCAACCAATGTTCTTGGACCGAAGACGGGAATATCGAAGCGGAAGTCTTGATTTCTCTTTACGGTTTTGACGAAGAGGCTGTCGGAGGCTTGAAAAGTTCCGGCCCGCTGCAACATGGCGTCAGTACCTTCAAACGCTTCGACGGCCAAAACGGTCCCTTTGCGAACGACGACGCCCTGCCCTATGTCTGCCTGGGCAACGGTTTTGGCGATACGAATGCCGTGATCGATCCAATCGCGCGATAATTTCACCTTGAGCCCAGACATGGGGCCTTCCTCGGCGAGGCTGTCATCGAGAAAACAGCGGGCATCGAGCATGGAGACGCCGACGTGTTCAATGGCCTTGGCGATAGAGCCAAAGATGGTTTCGGCGTTGCGTTCTTTCAACTTCGACAACAGCATGACGGCTCTCAAGTCTGGATGTAGGCCCTTAAAGAGGCGTTTGGGCTTGATTTGGCCAGCCATGAGCGCGTATCCGGCGCCAGACTTTTTTAAAAATCTCAAAACTTTTCCCAGCTGCCCGACTTGTGTAACGAGGGAATCTTCGGGCTTAAAAGACTGAATGAGAGACTTTTCCGTATCACCATCGAAGGCAACAAGCTTGGTCTGCAAGCCCAACGCGCGTATCTTCTCGACGACGCAAATAGGGTAATCGCCTCGGCCGGCGAGCACGGCAATGGGCCGGCTGTCATCGAAGTTTTTTGGTAAAAAGAGCGAATACATGATGGCTTGGTCTTATTTGGACGTCTGCAATTTCTCTGCAGTTAAGTAGAGTTCGCGGGAGATCCAAGCGTCGGTAGCCGCGTAGGTGATCTGGGCAGGCGTGAGTCTGGCATTCGCCCAGTTTGAAGTTTGGGCAGACTTTGATATGCGGACTTTTAGCAAAATGGCGGATAAGTTGCGTAATCCGGTCGGGAAAATGCCCAGTTTTTTTGTCAAAGTGCTGACATCAATGCAGTTGCGAGGCTTCAAGGACTTGATTTCGCCGAGCTTGATGAAGTCGTCGCGAATAGCCAGGCCGACCTTTTTTTGATTGCCTTCAAAGATTTTCCAGAGGCCATCTAGCTTTTCAATCGATTGGATTTGAAAGAGGAAAACGGCTGACCCAGTAGCCAACTGAATGAGCGATACAGGGTACCTCTCTCCCTTTCGAAAAGCAGGGCGCATTTCGGTATCGAACCCTAAAATCGGCTCTTTCTGTATCACTGGCAATACCGATTTAAGGGTCGCGTCGCTGTTTACTAAATAAATGTCGCCGCGATAAGCGTAGAGAGGGAGGTCCTGAATGGCTTCCTTGGATATCGTCTCGGTGTTCAGCGGTGGCGTCTTCGTCTTCAGCGTGGGCATTTTCGTATTCGGCGTGGACGGCTTCATCTTCAGCGGCGGCGTTTTCTGTTCAAGGCCACAAAGACGTTTGAAAAAACGTATCCATGGAGAGGAGTATTGAGTGGAGGCTTCAGGTTTGGGTGATCTTTTGTGTTTTTGGGACATTTTGGGAAATTTTGGCTAGAGATTGACGACTAATCCGTCATACGCCAAGGAAATTTTTCGCGGATAATCATCGAGGCCTTTATCTCTGTGATAAATCTGGCGGTATACCTCTGTGTCTCGCAAGAATTCAAATAACTCTTGATCTGAGCGCGTCGGTTCGTGGTGAAATAAGAGCAGGTGATTGACTTTTGCCAGGGCAGCGAGTTTGAGCGCCATAATGTTGCTCGAATGGCCCCAGCTGACTTTGTTGATGTTGGCATCGGCCAATGAATACATGGCGTCGAAAACTAAAAGATCAGCATGATCAAAGAAGTCGATGAAGGGATCGGAGCCATAATGTGAGTTTTCGGTATGTTCGGAATCTGTAGAGTACACAAAACTTTTACCCTTGTGTTCAAACCGATACCCATAGGAGATGCCCGGGTGATATTGTTGTAGGCTTGAGATGGCGAGATCCCCGATTTGGAATGGCGTACAGGGCGGTTGAATGTCAAAGATGACTTCGGCGTCCAACTTTTCCAAAAAGACTGGAAAACAGGGTGGCTTCATCTGGTTTTGGAACATGTTGGCCATCTCATGGTGATACCCGTGTACGATAACTTTATTCCCTGGGATGTAGATGGGTGTAAAAAAAGGAAAGCCCTGGATGTGGTCCCAATGCAGATGTGTCATGAAAATGTGAAACACGGCTGGCTTTTTGAAGAGCCCACGCTTCATGTAATCGACAGCAAAATCCCGTATTCCAGTCCCGGCATCGCACAAAATATACTCGTTCAGGTCGCAGTCCACCTCGACGCAACAAGTGTTTGTGCCGCAAGTCGTTGACAGTTCTGGTGGCAAACTCTCCAAAAATCCTTCTATCGCCTGTTCCGTAGAAAAGTCTTTCTTGTCAGCCAATGCCAAGACACGCTTCAATCGCTCGTGATATATTTTTTGCGAAAATGACCCGGGCAACGATCCACGTGTCCCCCAAAACTTTACTTTCATAGTGTTCTCATTGTAAGCCGTCTTTTTTTAAAAAGCAAGACCATTGCAAAATGGAGGGACCAAAAACCCTCAAACGTTAGTAACCGAGGCAAAGTGTAGCTCTCAGACTGAAACCAAAATTAAAAAGAGTTGCCAAGCGTCGTTTTTGTTGTCAAAAATGAGCGCGTACTGCCATCTTTTATGAAAAAAGTAATATTCAACAACACGGTTCTTCGCGACGGACATCAATCCCTTGCGGCCACTCGTATGCGGTCTTCTGATATGCTGGAGGCCTGTTCGCTGTTAGACAGTCTTGGATTTGGCGCCCTCGAAACATGGGGCGGGGCAACCATCGACGCCGGCCTGCGCTTTTTGGGCGAATTCCCCTTTGATCGCCTCGATATTTTGAAAAAGGCGGCCCCGAAAACTCCGCAGATGATGCTATTGAGAGGGCAAAACATCGTCCAATACGCACATTTCGCAGACGACGTTGTCGAGGCTTTCATTCAGTGTGCGGCCAAACACGGGGTCGATATTTTCCGCATCTTTGACGCCCTCAATGACCTCCGTAATATCGAAACCGCCGTCAAGGCCGTCAAGAAGGTGGGCAAGCTGGCACAGGGCACAATCTGCTTCACGAGCAGCCCAGTCCACTCCGTCAAGACCTTTGTAGCGCTCGGCAAACAGATCGAGGAAATGGGCTGTGATTCCCTCTGTCTCAAAGACATGGCTGGACTCATTCCACCCTACGTCGCGCATCAGATCATCGGTGGGCTGAAAAAGTCGATCAAAATTCCAATCGTGCTGCACACACACGAGTCCGCTGGCCTGGGCGCCGCTGCCTATTACGCAGCCATCGATGCGGGAGTTGACGCCATCGACGTCTCCATCGTCCCGTTCGCAAATGGCACTGGACAGCCCGACACCATGCGCATGCTCTCAATGCTACACGACCATCCCCGCGCGCCCCAATACGACGTCGAAAAGCTAGAGCAACTCCGCCACCACTTTGAAAAGGTCTACAAGGTTCTCGGCGCCTACACCAGCCCAGAAAACGAGCGCGTCGACAACGATGTTCTCCATTATCAGGTCCCTGGCGGCATGCTGAGCAATTTCCGCTCGCAGCTGGCCGAACAGAAAATGGACGACAAGTTTGACGAAGTTTTCCGCGAAATCCCCGTTGTCCGCAAGGCCCTCGGCTGGATTCCACTCGTCACGCCGACCTCGCAAATCGTCGGTGTCCAGGCCATGTTCAACGTCAAGTTCGGCCGCTGGAAGAATTTTTCGCCACAGGCCATGGATGTCATTCTCGGCTACTACGGCCAAACGCCAGCCCCTGTCGACCCAGAAATCCAGAAGCTTGCGACCCAGCAGAGCGGCAAAGAGCCGATTACTTGTCGTCCGGCCGATCTCAAAAAGCCAGCAATGCCCGACCTCCGCAAAACGCTGAAAGAGAAGGGCCTCCCATCCGACGACGAGCACTGCGTCATATACGCGATGTTCCCACAGGAATTGGAAAAATATTACGCCAATAAAAATAACCCAGACGCATACAAACTCAAGGAAGCTGCGCCCAAGACAGTCGCTGCACCCACAACAAAAGCGTCATCCCTCCGCATCACCATCGACGGACATGCCTACAACGCAACCGTCGAAGCCGTCTAAGCGTGTTGGACTCCGGGAAATCTTTTTTATAGAATAAAAAGGTTTCCCGCGCACTTCCATGCGGTCGTTGTTGTATGAAAGACTTTTACTACATATTGGGGGTAGAGAACTCAACGGACGTCAATGCCATCAAGGAGGCGCACCGGAAGCTGTCTAAAAAGTTTCATCCGGACCTCAATGCCGGTGATGCCTTTTTCGAGCAGCGTTTTAAGGATATCCAGGAGGCTTACGAGACCTTGGTGGACGCGGGTCGAAGGCGCATATACGACACGCAATACGCCTGTTTGCAGCAGGGCGGTCAAAAGAAGCCGAGCGCGCAGGAACCGTTTTTAAACGAGTTGGAGAAAAAGATTTTCGAGTACCGCAACCAGTGCGATTCTGTGCGCAAGCAACAGACGGCCTTTGAGGCGCAACGGCCAACCTATGCCCCCGCGGCGACCTTTGACCTGCAACGGCTCGTGTTGCAATACAAGTGGAGCGCCGGTGGCAGCCTGATTGCGGTTATTTTTGCCTGCTTCTTTTCGCTGGCCCCGTCACAAACCACGATAGGACTTTTGTTGAAAATGTTGTCGGACGGCATTTTGCTTGGAGCCGCTGTGGGAGTCGTTGTTGTGCTTGTCGCTCTTCTACTGAAGAAGTAAATGATTTTGATTGCGCCCATGGGCAAATTTTTGACATATTATTCTTATGAGGCCTTCCTATAACACGACTGTCGCTTTCAGAGGTCTTTGGGACCGTTTCGCCGAGCCGGACAGCAGAGAGGCCATCGAGCGAGCCCAGCAGAAGGGCTTTTTGTGCTGCGTCAAGGCGTCGTGCATGGAAGAGGCACAGTGGCTCGAAGGACGATCGTTGACTGTCTCCATTTTCCTGGAAAAGGCGTGCGTGTCTCGATTGAGTCCGGCGTTTTTATTTCAAGAGAAAGTTTTTGCCTACGATATCGAGGCGCAGACCATCGAATATTTCCGGGAGAACGCGTGGCGGACATTTGGCTGTTATCTCTCGTTGGACGCCTTACATGCAAAACGCCTGCCTGTGGGGGTTTCGCCCAAAATCGTTTTATTTGAGTCTGAAAACGTACGCTTCGGTGGCTGCATTGACAACGACATCGCCCATCGATCCCTCATACGTGAACACTTTAAAAAGAGTCAAACTGATATCTTGAAAGTCAGCGACTTAGCCGAGTACGAGGTCCTTGCTTATTTGAAAAGCACACATTAAAAACAATGAGGCTGCATACTTTAGAATCGATTAACAATCAACGACAGAGACCTCCGCAAAATTGGCCTATAGCAAGGCCCGAGGAGCAAGGGCGACGGGAGCGTACGTCGGTACGTGACCTAGCCCGAACGACGAGAACGCAGCTAGAGACACTTTTGCGGAGGTCTCTATGAAGTCGTTTAAGGAGCTTTCCTACTACCACGACCTGATCGTGAATGGTGACCGCAAGTTGATTGCTTGGGGGGCTGGAAACTTTTTCCGTTCTTTTTACACACAAAATCCACTGCCGCTCACCTACGTCATCGACGCCGACCCTCGTAAAAAGAAGATTTGCGGCGTATCGGTGCGGCCTCCAGAAGCGCTCATTGGTGAGGATCCGCAAAAGACGTTGGTGCTCATTTACTCGATTTTCGCCAAAGAAATTTTTGCAAAAATCCGAACATTGGGGTCGTTTGACTGTGTGCAGGTGAGCGAAGTGTTGGGGTATAGAGAGCGTGCCCGCATCGAACAACGCTTGAAGGCCAATGATTTTTTGCAGAGCAAACCGGCAGCGACTCAAAAACGGGCATTCATGGTACAAGGGCCGCTGATCGACGGCGTGACGGACCGCATCGTTAGGTATTTGACCAATCGCTACCCGGAAACCTACTTGTGCGTTTCTACTTGGGAAAATACGCCACAAAGGCTCCTGAAGTCCATAAAGCCTTTTGTCGACACACTTGTCATGAGCGAGAGGCCCTTTGCAGGCTATCAGAATCGCAATTTGCAGATCGTGTCGACGACGCAAGGCCTCAAACAGCTGAAATCGGATGGCATAGAAGTGGCATTCAAGCTCCGCAGCGACATAGTGCCATTAGCTGATTCGCCTTTTGAGACCTGCCGGGACTTGCAAGCCCAATACGCGCCGCCAAAGGCCCTTGGAGCCCGTTTGGTGATTCCCGAATTGTACACGCGCAAATACCTCTTTTACCACCCATCGGACATCGCAATGTTTGGCCGCGTCGACGATTTGCTGACCTTTTGGGACGTCCCTCTCGACACCCGCCGCCTCTCTTTCAAAATGTTTGAAGACCCAAAGCTCTCCCTTGAGGCCATCGGACGTCAACAGACGCCCACGGAGACCTACCTGGGCTGCGAATTTGCCAAAAAGATTGACTGGCCACTCGCTTTTACCCTCCAAGACAATTGGGCCTTTTTTCGCGACAATTTCATCGTTGTTTCTCCAAAAGCGCTCGATCTCGGTTGGTTTAAATACCCGCTCTTGCCAAAGACAAAGGGGCCGTATCGCTATCAAGCTTGCATTTCGCACGCCTTTTGGAAAAAGCTCCAAAACGGTCACATGCCCGATGCCGACTCAGCGCTGACTTTTCGCGACTACTCCAGCATATAATCTTAGACGTCGAACCAACTGTCTTCTGCGTCAAATGCTTGTAACACTTACATTACATCTGCGCCCGCTGCCACTCTTTTCGTCCGAGTGTTGCAATTCATTGTTTAATTGGCCTTACACCGGGAACCCACACAGGGTCTTAAAGAGGCGCACGAGGGTGTGATCGAGGGAGAGCTCAAAGAGGGCCGGGGTCGCGTCGGGAAAGAGAATAGACCAACCGTTTAGGGCCTTCCAGCTGCCTATCTCCGGTTGATCGACCTTTTCTATAGAGGCAATGCCGGTTGCGCGCAACATGTGATCGGCGACCTGGATGGCGGCAGCGATTTTGGGATTGATGGCCTTTTCGGGGTTGTGGTGATGCCGGATGCTGTCCGTCATGACTTCAGATAGGTTGTGTTGCTCGAGAAAGTGAGCCCCGATGGCCGCGTGATCCCACCCAATCAGGCCGCGTTCGAGTTTGCAGAAATCAACGGTGTTGTGTGCAGACAAGCGAGCAAGCGTCTCGAAGCGATCGGGAAAGACAAAGGCCATGACGAGCTTGCCAACGTGATGCAGGAGGCCGACAAGGTAGTCCATTTCGTCATTGAAAAACTCTCCTGAAGCAGCCAACAGTTCGCGCGTGAGCACCGCCGTCCCGATGCTGTGCTGCCACAAGAAGTTCCAGTCAACGCACTTGATGGCCGGGTTGAGCGCTGCAAAGTCTTCCAAAATGGGCGTGGCCATCGCCAATTCGCGCACCTGGCGAAGTCCGAGATAAAAGATAGCGTCCTCGATGGTATAAATTTTCTGATTGAGTCCAAAGAAAACCGAGTTGACCAATTTCAACAAACGCGAGGCAAGTGCTGGATCTCGCCGTATGATGTCTGCAATTTGCGCCGTAAAATGCGTGTCCGAGCGAAAGACCTCGTGGAGGCTCTTATTGACACTCTTTAACGACGGCAGCCGCGGGCAACGCTCGATGGCTAAGCGTATCTCTTTGTTCTTGAGCGGTTTAAATTTACCAGTCATCAGTCCAGAATGCCTTTCAACAGACGGCTCTTCAAGTCCAAGAGACGATTGTGAACCTCGAGCATACAGACTTGGAGGTCATCTTCATTGACCTTCAGATTGGCCAAAACACGCACATCCACCTGCATCGCCCAGGAATCGCGGCCAAAATTTTTCCCAATGCAAGCTGCCAGCCACAGAGAGAGGTGCAACATACACGCTGCATGCGAGTGTTCTGGGGCATCCATCGGATGAAATTGGTAAAAAATCGGCAAATAAACACTGGAGTCGAATTGCCATTTTTTTAACAACTCACCACCGACTTCAGCGTGGTCAAAGCCAAAGACTTCCCGTTCGGCGACATCGAGCGCAAGCGCCTGCCCATCAATTTTTTTAAACACTTCGCTGTAACGCTCAGACGCTTCTTGATCGATAATAATTTTGCCCAAGGCGTGAAACAGCCCGATGGTATAGGCGGGTAGGGGATCGACGCCGAGCCGTTGAGCAAAAAACTCCATCGACATCGCGCAAGCCAGTGAGTGCTCCCACAGCTCTCCTTCCTCGAGACAATACGACCGAATCGGGATCGAGGCGATCTTCTTGCTCAACAACAAACTGACCATTTTGTAGAGCTCACTCAGGCCGATGCGTGTAACGGCCTCATCGACGTGCGCGCATTTCGTCGAATAGCCGTAATAGGAGCTGTTACTCAGGGCCAAAACTTGGACCGAAAGGGCGGGATCGACTTTAACGAGATCGACAACCTCAAAGGGACTGCTGTTGACGTCGCGAATGACTTTTAGCAAGCTCGGCAGGACCTGAGGACTCACCGGTAGGTGCTTGACTTTGTCTATAAATTCCTTTGCTTTCATGCGAGTGAGACCGTTTTGAGTTCAGAGGGCAGTTTAATATCCAGGGCGCCCGTTCCCAGATTCAAGTGCAAAGTCCGATTACTGAAGCCACCGATGTCGGTAAAGACGGGGCGAATTTTGTGCTCATCCAAAATCACCTTAACGGCATCAACGTTGCGCTCACCGATCTTAAAAATGTCGGCAGAACTCAATATTGATGCTCCGCCTGCAATGGCGATTTTGGTGTTCTCTAGACGTAAGCCGAGCCCACCAAGGGCCCTTAAAAACTCGTAAAAACCGGTGTCGGCGAAAACAAATGGATGGCGCGTAGCTCTGTCCGGCGAGAGTTTGGCGTAGGGCAACATGATGTGTAATATGCCGCCAGCCTTGAATTTTCCAGAATAGGCGACAATGCCCACACACGAGCCGAGCGCATAGGTACTGATCGTGGCATGCGCCGACGACGAAACAGCCATGTCACCGACCCCAACGACGATGCGCTGTGAGAAAATACTATCGACTGTAGGGGAACCGCTCACCAATCATTATTTTCGCCGATTCGACAACAAAGTGCAATTAAAAAACCTCTTCGGGCTTGAAAAAGCGGCGAATCTCGGCCTGGGCGGACTCGGGGGAGTCAGAGGCGTGAATGACATTGCGGGACTTATCTTCACCCATGTCACCGCGGATAGTTCCCTTGAGCGCGAGCTTTGAGTCGGTTGGGCCAGCGAGGTCACGGACACGGTTGATAACGTTGTCGCCCTCCAATATGCAGACAAGTACCGGACATGAGCGCATATAGCTGACCAATTCAGGGAAAAAGGGCTTGTCGGCGTGGTGGGCATAGTGATCGCGCAGGACCTTTTCGTCCAACTGGACCATCTTGCAACCCACTAGCCTCAATCCAGCCTTTGCAAATCGTTCGAGCACCGCAGCGGCCAAGTTTTTTTCCATTCCATCGGGCTTAACAATGATGACGGTTCTTTCCATAATAAGCCTTGTAATGTAATAGGCCCTAGTGCAAGATGTCAAATCTCAAAACAGGCATTTCTTAAGACAGCTTAACCATTTGCCTATCAATGAGTTGCGTGTAACTTCAAAACAGGGATGTTAAAAGAGTACGTAAACCCATTGACTTTGTTGTTATTTTTTTATAAAAAAGAAAAGACTGACAATGGAATCCACGAGTACAATTTCAGATGTTTTGAGAAAAGCAAAGATGCAC
>MIDP01000039.1:99982-100644 GCA_001831095.1 Verrucomicrobia bacterium GWF2_51_19 | reverse complement strand
AGAAAAGCAAAGATGCACCCGTCGTGGGCGCAAATGGAGCTTGAAGGGAAAACGCAAGTCAATGCTTTGGTCGTCGATTATCAAAAAATCGCACAGACAGCCGTTGCCAGCGAAGCGCAAGCGGACGCGATTGCCGAATTTCAGGAGGCGCTTTTAGCCCTAACAGACCCTTTTATTCAGCAAATCGGTGCGTTTTTTCTCTACCGCTTGATCAGGGATGTCAATACACGTTCGGGTAGCCTCAACTGTCTAAGCAATATCCTGGCGCCAAAATACAACAACTACCTGTTAACCAATACATTATCCACGTTAACACTCCAAATTGTACTGACCCCGACCATCGAAAGCGCTCAAAAACTGCCCTTACTCAACCCGCTCAGCACGTTTATACAACACACGATAGAGTTCCTAATTACAGGAACAGAAGGCAATGCCGCCTGGGGAGCTTATCAATACGACTTCAATACCGTTCTCGCCTCCGTGGCTAAAATCATTGCGCTCTCGAACGCGCCAGAATCGCTCATTAGCTTCGAGTCGCTCTTTACTAACATCATTTCGGCCATCCACAACGCCGACAAACCAGTCATCAAGACCTTTGCCTTTCTCTCTCTCAATTCGACCCTCCTAGAAATCGCCAATTCCTTTCGTCCTCAAATGACGGA
>MIDP01000039.1:16252-99946 GCA_001831095.1 Verrucomicrobia bacterium GWF2_51_19 | reverse complement strand
GAAATCGCCAATTCCTTTCGTCCTCAAATGACGGAAGTAGCGGCACGGCAGAAACTCATGGCCCAAAAGTTCATCGAAGCAATCCACGAAAAGTTCCCCTCAAGTTTTTCTACACCTGCGCTTGCCTCCATGCGCTTTTGCAATATGCTGTAACTTTCAATTCCCACAATCGATGAAAGTTTATTTTTGTTTTTAAATTAAATGAGTCATTAATAATCAACGATAAAGACCGTTGAAAAATGGCTCTATAGCAAGGCCCGAGGAGCGAGGGCGACAGGAGCGTACGTTGGTACGTGACTTAGCCCGAACGACGAGAACGCAGCTAGAGACCATTTTAAAACGGTCTTCTTTTATGAGAATCATTTTTCGCTATCTATTCAACGCTACCTTGCTGACGACATTGGCAGCCATTGGGATCTTTGTGTTTATTTTACTGGTAGGAAACGCGGTGAAAGACGTGATTGCGTTGTTGGCGTCCGGGCAACTGTCGTGGGGAACGTTCTTCCTGACGATGGTGCAGTTGATTCCATCAGTAGCGTCTTATGCGCTGCCGATAGGGTTTTTGTGTGGCATTTTGATTGTTTTGGGGCGAATGTCGTCCAACAACGAAATCACGGCCCTGAAGGCCTCTGGGGTGAGCTTGTGGCAGATGAGTGTGCCGCTTTTTTGGCTGGCGTTTTTGGGCATTCTCTTTTCCTTGTTTATCAATTTTTACTACGGGCCAGTATCGATCACCCATTACCGGAGCAGCCTGGCAAATGCGGTACGAGACGAGCCCACCCGCTTCATTCAGGCAAAAAAGTTTATCAAAGACTTTCCTGGCTACATCTTGTTTATTGGTGAAAAGCGGATCGATCGCCTGAGCGATTTTTGGATCTGGGAGCTCGATAAACAACAACGCGTCAGCATGTTTTTGAGAGCCGACAAAGGGACCTTTCAATACGATGCCGACAAAGATGCCATCATTTTAAAACTGTTTAAGGGAATCGGCGAAAAGCGTTCCGAAAAGAGCCCTGAAAATTTCAAAAATGCGGCCCCACCCACTCTGCTGTACGAAGAACTTTCGCTGCAATTGCCGCTAAAGGCCATCTTTGGCGACAACCAAGGCGGCAAGAGATTGGGCTACATGACCCTCTTTGAACTCCTCGACGAGCAGGCAAAAGTCTCTGCAAATACAATGCTCAAGCCGCCAGACAAGCGCCTGCAGTTGACAAAGATCCGTTTTGAGATTCAAAAAAACTTTGCCTCGGCGGCCTCGGTCCTGTCACTGATTTTGCTGGCCATTCCCCTCGCCCTACAGACCAGTCGATCGGAAACCTCTGCAAACATCGGTATTGCCCTGGCACTGGGCCTGATCTTCTACTTTTTGTCCATCGTCGTTTCCTGGGTGGAAAACAACCCTGCTTGGCACCCCGAAATTCTCATTTGGGTACCCAATGCGCTGTTTCTCGTGCTGGGGTCTATACTCTTTCGACGCGCCAATCGATATTAGACTAGACAGCATTCAAATTCTATTCTACAATACTTCCATGGACAACACGGGTCGAGTGAACGACTTCTTGACGGAAATGGGTGTTTTTATTGGAGAGAAGCACTTGCAATTGGACTCCAATGGGCTCTGCATTTTGAGCGAGACCGGCAAAGATCTCATCGTGATTGAGCTGCCCAAGGGCTCTCCTTTGATCTACTTGTACACGACGCTGTTTCCCGTCCCTTCGACGGGCGACCGGGCAGCTTTCTTTGAAAAACTGCTGATCATGAACCTCTACGGACTGCAGACCGACGAGGCAAATATCGCCATTGACCCCCAGTACAACGTCGTCGTGCTCTACCACTCGGCATACGTCGACAGCCTCGACGCCATCCGCCTGCGCAACTGCCTCGCCCACTTTATCGAAACCGCCAAACGCATCCGCAACGACTGGGAACAAGATACCCAGCCTGCACACGATGTGTTTAGGTATCCACAAATAGAGGTATAAATATGGATAGCACACAAAATATTTCAAAATCAAACCTTCCAGAGGTTGAGGTTGGACAAACCAACCTTCAGCCAGCAAACACCACAGTTTCTGAAACCGGAACACATACCACCGACACGCTCAATACGGCGAAAGAGCTACCAGATCTATTAAAGCACCTACCGGTAGACGACCAGCAGGCCATTCGTGTTTTTCAGAACACGTTGAGACTCGACCAAAATGTCCGCAACGGCCTCGGAAATACCATGGAGACACGCGGCGGAAAGTTGTGTGGAAAAAATGGTTGCCTCACCAGTGAGATAACAGTCGATACAACAACATTTAAAACGGTTGATGGAAAAACAGTTAAAGAAACAATTAAAGAAACCCGGCCAATCATTTGTTCCCTCGAACCCATCCCCAACGGCAACCTCAAAAATCCAGCAGAGCTCATTTTAAATGGATTGAAAATCGCACGAGCTAACGGAGATACTTCGTTAGATAAACTCATTCAGCTTTTTGAAAAGATCAGCGCGGTCGAAAACGCAGACCCGCGCATCTCGGAAGACGAAATCAAAGCCCTCTACAAGACGGCCGGTAAGGATTTTGGCAATCTCGAGTATTTGAAGATCTCTCAGGATGACAAGGGCCAGCCCGTCCTCGACTTTCAAATCACCGGTAAAGGTTGCAATGTCTTAAAATACATCGGCATTGCATTGGAAAACTCGGTTGATGAAGGCTTTAAGGGTATCGGAGAGACGATCAAGGCCAATTTTGACCAAATGCAGGCCTCGCTCAAAGAAAACAGCTCCAGCATGTTTGTCGCGTTTAAAGAGGGTGATCACTACAACCTGCTCACGATGACCTGTGATAAAGAAAAAACCACGGTCACCGTTTTACCGGGAACAGAAGGCGGAACAACAGCCGAAATCGCCACAAGAAACCTCTTCAGTGGCCTCCGCAATCCCAACGACAAAAGCAATCCCACCGGTGAGGAGATGAAAGCCGCCCTGAAGCGCTTTCTCGGGATGGGTGGCTTACCAAACAGTGTTGGAGACAGTGTTAGAGACCGTGTTGAAGAGACAGGCCCCTCGTTAACTGGTTCAATCGGCCAGAATAAAAGCACGAAAGACGAGCTAAATGAGACCACAGAAAAACTCGAAAAGCTACTCAACGGCGACAACGAGGCTAAAGGCTTGACCTACGATGATGTGAGAAAGGAAAACGAAAAACTCAAAGACAAAGGATTGCCACTCTTGCCAACCAACTTACAGGACTCTTTGAAAAGTCTCCTTTCGCGCTTGGAAAATAAAGGTAATCTCGACCCGAACGGCCTAGGCAATCTAGACCGCCGCATTCGCGAAATACCAGAACCTGTAGCCTCATTTCTAAAAGAAAAAATCGGATTCAATAAAGAAGACGTCTTGAAAGAATTACAAACGTTCGTTGCAAAAAAAGATGCTTCACTCAACCTAGAAAACGAGTACGACATCGGTGTTTTCAATAGAGATACTCTGAGTGTGTTGAAATCTCTAGATGACAAAAAATTCGCAGACAACACCTATCATGATTTTAGCTACCTCATTCGCCAGGCAAAACTCGACCAGATTCACAGCGAAAGAGACACTGTTCTTGATAGCGAAGATCCCATGGAAGTCTCTCAGGACAAAATGGAGAAAGCGATGGAAACACTCAAAACATGTATTCAAACAGGCATTCCAGGTATCGACAAAGAGAAAGCGCTAAAAGTGCTAGACTTAATTGAGAAAAAGAGAGCGCCCAATGAAGAGAAGAAGACGATAAAAATTGAGCTTGTAGACAAAGACCAAAACAAGACGGTGTAGCCTACAAAAACAGGCAAAACCTTGGGAGAAAGTTTCGAAGAACGCAAAGCAGCAGTTCAGGGTGTCAAATGGACAGAAAAAGATCGAGAAGCCTTCGAGACATTTCAAAAGGAAAGAGAAAAAACTAAAACTATCGACTCAAATAACCCCAACTCCCCTTAAAAAAAGCGTGCATTTTTTACAGTTTCTTATAAAAATGATCGCACGTTATGAAAAAGATAGTCCTACTACGTCACGGCGAAAGCGCCTGGAACAAAGAAAATCGTTTCACGGGATGGACCGATGTCGATCTCTCTGAAAAGGGCCTGCAGGAAGCCAAGGCGGCCGGTGAGCTCCTCAAAAAAGAAGGTTACCGCTTCGACGTTGCCTACACCTCTGTTCTGAAACGCGCAATTCGGACCCTCTGGATCACCCTCGACACCCTCGATCTCATGTGGATCCCCGTTTTCCGCTCCTGGCGCTTGAATGAACGCCATTACGGCGCTCTTCAAGGGCTCAACAAGGCTGAAACCGCTGCCAAGTACGGCGAAGATCAAGTCCTCGTCTGGCGTCGCAGCTACGACACTCCACCGCCCTCCCTGGAGGCCTCCGACCCACGTTTCCCAGGCAAAGACCCACGTTATACACACCTCAGCTCCACCGAGCTTCCACTCACCGAATGCCTCAAGGACACCGTTGCTCGCTTCGTCCCCTATTGGGAAAAGACCATTGCACCCGACGTCAAGGCCGGTAAAAAGGTCCTCATCGCCGCCCACGGCAACTCCCTTCGCGCCCTCATCAAATACCTCGACAAGGTCTCCGACCAGGCCATCGTCGAACTGAATATCCCCACCGGCATCCCCCTCGTCTACGAACTCGACGATAACCTTAAACCTATCCGCCACTACTACCTCGGCGACCAAGACGCCGTAGCTAGCGCAATCTCAGCTGTATCTTCACAGGGAAAAAAGACCTCTTTAAAATGACCTCTAGTTGCGTTCTCGTCGTTCGGGCTAAGTCACCTACGTCAGTAGGCTTCATATCGCCCTCGCTCCTCGGGCCTGGCTATAGGCGCATTTTAAAGAGGTCTTTTCGGACGCAAGCGCACCAACCATTAAAAAGTGGCCAAACAAAAATACATGCATTTTTGTTTGGCTCCAAAAGTTTTTTGAAGAGAGGTTTGGAGATAAACTTTTTTTCAAAAAAGTTTCTCTCCAATGAGAACGCAGCGATAGACCATTTTGCATCGATCTTATCATGTATCCATTTATCATCAAAGCGATTTTAGGGGTTATATTGGTTGGGGTGAGTTGTGCATGGGTAGGGAGTTTTGTGGTATTGAGGAGGATGACCTTTTTAAGTGAGGCGTTATCGCACACAGTACTGCCTGGGGTGGTTGTGGCGTATTTATTTGGCTGGCCGTTATTGGTAGGTGCGTTGGGGGCGGGGCTTGTGACTGTTGTTGGGATTGGGCTGATTGGGAGATCGCGCAAGGTCCGCAGTGACAGTGTTATAGGGATTTTGCTATCGGGGATGTTGGCGCTGGGCGTTCTGTTGATGGGGCTATCGGGGTCATTTAGGGATTTCAGCGGACTGTTATTTGGCAACGTATTGAGCCTCGACACGCTCGATTTGATTTTTGCCGGCGTCGTGTTGGTGGTATTGGCAGGCGTCTTTTCTTTTTTCAACAAGGAGCTGGTCTTATCATCTTACGATCCGGAGTATGCGGAAACGATCGGTATTCATCCCAAACGCTTGCAATTGCTGCTCTTGGTGGCGACGGCGCTTGGCGTGATTACGGGTATAAAGCTGCTCGGGGCGCTCTTGACGACGGCGATGTTGGTGCTGCCGGCGACTTCGGCCTTTCTGGTGACGAAGCGTTTTGCGCAGGGGGTACTCTTGGCGATGGCGTACGCGTTGATTGCAGGCCTTGCTGGGATCTATCTTTCGTACACCTTTGACGTCCTGTCTGGGCCGGCGATTGTTTTAGTGGCGTGCCTGCTCTTCGCCATAACGTGGCTATTGCGGCGATAGGGCCCAAACGGCATCGCGCACCTGTGGCTCAAACCCGGAGTCAACAAAATCCTTGATAATCAACTGCAGGGCCTTATCGAGCGAAAACGAATCGACGGAAAAGGCCTTGCCCTCGTGCTTGAGGTCAGAAAAATTCCGGCTATAAGCAATCGTATAACTTTTCTTTTGAGGAACGCCAGAATAGTCGACGACGCCCAACGTTTGAATGCGCACCGAGAGCTGCTTGACGACGACCGATAGCGGCGGAACAACTGCAGTTAAGTCAATGGGAGCATCGTTCTTGTTTTGCGGGACTCCCTGGAGGCGAGCCGAAAAGTCTCGAAAATTAGATAAGTCACGTTGCTTGACCCAAGTCAGCCGATCGATATCGATGACAACCGTGTCAAAGACCAGCTGTTTCTCTTTCAAGGCGAGCATGTCGATTTTGACAAAAACCTTTCGCAACGCGATAAAGTCTGATGTTGGGTAATCCGTCGGGTTGCTGATGCTGACATTTTTTAACTCGAGCGTGCCCTTGAGTAGGTCGAGGTCTGTAGCGCCCACTTGAGACGCAAAACCGGTCCGCTCTTCCAAGATGTGTTCCGCGATAGGCGTCAAGGATTGCTGCGGAAAAATCAACGACAACACGATCAATATGGGCACAAAGAGCAGCAGCGTGAGCAAAAACGACAAAAGACGTAGGATGAGTTTAAATAGGAAGTACATGGACTTCACTCTAACTCTTTAAACGACACAAGACAAGTGCAAATTAAGCGTTGCAATTCTTAGATAGAGTCGTGAGATTTTCCCACCCGCTTTCTACAAATAATCCAGCACAGACACGCTCATGATCTTTGCCCCAGACTGGATGGCGATTTGGTAGGCTCTCATGGCGTTGCTGACTTGTATGGCGACTTCATCGAAGTTGGTATCGGCGTCTCTTGAGATTTGATCGCCGAGCGCGATGAAGCGGCTGGAGTTTTGCGTTGTGGCGATATCGAGTCGGGTCATGTTGCCAGTGACGAGGCCCTGTGCGGAAAGGAGGTTGTTTTCATCATCTTTTAGGACGTTGATTTGCGTCCGGACATCCGGTGCGCTGCGGTTGTTGAGAGCTGTGCGGAGGTCGATGAGGTGGTTGACAAAGTCACGGAGGTTTTCGTTGACCAAACCGCTGGTGAACGGTCGTATGCTCGTATTTTCAGCGACGTAGACCGACATCGCGACTGATACCGTTGACGGCGTACCGCGATAGGTGACAGCCGTAATGTTGTTGTAGCTGTCGCGCGTTGCTACAAATGGCTCAGCGGATACTGTGACGCCGCCAAAGAGGTATTTTCCAGAAAACTTCGAATTGAGCAGCGTAAACGCTTGTTCGATAAATTGGTTGACTTGAACGGAGCTGATAGAGAACTTGCTTAAGCCCAGCTCGCTACTCGTATCGATGGCCAGAGAGTCGACACAGGTTTTCAGCTCTTGCAGCTGTTTGAGCGAAGCATATGTGGTATCGAGGATCGTTTTGACGTTGTCGCCATTGCGGTTGTACTGGGCGATGGTCGACTTTTCCGCCCGCAACGTGAAGACGCGTCCAACGGCAACCGGGTCATCGCTCGGATAGGTGAGTTTTTGACCGCTCTCCGCCTGCAGATTGTACTTGTTGTATTGCTGCATGAGGGACTGCACTTCCTGCTGCAGGCCGGTTGAGAATGATAGATCTGTTACTCTGTTAGTGTCCATGATGCCTTTCTAGTCCTAGAGTCTACCCAAATTTACAATAGCCTCCAGGAGAGAATTCATAACGCTGATGACGCGTGAAATCGATTGAAAAGAACGTTGGTAGCGCATGAGGTCGGTCACTTCTTCGTTGATCGAGACGCCGCCATAGGCCTGACGTTTCGCCTCGAGCAATTGGTTGAGGGACTCCATGTTGGATTTGCGCAGTGAAATGTTGTTGATCGAATTACCGGCATCGGTGACTTTTTCAACGTAGTACGCATGGAAGGTCTTGTTGTCCAAACCGCTGATGTTGCTGTTACCCAGGTCTTCGAGGGCCTTCATGATATCGTTGTTACCGACGCTTCCATCGCTATTGACCTCAATGTCACTGCCGCTGGTCAGCGTGCTGTCGAGGTCAATCGTTGCTGCGGTCGTTCCCGTGGAATTAAAGAAATTGTTGCCAGAGACTGTACCGCTATAGACAGAGTTGAATTCCGTAACGAGGTTACTGGCGAGGGTATCCATCTCGTCGCTCAGGTCTTTCAAAACACCGGTCTTTGTCTTCCAGGCCCCATGGGCGGTTCCGCCAGTCGTGTCGAGCCAGGTCTCGCTGCCCGCCTCACCGACGTAAAAAGCGTACTCATCGGTTGCCGTCCGCGTGCTGTCGTATGACACCGTTTGCTTGACCGTCCGGTTGTCGACGAGGAGTAGGTCGTTTCCGTCTTCATCGTAGATGGCTACTTGGAGGCGGCCCTCGTCGTCTTTGGACTGGTGAAAATTGATGTAGCCAGCGAGCTCTTCGAGAAGTGCTTGGCGTTTATCACGCAGGTCGAGCGCAGTGCCTGTAGTTTCAACCTCAGCGCGGTCGATCTCTTCGTTGACTTCCGCAACCTGCGACAATAGCGTGTTGATTTTGTCGACGTCGGTGTTGATTTTGTCGTCAATCGAGTCCGACAAGTCTGTCAAGCGCTCTGAAACGGTGTGAAATTGATCGACCAGGCTGCTGGCCTCATTGAAGAGCTTGTTTTTGACAGTGCTATCATCGGGCGTCGTCGCGAGACTGCTGACGGCGTTGAAAAATCTCGAAATGGCTGCACCAATACCTGCAGAACCGACGACGTTATCGGGCTCATTGTTGGACGCCGCTGCTTCTTCAGACTGGTTTAACTTGTCTCCAATGGCTGTTTCGACCATGGAATTGAACTCTTCCTGGGCCTCGTAGTAAGACAGGCGGGAAGTGTCTTTGACAATTTGTTCGTCCAAAAAGACACTGCGGTTCTGGACAATGCTGTCGATCTTGATACCCATGTTTTGGACACCATCGGACGAACGAACAGTGCCCTCGGTCGTGATGTTGACTTTTTGCCGCGAATACTGGGGATTATTGACGTTGGCAATGTTTTGGCCAATGATCTCAATCGACTTCTGCTGGATACCCAGTGCCTGAGCCTGTGTTATGAGAGCTGTGTATAATCCTGATGACATGACTTAAGACCGTTTTAAAATGTTCTCTAGCTGCGTTCTCGTCGTTCGGGCCTTGCTATAGAGCCATTTTTCAACGGTCTTTCCTTTCGTAAGTTGTTAATACACAAAAACCTATGAAAAATGTCGTCAAAGCTTGGCTTTGCGCGAGCACGACCTGCCGTAGCGTACATAAACGTACGTGAGGCAGTCGGCGCAGCGCGAAACGAGCTTTCACGGTATTTTGCATAGGTTTTTTTATCCGGTGGCGTAGAGGGTTTTACTAAACGTCTTAATCTTGCCTGTTGGGCTGTAGGTCATGGGGGATTTCTCTGGTAAAAACTTCTGTAAGAGCGACTCTGAAAGTTCACAAGCGCGCATGAGAATCATCTGATTTTGCTGGCTCTTTTCCTTCGTACGAATGCTGAGGGCGCGGATTTCTGCAATCAGGGCCTGCAGGAGTGGGCGGACATTGGGATCGAAGCAATCGAGGAGCTCCGACAGCCGCCGTTTCTTGCTGCCCTTTTCCTTTGCGATGGAAAGGGTGATAAATTCGCGTTTGAGAGTGAGGCTGCGGCTCGCTTCGAGCTTTGCGTCAATCTCTGCCGTGAGGAACTCCAGCTGTTCGGTCTGGCGCTCCAAAATCGTCTCTTGCTGCGCCCGTATCAAGTTCAGAAGCTCTCCATAAGCTTCAATTTCTTGACGCATCAGTGTAACTAATAGTTCTACAGCATCATTCATTTTCGTTCCTCTGTCTTTTGAAGTTGAGCCTGTATGCTATTTGAAAATCCAATGCTCCCAGCAATGCTGTTGGCGAGCGCATCGACGACAAAATAGCGGTAAATTTCGTGAGAAGATCCATCTTCGTTCAAGTAGCCTTTAAACATGGGCTTTAGGGCATCTTTTAAAAATTGTTTGACGAGCACACCCTCAAACTGCTGCGAAGCGGCGGCCAGCTTTTCCTTGTCAGAAATGCCCTTCTTCGCAGCGACTTCCTGCATCTTCCGCGGGTCCTGCCCAGAGAAGACTTGGTTGACGTATTGTGAGGTATCCAGTTCCATAATAAAGACTATTGCAAAATGGGTAGCTGCGTTCTCGTCGCTCGGACTAGGCTATAGGCCTATTTTTCAACGGTCTTTCCTTTCATTAAAAAACAAGAATCATTGTTGCCAAAAGAGCTATGAAAAATGCCGTCAAAACTTGGCTTTGCGCGAGCACGATCTACCGTAGCGTACGATGGTACGTGAGGTAGTCGGCGGAGCGCGAAACGAGTTTTCACGGTATTTTTCATAGCTCTTTTTAGTCCATAATTAGCTCTGCTTGCAGTGCCCCGGCACTTCGCAGGCTTTGGAAGATCGACATCATCTCTCGGTTGGAGACTCCCAACGCGTTGAGGGCGCTGGTGAGGCGTTCGATGGTCGGGTATTCGGGAATCACCACAAAGCTGCCCTTGTCCTCATGGACGTTTGTTTCGGTGCTCGGCACAACGACTGTCTTGACTTCGCTGTTGTTGTTGGCGGTGATAGCGGCGTTATTGGTCGCATCTGTACCGGAGGTGGGCGCGTTCTGGTTGATAATTGTGTTACCCGTAAAAGGATTTGGCTGGCTGACAGAGAGGGTCTGCGAGATGGTGATGGTCAGCGAACCTTGGCTGATGGCGACCGTCGATATGCGGACACGCGATGTCGCTACGATGGTGCCCGTCCGCTCGTTAATGATGACGCGGGCCCTGACGTCCGGCATGACCTCGATGGAGCCGATGCTGGCGATAAAGTTAACCTCTTGTTTGAAAAAGTTTTGCGGAATTTTTACGTTGATTGTGGTGGAATCAACCGCTTTAGCCGTCGCCGGGTAATGTGCGTTGATGGCGTCGGCGAGTTTGACGGCCGTTGTGAAGTCGGGGTTGATCAGCGACATGTTGATGCTGCTGGCCTCGACGAGGTCGGCGTTGATCTCTCGTTCGACGATCGCCCCAGCGGCGATACGGCCAACTGTCAAGTGATTTTGTTGTACAGTGGCGCCACCGCTGCCGCCTTCACCTCCCAAAAATCCACCGATCGCGATGGGGCCCTGCGCAACGGCATAGACAACGCCATCGGCACCCAATAGGGGTGTCTGGAGCAGAACGCCGCCTTGCAGGCTCTTGGCGCTCTCGATCGAGGACACCATGACATCGATGCGCGCACCCGACTTTGAAAACGGCGGGATGTTGGCTGTCACCATGACCGCTGCAACGTTGCTGGACTTCAGCTTTTTGGAATCGATGGTGATTCCAAAGCGCTTGAGTGAGTTGGCGACACTCTGTTTAGTAACGTCGGCAGCGTCTCCCTTGCCATCGAGGCCAAAGACGAGCCCATAACCAACCAATTGATTGTCGCGATTCCCCTCGACATTGACGAGGTCCTTGATGCGCGAGCCGAACGACTCGGTCCAAATCAGGCCCAAGAAGGTCAAGACGAGCGCAACTTTAAAGAAAATTCTCATGATTTAGAATGGATTGATTGAATCACTAAACTTAGTCAACCAGCCCTTGCTCTGTGTGGCGTTGATGTCACCTTCACCGATGAGTTCGAGGCGCAGGTCGGCAACCTTAGATGACGAGATGGTGTTGGTTGAAGTGATGTCGTCTGGCCGTACGATGCCAGAAAGCACTTCGTATTGTGTCGTGTTGGAAAAAGCCTTTTTGCGAGCGCCTTCGATGACGAGGTTGCCGTTGGGCAGAATGTCGATGACGAGCGCGCTGACGGTTCCAGTCAGGGCATTACTGTCTTTGACTTCGCCAGAGTTTTTCGCCTCATTTTTGCCTAAAGTGGTCGTCGGGTAGGTAAAGTTTTTATCGACCAGTCGCATGAATTTATTGGTGATAATCTTGGTAAACTCGTTGGCCTGTTTGGGCTCGTTGGAGTACGAGAACTCGCGTTTATTATCCATCGAAAAGCTCTCGTCGAGCGTGACTGTTACGATGTCGCCAATACGGTACGCGGTGCGATCGGAGTACATGCCGCGTTCGTTGTTGCCGGCCTTCATCCAAAGAGAGCTCGCCTGAAGGCTTGTAGCAAAGAGGAGCAATGTGAGGAAAATTCTCATGTTAGAAGTAGACCTTGACCGTCTTGTCGTTGAGGATCTGGGCGTGGATTTCACGCTTCGATTGTATGTTGCGGACTTTGATAAAATCGCTGCCGGAGCCGTTTTCCATCGCAATACCCTTGGCCGTGACCTTCAAGAGGCCCTCGGAAGCAACGATGTCGACCACCTGCCCCTTGCGAACCTCTGGAATGCGGTCAATATCGGCCCACATGAGTGGCCCATTGGCCTTGATCGGACGGACGGCCTCGTATTTCGAAACATCGGTGTCGGTCGAAACGAGCGAGCCATTCGGCAGCTTGAGGAGATCGACGGATGAGACTTCAAATTGTCCGGCGTCGAGATTGTCGCCGCGGGCGTAGTCCCTCGACGCAATGTAGGCCTTTCCAAAGAGCTCTAGGCGCACAGGCATTTGCCAACGGCCGATTTCCTCGCCATCACAAGCAATTGAAAATGGCAGCATCATGTTGGTCTTGAGGGTGTTGGGGCAATCGAGTATGCTCAGTGTCCAATTGGAGTTTGGCAAAGTCAGGTTACGCATCGTGTGGAGAAAGTGAACGGCGAGCTCGCCATCTGCCGGAAATTTCTTTTTCAGCTGAACAGCGACCTCCTCGCTGATTTTTCGCTCAGTCAACATGTATGTTGGCTTTTTGCTCGCGACTTGCTGTGTGATTGCCTTTCGCAGCGCCTGCGAATCCGGCTTAGCGGCAAAAATTTCCTCTTGCTCGTCTGGTGTGATCACCAATGGCGCCAAAATGCTCTCCAGCGTGCCTGCAGAACATATCGAGAAAAAGAATATCAAATAGATTTTCATGGTTAACGTTTTAGTTGGGAAATTTTAGAAAGCATCTCGTCAGCACTCTGGATCGACTTGGAGTTGATCTCGTAGGCGCGCTGGGCAACGATCATGTTGACCATTTCTTGGACGATGTTGACGTTGGATGTCTCAAGATAGCCCTGGTGCATGCGTCCAAAGCCATTTTCAGTCGGGTTGCCCGTTTCTGGGGCTCCGCTGGCCGATGTCTCTGCGTAGAGGTTGTTACCCATCGACTGCAGGCCGCCGGGATTACCAAAACGCGTCAACTGGATTTGAAAAGTGGTATCGCCATCGGGACCCTGTACAGTGACCAGGCCCGTCTCAGACATCACGACGTGTATAGTGTCTATCGGAATTGTTCCAAAGTTGCTCTTTAGCTTAAATCCCTGTGTAGTAACAACTTCGCCGTCGGCGTTTTTCCTCAAAGAGCCATCACGTGTGTAACATGAGGTTCCATCTGGCATCTCGACTTCAAAAAAACCATCACCCTCGATAGAAAAGTCCATCTCTTCGCCAGTTTGCGTCAATTGGCCCTGCGTGAAAACCTTGCTGGTAGAGACCAGACGCGTGCCATTGCCAATCTGAATGCCGTTTGGCGTGACGGCGCCCGTGCCGGTGTCTGCGCCCAGGCCCTGGTTTTGGTACATCAGGTCCTTGAAGTCCGTCTTGGTCTTCTTGTAACCATTCGTGTTGGCATTGGCGAGGTTGTCAGCAATGATGTTTAAGTACATTTGCTGGGCTTCCATGCCGGTGGCTGCTGTTGTAAGTGCTAGGAACATAAAGACCTCCTGAAAATGGCCCACGGCGTTCTAGTCGCTCGGGCTAAGTCACCTACGTCAGTAGGCTCCTGTCGCCCTCCCTCCTCGGGCCTGGCTATAGGCTCATTTTGAGGAGGTCTTAGGCATTGGTTATCAATAAGTTGTGAGTATCTCATGGTATCTACTTGGAACCGAGGTTATCAATCGCCTTTGATTGAAGATTGTCGCCTTCCTGAATGACCTTGTGGTTGGCTTCGAAAAGCGTGCTGACCTTGATTAAATTGACCATTTCGTTGATGGGCGCGACGTTGCTCTGCTCGACAAAGCCCTGACTGAAGCGAGGTTCTGTGACTCTCGAAATGCCTGTAAAGGGGTCTTCGGGAATAAATCCACCCTCGGTGCGCAACATTTTGGCGGAATCAGGAATGTCGAAGAGGGCCAGTGAACCAACAGAATCATTGCCTTGATAGAGCTGGCCCTGCTTGTTCATCTGAATTGGACCCTTGGTGATATCGCGAACAATGGGGCCACCGTCGCCTTCGACCGCATGTCCAGCGGCGTTGACGAGCGTGCCATCGGCATTAAAGTGAAATTGGCCATCGCGCGTGTAGAGCTCCTTGCCACCCGATGTCCTGACCTTGAAAAAGCCCTTGCCTTGTATGCCAATGTCAGTCTCCTGGCCGGTTTGCATAATGGGGCCGTCCTTGAAGCTGACCTTTTCAACCACTTTGGGTGTCGTGCCAGCCATGATCTGCTGAAAGGCCGATTGCGAGACGGACTCCATCTTGGCCATTGGCTTTCCCTCAATGGCGACTTCGGTAGCTTTAAACCCCGAAACCGTGCTCGAAGCAATGTTGTGTGAGAGCACCTGCTGCCAAGCCTCTAACGCATTCAGTGCCCCCGCGCTGCCATACATTCCAATTTCCATAACTCCTAAAGAAGCAATTACGGTGCCAAAGTTGACGCATATGCAAAATGCAGTGCAAACTCGTTTTACGCTTCGCCGACTGGCCACACGTACATCTATGTACACTACGGCAGGTCCGTGCTCGCGCAAAGCCAAGCTTTGATAACATGCTTCATAAATCTTTGTTTATTAATAATTTATGATGTGTAAGACCGTTGAAAAATGGTTCTATAGCAAGGCCCGAGGAGCGAGGGCGACAGGAGCGTACGTTGGTACGTGACTTAGCCCGAACGACGAGAACGCCGCTAGAGGACATTTTGCAACGGTCTTAACGGTCTTAATTGACAAGCGTTGGCTTTGTTGTACAACACCATACCAATGAATGGGATCTTTTTAATAGACAAGCCCCGTGGCATCACTTCACACGACGTCGTTTACCGCGTGAGGCGAAAGCTTGGCATCAAGCAAGTCGGGCACGCTGGAACGCTCGACCCAATGGCAACGGGGCTGTTGATCGTTCTGGTTGGCAAGGGGACAAAGTTGTCCGAGTCGTTGATGGGGCTGGACAAGGTCTACGAGGGCACGGCGAAACTTGGAGAAGTCACAGACTCCTACGATGCTGATGGCGAAATCGTTGCTATTCAGGATGTTCCATCTTTGACATCCGATGATCTCAAACAGTTTATGCAACCGTTTTTGGGCGATCAGTACCAGGAGCCACCCATGTTTTCCGCAAAAAAAATACATGGAACACCACTGTATAAGTTGGCACGCAAAGGACAGACGGTCGAGCGGCCCAAGCGCTTTATCCGCATTATGGAGTTTTCCTTGTTGGACTTTCATTTGACGTCCTTCGACTTCCGCCTGCATTGTACGAAGGGGACTTACGTGCGTTCCGTCGTCCATGATATCGGCCAAAAAATCGGCTGTGGGGCGCATTTGACAGCCCTTAGACGCACCCGTTCCGGTCATCTATCAATTCAAGATGCGATCCAGCTTGACGTCTTTGAAAGCATGGATAAACTGGCCATAGAAAGTTGCCTGATACCCCCCTATCGAGCACTTCCACCTCGTATTGCTTAACCCCCTCGTTTGCTGTGAAAACATCCGGAACGCGTTTTGCTGAAATCGGCGATCGACCGCTTCACCTCGCCGTAGGCATGTTTGACGGCCTACACGTTGGCCACATGTGCGTCATTCGGGCAGCGGTTGAAGGCGCCAAAAAGAGTCATGGCATCTCTGGCATTCTAACCTTTTCCCCTCACCCGAGAAAGGTGTTGATGCCGGAAGCCCCCACCTTACTTCTCTTTCCGAGGTCCGTTCTCTTTCGGAAAATGCGCGATAGCGGCATTCAGGTGATTTTAGAAAAGAAGTTCACTAAAAACTTTGCCCAAAGGTCCCCCGAATACTTTCTCCATGCCCTCAAGCGCTTTTTCCCTACGCTGGAAGCCATCTATGTCGGCGAATCTTTCCACTTCGGCCATGAGCGTTCCGGCAACCTCTCCCAAATGATTGCCCTGGCGGAATCTCTAAACATCGCCGTCTTTGGTCTTTTCTCGAATTTTTACAAAAAAGACCGCATCAGCTCTACCCGCATTCGGGAAAACCTGCAAAAAGGCAACCTGACTGACGTCAACGCCATGCTCGGTTACACCTACTTTCACGAAATCGATAGCACCATCAGTTACGCATGGCCCTACGAGGCCTCTCTTCCCAACGGCACCTATACCGTGACACTGACAGCTCAAGACGCCATTCCCATCCCAACGACCGCAAGGGTCTTGAACGGCACTGTCACCCTGGCAGTGCAGCCGCCGCCTAACTATAGAACGCTCGCCTGGGACAGCCAATAACAACAGCCTTTGGGCTTGTAAACTGGCAGGCATTTTCTACAATGGTAGGCATATGGACAGCGAATGGCATTCAATGGGTGTTGACAAGGTTTTGGAAGTGTTGCGATCCGATCGGAACGGACTGAGCATTGAAGAGGTAAAGCAGCGAACGGCGCTCTACGGTCAAAATGCTTTGCCAAAGAAAAAGGCTCCAGGGCTCATCAGTATTTTCATCAACCAGTTTTTGAGTCCGTTGATCTACATCTTGATTGTTGCAGGAGTGCTCTCGTACGTCATTGGAGACAAGAAAGACAGCTTTTTTATTTTTCTGGTAATCACAATCAACGCTGTTATTGGAACTATTCAAGAGTGGAAGGCCGAAAAGAGCATCGAATCGCTGCAAAAGTTACTCAAAGTATGGGCCAAAGTGCGTCGAGACGGAAAGGAACACAGCATTCCAGCAGAACAGTTGGTTCCTGGTGACGTCGTTTTTCTGGAATCTGGCAACAAGGTCCCGGCCGACATTCGCTTGATCCACGTAAACACTCTCTTGACAGACGAATCGCTGTTGACGGGGGAATCCATGGCCGTTGGCAAGAATATCGATCCTCTCGACAAAGGGGATCTGCCTATCGCGGAACAGAAAAATCGAGTATTTGCTGGCTCTGTCGTTGTTTCGGGTCGAGGCATGGGCATCGTGGTCGAAACTGGCATACGGACGGAAATGGGCAAAATCGCCAAAGCCGTGACAGATACCGAGGGCAGTAAGCCGCCACTACTCGTGCAAATGGAAAAACTGGCTAAACAGATCAGCTATGTCGTCGTTTTGGCCTGTATTTTGATTGCCGCTGTAGAGATTTTCCGCGGAAAGCCGATGTTCGACACTTTTTTTCTGATCACCGCCCTGGCCGTCTCTGCGATTCCCGAAGGCCTTCCAGCTGCCTTGACGATCGCCCTATCCATAGGCGTTTGGCGAATGTCGAAGCGTCAGGTGATTATTAAAAAGCTCATTGCGGCCGAGGGCCTCGGCAGTTGCACCTGTATCGCAAGTGACAAGACGGGCACCTTGACGGTCAACAAACAGACGGTTCGCAATGTTTACCTAGCCGATGGTACCGCTTTTTCGCTAACGGGCGAAGGCTATAGTGGCGAAGGCAAAGTCTATCAAGATCATGAAAGCGTCATGGTTGGCGCAAAGGCAGATCTCGATGCGCTCATGAGGGCAGCCGTCATCTGCAACGAGGGCCAATTCCGTCGTGAAGGCGATCAGTGGTCGTTTCACGGAGACGACGTCGATGTTGCTCTCTTAGTGATGGCCTTTAAATACGGCATGACGCCTGAGGCCGTCTTGAAATCACTCTCCGTGACACATGAAATTCCATTTGAGTCCGAGCATGCCTACGCGGCAAAGTTTTTTAAAGAGGGTGACACGCAAGTCGTTGTCAAGGGGGCGACAGAGGTTTTGCTTCCCCTGTGCAAGGTCTCAGACATGGACAGGGACAGCTTGCAAAAACGGGCAAATGAGCTCTCTGCACAGGGATTTCGCGTGCTCTCCATTGCGATGGGAACCGCACAAGAGGGCGCCCATTCGTTGAAAGACGTGCATGCGCTCCACTTTTTGGGCTTTATCTGCCTGATTGACCCGCTGCGGCCGGAGGCAATTGAGGCTGTCCAGGTCTGTAAGCGGGCGGGCATCCATGTTGTGATGATCACTGGAGATCACCCGGAGACGGCCCTGCACATCGGTAAAGATCTGGGCATGGCGCGTTCCCGAGAAGAGGTGATCACTGGTAAAGAGCTAACGGCATTGACTCCAGATGGGCTCCTCGAGGTCGTCAAGGGCCACTCGATCTTTGCGAGGGTCTCGCCCTTACAAAAGCTCGACATCGTCAACGCCCTCATGCGCGCGGGTCACTGCGTAGCCGTTACTGGAGACGGCGTTAATGACGCTCCTGCACTCAGAAAAGCGCATATTGGGGTCGCCATGGGCGGCGGTACGGACATCGCCAAAGACGTCTCTTCGATGATCGTGACCGACAACAACTTTGCTTCCATCGTTGCGGGAGTCGAGGAGGGCCGTATCACGTTCGACAACGTCCGAAAAGTCGTCTATCTGCTGATTTCCACAGGGCTTTCCGAAATTATTCTCTTCTTGCTCGCCCTCTTCTTTGGCCTTCCCATGCCTCTCGCCGCCGTACAGCTACTCTGGCTCAACCTCGTCACCAATGGACTCCAGGGGGTTGCCCTCGCCGCCGAAAAGGGCGAAAAAGGCATCATGCAACGAAAGCCTCGCCACATTGACGAAGGTATTTTCAGCCGTCGCATGATTCAGGAAAACGTCTTGTCGGCGATCGTCATTGGCTTTGTGACGTTTGGTTTTTGGTGGTATTTGATTCAAAGCGGCTACGATGAGTTCAGTGCTCGCAACCTCAGCCTGCTCATGATGGTCATGTTTGAAAACCTCCATGTCTTCAACTGTCGCTCCGAGTACCTCTCTGCCTTTCGCGTCCCCTTTAAAAACAACCCGCTTTTAATCCTCGGTGTCTTTGCAGCTCAAGGCCTTCACATTTTTTCCATGTATATCCCCTCCATGCAGGCCTTACTGAAAATACAGCCCGTCACACTCACACAATGGGTAACGGTGCTGGGCGCGACATGCAGTATCATTCTCGCCATGGAACTTTTCAAGAAAACGTCCGCCAAGCTCGTTAAATAAATCTTGCAAGCCCTCTGACTTTGTGATTAAGATAAACCCACACCTATGTTGCATTGGTTGTGGAAATTGATTTATTGGAAGCGGAGAAGACGGTACCGGAAGTGTGCCGAGATTTACTATGAGTCGACGGATGGCTCGCCCAAACGCACGGTAGGCGCTCAATACACCTCCCTCAATTCCGCCGATTTCGGCAAGTACGACGTCAGTCGCTGGGGACGCTTGCGCCTCTACATCGTGATTGCAGCCGTGTTGGCGGGCATCATTTGGTTTGTCGTCGAGAGTTGCCACGCTTTTTCGCTTTTTGATTAAAAAAAGCTCGCCCTTTTGTCAAAAAATTATTGGATGGGTGACGAAAGGACTCTCATGTTACAGCGTTTTGATTTCTCCTCTGAATCCGTCAGCGAAGGTCATCCCGACAAAGTGGCTGACTTTATTTCCGACAGCATCTTGGATGCCTGTTTGACGCAAGACAAGGCCAGCCGCGTCGCCTGTGAGACGATGGTGAAGAGCAACTGCGTTTTCCTGTGCGGCGAAATATCGACTCGGGCAAACCTCGACTACGAAAAGGTCGTGCGCGAGGCCATCCGCGAAGTCGGCTATACGGACTCAAGTGACGCCTTTTCGGCCGACAAAGTCTTTATTTTCAACGGTCTGACAAAGCAATCACCAGATATTGCACAGGGAGTCAATGCGGCAGCGGCCGACGGCAAGATGTCATCAGAACAGGGCGCCGGCGACCAGGGTATCATGTTCGGTTACGCCTGCAAAGAGACACCCGAATTGATGCCAGCCCCCGTCATGTTTGCACACATGTTGACGCGTCATTTGGCGAAATTGCGCAAAGAGGGCAAGGTGAAATGGTTGCGCCCCGACTGCAAATCGCAGGTAGCCGTCCGTTACGAAGATGGCCGATTGGCAGCCATCGACAACGTTGTCCTCTCCACCCAACACTCACCGGACGTCAGCCACGCCGAAATTCGCGAATTTTGCATCGAGGCCGTCATTAAGAAGCTCTTGCCGGCAGCCCTGTTGCACGACAAGACCCAGTACTTTATCAACCCAACAGGACGCTTCGTTGAGGGCGGACCATCGGCCGACTGCGGCCTCACGGGCAGAAAGATCATCGTCGACACCTATGGCGGTTGGGGCCGTCACGGTGGGGGCGCCTTCTCTGGCAAAGACCCTTCTAAAGTCGACCGTTCCGCCGCTTACATGTGCCGTTGGGTCGCTAAAAACATCGTTGCAGCGGGATTGGCCAGCATTGTCGAGCTCCAGGTGGCCTACGCCATCGGTTACCCCAATCCAACTAGCATCAACATTGACACCTTTGGCACGGGCACCGTCGACGACTCCAAAATCATCGACGCCGTTAAAGCCGTCTTCAGCTTCAAGCCATCGGACATCATTCGCCAGCTCGACCTCCTCAACCCGATCTACCGCAAGACGACCAACTACGGCCACTTCACAAAGGGCGACCTGCCTTGGGAACAGATCAACCAGGTTGAGCCACTACGTAAGCACGTTTAACGCCGCACATTATTTTTTAAAACCTATAGATTATCAGTCAAAAAGACCTCTGCAAAAGGACCTATAGCAAGGCCCGAGGAGTGAGGGCGACAGGAGCCTACTAACGTAGGTGACTTAGCCCAAGCGACGAGAACGCCGCTAGAGGTCTTTTTGCAGAGGTCTTTTTATGAGGGATGATTTTCCCATATTTAAAAACAATCCCCGACTGGTCTACCTCGACAGCGCGGCGACTATTCAGCGGCCACAGGCGGTGATCGATTGCATTAGCGACTTTTACGAGCGCTTCAATGCAAACGTTCACCGGGGCATCTACGACCTGAGTGAGCACGCAACACAACTCTACGAGGGAGCCAGGAAACGCATCGCGGCGTACATTGGGGCCGAATCTGTCATCTTCACGCGCAACACCACGGAGAGCATCAACCTCGTTGCCCACCTCTTTGAAGAGCAACTGGGCGCGCAGGACGAGATTTTGCTCACCGAAATGGAGCACCATTCCAACATCGTTCCCTGGTACCTGCTCGCGAAAAAGACAGGTGCCGTGCTACAGGTGGTCAACATCGACGACAACGGCGACCTCGACCTCGATGACTTCGCCAAAAAGCTCACGCCGCGAACAAAGATCTTCTGCGTCACTCACATTTCCAACGTCTTGGGCACCGTTAACCCGCTCAAAGAGCTGATCGAGAAGGCCCACCGCAACGGAACCCTTGTCTGCGTCGACGGCGCACAGAGTCTCGCCCACGAGAAGGTTGACGTTCGTGAGCTCGATTGCGACTACTTCGCGTCTTCCGCACACAAGGCCTATGGGCCGACTGGCATTGGCATTTTGTACGCCAAAAAGGAGCTCCTGAAGAACGCCAGACCCTATCAGGGCGGTGGCAGCATGATTCACCGTGTCAGTTTTGAGAAAATAAGCTTTGCCGAGCCTCCCATGCGCTACGAGGCGGGAACACCCAACATTTCTGGCGCCATCGGTATGGGTGCTGCCATCGATTACATTCAAAAGATTGGCCTAACGACTCTCCTGCAGCACGATAAAACCCTTCTCGCCTACGCCCAGAAACGTTTTAAAGAGATTCCAGCCATCGCCATCATCGGCAATCCCAAAAAGCGCTCGGGTATTCTCTCTTTTCGTTTGGGCAAGCTCCACCCGCACGACGTTGCCACAGCACTCAACACAGAAACGATCGCCATCCGCGCCGGCAATCATTGCGCCCAACCCCTCATGAAGCGCCTCAACGAGCCCGGCACCACCCGCATCTCCTTCGGCATTTACAACACCTTTGATGACATTGACCGTCTCGTTGCAGCGCTCGAGAAAACCCTTAAAATTCTATCCTAATCATGGACGAACTGGCTGAGCTGTATCAATCCATCTTGTTGGAGCACAACAAAAACCCGCACAACAAGAAAAAGATCCAGTGCGTTTCGTGTTCGGCGGAAGGCTATAACGCTACCTGCGGTGACGAAATCAACGTCGACCTCGAACTCGACAACGATGTCATTAAAGACATCGGTTTTACCGGCCAGGGTTGCGCGATTTCACAGGCTTCAGGCTCTTTGATGACTCTCTTTGTCCAGGGCAAACCCAAGCAAGAGGCGGCCGAACTCGCCAACAAAGTCATCGGCATGCTCGCCGGAGACGCGCCCATCGACCCCGCCCAATGGGGTGATTTAGCAGCGCTCGGAGGCGTCCGTCAGTTCCCAGCCCGCATCAAATGCGCCACACTCGCCTGGCACGCCCTCCTTTCGGCATTGAAGCAATGACGAGACTATCTGGTCATCCAGACTTATTCAACGCTAGCCTTTTGGATATTTTTCCTCTTGATAGTCGCCAATAAAGTGTTACCTTGGTTCTCCCATGAAGCATATTTTCATAACGGGTGGCGTGGTTTCTTCATTGGGAAAAGGGCTGACGGCTGCGTCGTTGGGCGCGTTGCTGGAAGGCAGGGGTTACCGCGTTTCGTTGCAGAAGTTTGACCCCTATTTGAACGTTGACCCTGGCACCATGAGTCCCTTTCAGCACGGCGAGGTGTACGTCCTCGAAGACGGCGCTGAAACTGACCTCGACCTCGGCCATTACGAACGTTTCACCCACTGCAAACTGAGCCGCGCCAACAGTGTATCGTCGGGCCAAGTCTACGCCGAAGTTTTACGAAAAGAGCGCCGCGGCGACTATTTGGGCAGCACGGTCCAGGTCATTCCGCACGTCACGGACCAGGTTAAAAAGTGTCTCGGGGCGACCGAAGAAGGCGCTTACGACATCGTCATTACGGAGATCGGTGGAACAATTGGCGACATCGAGGGCCTGCCGATTTTAGAAGGATTGCGGCAATTCGCACTCGAGAAGGGCCGCGAAAACGTCCTGTTTGTTCACGTCACACTGATCCCTTACCTGAGGGCCGCTGGGGAGCTCAAGAGCAAACCGTCACAACAGAGCGTCGCGCGCCTACGCGAGATCGGCATACAGCCCGACATTCTCGTCTGCCGCACGGAGAAAACCCTCGATCAGGACCTCCGCAAAAAGTTGAGCCTCTTTTGCAACGTTCCAGAACGCGCTGTCATTGAAGAAAAGGACCTCGAATGCTCCATTTATGAGCTGCCACTCGCCCTGCACGCTGAAAAGCTCGATGTCCTCGTTCTCGAAAAGCTCGGCCTCGCCAGCAACTCCATCGACATGTCTGAGTGGGAAAAAGTCGTCAATCGCCTCAAGTACCCCGAAGGAAAGGTTCGCATTGCCCTAGTCGGCAAATACGTAGAACTGCAGGATGCCTACAAATCGGTCTACGAGTCGCTGACGCACGGTGGAATCGCCAACAACTGCCGCGTAGAGGTTATCCGAATCGACGCAGAAGCCATCGAAGCGGACGGCGTCGAGGCTCACTTGAGCAACGTTAACGGCATTTTGGTGCCCGGAGGATTTGGGAATCGCGGCACAGAGGGCAAAATTGCCGCCGCCCGTTACGCCCGCGAGCACGACATTCCCTATTTTGGAATTTGCCTGGGCATGCAAATTGCAGTGATCGAGTTTGCCCGCAACGTGATCTGCCTAAACGCCAACAGCACCGAGTTCGACCCGAAGACCGAACACGCCGTTATCGATATCATGGAGACGCAGAAAAAGGTTGAAGGCAAGGGCGCGTCCATGCGTCTAGGCGCCTTTGATTGCACGCTGAAAGACAACACACTCGCACACGCCATCTACAAAAAGCACAAGATATCGGAACGCCACCGCCACCGTTATGAGCTCAATAACACCTACAAACAGGCCTTCGAGACCGCTGGCCTCGTCTTTTCGGGCCACAACGAAGCCCTCAACCTCGTCGAAATGATCGAAAATCCTCACAATCGCTGGTTTGTAGGCGTCCAGTTTCACCCCGAATTCCAATCCAAACCTAACGCCGCCCACCCACTCTTTGAATCGTTTATAGCAGCAACTCAAAAAACTTATGAAAAATAACCTTATTTACAATGCGAACAAATTGCTATTCATCGCGGGTCCGTGTTCGCTCGAAAATGAGTCTATATCGTTTACTGTGGCTGAAAAGATAGCCGATTTGCAAAAGAAGCACGTGGACATTCAGTTTATTTTCAAGGGGTCGTTTGACAAGGCTAACCGAATGTCGGTGAGCGGCAAGCGTGGGCCCGGTGAGGAGGAGGGGCTGAAGATTTTAGAAAAGATCCGCATGAAGTATGGGTTGCCAGTGTTGACGGATGTGCACTTACCGGACCAGGTACCGGCGATTGCGGAAGTCTGTGATGTTTTGCAGATACCGGCCTTTCTGTGTCGGCAGACGGACCTCCTCGTTGCGGCGGCGCAGTCTGGGCGGGCGGTCAACGTCAAGAAGGGACAGTTTCTCTCGCCCAATGAGATGCAATTCATTGTGGAGCGTTTGCGGGCATCTGGGGCGAAAGAAATCTGGCAGACGGAGCGCGGGACGACGTTTGGCTACAATAGACTGATCGTGGACATGCGTTCTTTCAGCATTATGGCGGAAAACGACGCCCCGACGGTCTTTGACGCGACTCACAGTGTGCAATTGCCGGGAGCGGGTGGTGGAAAGAGCAGTGGAGAGCGGCAGTACGTTCTTCCGCTCGCGAAGGCGGCCCTGGCAGCTGGCGCAAACGGGCTCTTCATCGAAACACACCCCTGTCCGGAAAAGGCAATTTCCGACGCCGACAGCCAGATTCCGTTAAAGGAGTTTCCGGCCTTGGTTGAGTCTGTTCTGGCGGTTTGGAAGACAGCATGATATTGCTAATACACGGTAAAGGTCGCATGGGCTGCAAGGTGAAAGAGCTTGCAGGCGTCTGGGACGTCATTATGGCGGATCGGGATGATGACCTGTCTGTCGTTGGAGCAACGGCCGATGTTTGGGTAGATTTCTCACACCCAGATGCGCTTAAAAGGCTGCTTGCGGGCGCACTTTCACTGAAAAAGCCTATTGTGATTGGCACAACGGGCTACACGGACCTCCAAATGGCATCTATTTGTGAAGCGGCAAAAGCGGTACCCATTGTGCACGCCAGTAACTTTTCCATGGGCATGGCGGTCCTTGGAGCGCTCGTCAGGGCGGCGAGAAAGGCCCTACCGGACTTCCAGGTTGAGATCCAGGAGATTCACCACAAACAGAAAAAAGACGCCCCCAGCGGCACGGCCCTAACATTGGCTAAGTCATTGGGCGACAACATTGTTCTCGGTCGACAGGGGGCCCACATGCGCGCGCCAGACGAGATCGGCATAGCGGCACTGAGGGGCGGGCAGGTGATTGGCGAGCACACGGTGTTTTTTTTCGGAAACGCGGAACGCCTCGAGCTCACCCATCGCGCGACGAATCGTGATATCTTTGCCGAGGGCGCTCTCAAGGCGGCTCAGTGGGTTATTGATAAATCACCTGGGCTCTATTCCATAAAAGACATACTATGATCGTTTCATTACAAGGCACACTGGTCGAAAAAGGACCGCTCACCGTTACAGTTGAGACACAGGGCATCGGCTATCAGGTCTGGATTCCGCTGTCCACCTATGATGCGCTACCGGCAGTCGATAAGCACGTCAAGCTCTTTATCCACGCCGTCTACCGCGAGGACGCCCAGACGCTTTACGGGTTTGCGACGCAGCCCGAACGCGACTTTTTCCGCCTCATCGTCGACAAGGTTTCCGGCGTCGGTCCTAAAACGGCCCTGTCTATTTTCAGCAAATTACCGCTGTCAACGCTCAAAATGGCCATCGCGCAGAATGACGTCAAACTGCTTTCCGAGTGTCCAGGCATAGGCAAGAAGACGGCAGAACGCATCGTTTTGGAACTGCAAGACAAGAAATTGCCGGAATTAACACCCGCCGCTCTGCCTCCACCACGGCTCCAAGAAGCTATTTCAGCTCTCCTCGCCCTGGGCTACAAGCCGCAAGACGCCGAAAAGGTCCTCCTCCCTCTCTACAAAAAACTCGGCTCCAAGACCTCCACAGAAGCGCTCATTCGTGCAGCCTTAGGTAAGAAGACCGAGTAAACCGCTTTTCATTAAAGGCTGTCCATTTTTTGGACGATATTTCAATAGTGTGGACCTCTCTGTTATCAGTCTTTTAAAAAAGTCGTGGATGTGTCTGAACCTGGCTGATGGGTTTTCGCATGCCGAAATGGGCAGCAGTACGGTCTTAAAGACGCAGAACAAGGTCTTTGTGTGGACGGAAGAAGAGATTGAAAATGCTCTGTTTGTCAGAAAAACTCGAGAGACCTACCGCTTTGCATTGGTTTACTGGTATATCGACGAACGTGCAAAATCACAAACATTGCTCAAATCTTGTTCGGCGCAGGCCCCGTATCCCGTTCCAGAAATGGTCTGTCGATTAGACTCGATAACATCCATCACGCTCAATCCAGACATCACCATTAAGCGTGTCGAAAACGAGAATGATCTGAGCATTTGGTGCGAGATTGCCTCTCAGGGCCGCATTCAAAAACAAGTCGATCAGACCCGTGCCTTTGCAAGTCCGCTGTTAAAGCAATGTGGAGACGATTGCATGTTATACCTTGGCTATTTCAAAGGGAAACCGTTGTCGACGAGTCTGGTAATTTTGGATGGCGATATCGTTGGCCTGTTTTTTGTCAACACGCACATTGAGGCGCGCCGTCTCGGTCTCGGTGAGGCCGTTTCCTACACAGCACTCATGGATGCCCGCCGCCGAGGCGCCCTCACGGCCATTTTGACGTCTACTGCCATGGCTGAAAAGCTGTATAAAAAGCTCGGATTCACCATCAAACGCACCTTTTTGGAGTACAATTTGTCTGCCTACATCCGCCAAGTATAGCGGACTTTACCCAATGTTTGCGTGCTGGCAAAAGCGTTCAAAGGCGTCTCTTTGAGACATGCTGGAGTCCAGGAGGGATTCGAAGAGCGCGAGGGCGGCCGTTTGAAGTGAGAGCAGCTCGACGAGTGTAAAGCGTTGGGCGGACTTGGCTATGTTGCCGAGGTACCATGGGTTCTGCGTCCAGAGGTTGAAGGAGGACTTTTCATGTGAATCGAAAAACGGCTCGTATTTGGCTTTGGACGCCTGAAAGGAGCGTGGATCGACGCCGCGGGAGTCGAGACGCCATTCGCCGGCATCGAGGAGGGCGCGGATTTGGATGAGGATGCGCAGGCGATTTTGCAGCGAAGTGAGCAGCGGCCGGCCCTCTTTATTGTTGAAAAAATAGCGATTGAGGGCCTCGAGCGTCCATTTCCAGTTTTTCGAAAAGAAGGCCTCGACGAACTCAAAAAAATCTTCGCTGACGTCCGCAACCAGTGCATGGACGAGCGTTTCGTCGATCGTGGGGTCGTCGCCGAGAAAGGTGATTAGCTTTTCGGTCTCACTCAGGGCGAGGCGGGCGTTGTTGTCGGTCTTTTGGAGGAGGTTATCGAGCGCTTTTGAAGTGATGCCCTTGTGCGCCTTTTTCAGGACATCGTTAATGGCGTCCTTCAGGGCCTGCGGGTCCTTTTGAGCCTCGAGAAAGGAAAAGTCGGTGTGCGTCGAAAACCACTTGAACGCGCGTGTACGGCGATCGACGGGCGCCGCGCTGATGATGAAAGTGGTGTTGACGAGGCTGGGAATGGCCTCTTGAATGGCCTCGACGATCTCCTTGGCGCGTTCCGATTTGCCCGTTTGGGAGTCGGTCAAAAAGTTGACCTGACGCAGCCAAACGACCTTTTGATCGCCAAACAACGACGGCGTCGTGAGGGCCTCCATCAGGCGTTCGAAGACTTTTTCTAGCTCGGCGAGGTTTTGAACATTACCGTCGATCGTTTCTGCTGCGAACGGGTTGAGTCCGTCGATTGCGATGGCGAAGATTTCCTGTGCCTTGGTTTTGGCCAAAAACTCGTCGTTACTGGATACAAAACTGCACGCAAAGTCGGCCATGGTTACATCAGTCCCGGGAAGCCCAAGCCGCCCGAAAGGCCCTGCATTGCCGATTCGCTGTTGGCCTTGGCCTTACGCATCGCTTCCTGAATGGTCGACAAGAGCGTCTCTTCGATCAGCCCCTTGTCTTCCTTGAGAAATTCGGCGTCGATCGCGAGCGCCAACAGCTCACCCTGGCCGTTGACTGTTGCCTTGACAGCCCCGCCGCCACCCGACACCTCGTAACGTTTCTGAGCCTGTTCCTGCTGGAGCTGCTCCATTTGCTTTTGCATCTTTTGTGCTTGCTTGAGTAATTTTCCTACACCTGCCATAATTCTGGCCGACACGGAAAATGGTCTATAGCGGCGTTTCGCGGCGTTCGGGCTAAGTCACCTACCTTAAGTAGGCTCCTGTCGCCCTCGCTCCTCGGGCCTTGCTCTAGAGCCATTTTTCATGCCGGCTCGCTCCTTGATGTTAATATTAAAGAGAGTTGACATTAGCAAAGCAGTTCTTGAGTATTTTTTCTAGTCTAAACTTATATTTTTTCAGCATTGACCAGTGGGTTATAAAAATGCTATCATGTAGGCAGTATGAAGATTAACGGAAACAGCTGGAAGGCTGCAGAGCAGTTTTCATCTTTTACAGCCGATCAATCTGGCAAGCGCTCGTTTTTACATTTGACCAAGACCGGCGAGGCCCACATCGTAGACCCCAATAAAACAGTGCGGGCGGGGCTCTTGAGGCGGGCCGTGCGCGCCCACAACTTCAAAAAGGCCCTCAGCGAGGGCATTCGCGAGGGCGATATTCCAAAGAGCCTCCACAACCGCGAAGTCCGTGGCGCCATCAGCCAACGACAAGCTAAAAATATCAAAAAGTGCCTGTTTAAGGACGTCGGCCTGCCCATACAGTCGCTGTTGAAAGAGATAAAAAAGCGTTACCCAGACCTCCACAACAAGAGTATCGACAAGCTCGTTGCTCAGCCACAACAGATCCTCGAACACCTCTCCACACTCCGCGAATTAAACCGCCAGCTCGGCACACTCAAACACATGTTTCCATTCAGTGAAGAGCTGAATGATATGACGATCGCCCTCAAGACGTCCTTTGCGACAATTTTGGAAAACGCGCACCTCCGCTCGTCCATCGAAATGGCCCTCGATGACGTCCCAACTGTCCCGCTGCAGGAGGTTTTAGAAAAGATCCAACTCTGGAACGGCCTCCAATCGCTTCAACAGAGCAATCTCTTTCACGCCGACGAACTTGAGAAAATTACCGATTTCGGATTACTGTTTACCCCCATCGACGCCGTTAAAGGCCTCATTCTCTCGCTCCGAGACGCACCTAATACGTCATCGGATCGCATAAAAGTATTGAATGACTTCGCAACACGACTGTGACCTTTTTAGATTGTTTTCTTCAATTTTTTTTTAGATAGTAACCGAATGGAATACCTACATTCGTATTGGCGGATGGCATACGTCGAGGCTCCTAAAGAGCATGCGGCTAACCCTTTTGTCGATCTTCCCAAAAAGAGCGACGAAGAGGGACTCATTCTCCATCGCGGCAAGACGGTATACATAGCGCTCAATCGCTTTCCATACAACGCCGGCCATCTGCTTGTCATTCCCTATAGAGAGGTGGCCGACATTCTCGCACTGACAGAGGAGGAAAAACTGGAATTCTTTGATGCCCTTCTCCTAGGAAAACAAATTCTGGAAAGAGGTCTAAATCCACATGGCTTTAATATAGGAATTAATTTTGGGGCCGTCGCTGGAGCCGGCATTCCTCAACACCTTCACGCACACATTGTCCCACGTTGGACCGGCGATACCAATTTTATGCCGGTACTCGGTCAAACACGTGTGTTGCCAATAGCGTTGTTGGAGTTATGGAAGCGCCTCAAGGGCAATGACTTACAAACAGATTCAAGTATTTAATCTATGTTTCCCTTTCTCAAACGAAAAACCAAAAAGGACCTCGTCGTTGAAGCCCGTCGGAAGCGCGTCGACATCGATGCAGACCCACACCTTGCCTTTTTCGAAAAATACAAGTGGACGAGTATAGGCTTGTTTGTTTGCGCGACGTTGTTGCTCTCGTGGGTGTGTTTCTGGAACCAATCAGGAACGGGGCCCAAGGTCATTCCAAATCAAATGGCTCGTGTACAGATTGTTGCCGAATTCGACTTTTCCTATGAGAGCGAGGAGCGCACCAAGCTCTTCAAGGAGCAACGCCAGCAAATGGTTGCCCCCGCTTACCAGATCGACCGCAGCGTCTATGATCTCTTTAGCCAAAAAATCGAACTACTCAAAAAAGAGCTCGCTGAGTTAGTTGAAAAAATCATCAAAGGCCACGATACTAACCGCCTACAGCTCATCAAGGAATTTAGGGACACTTTTTCCACTAAAGAAAACCTCAAGCTCAACGCACCTGATCTCACCCTGATCCTCGAAAAATTAAGCACCAAAGAGCGCAATGTGCTCATTGACGAGGGTCTATTCATTTTAAAAGAAATTTTCCGCGAAGGTATTTACGGCCAAAACAATGCGTCGACCATGCAAGATAAAAATGTGCCATATTTTTTAAGCATAGAGATCGACGGACGCAAAAAAGACACTCACATTCAGTCTGAAGCGGACGCCATGCGCTTTCTCCGCATGAATATCTGGGCTTTAGATATTTCAGAAGATATTTCTTCTGCTCTGTTCCACATTTTGAAACTTGGTATAAAGCCCAACCTTGTCTACGACCCGGAGACGACACAAAAACGCATACAAAACTTTCTAGAGTCAACCGATCCTATTGTGGTTAAGAGAAAAGATGGCGATGTCATCATTCCGCGGGGAGCCATCGTCTCGACCGAGCAGTATGAAGAGCTAAACGTTTACCGTCAAAAGGTCCGCGAGCGTCAAGAAATGGGTCTTGGAATTGATACCCACTTTTTGCGCAATTATCTGTTTACTGCCGTTGTCATGCTCTTTGCCTGCCTCTACGTGCGCATTATTCCTTCCCGCATGCGCTATTCTAAGCGCTGTATCGGCATGAGTTTTCTAGTTCTCTTTTTTAACCTCTTCTTCATGCGCATGCTCATGGAGCTCGGTAATTCCGTCTTTTTGGGCAAAAATGTCTTTTTCTTGGGTATATTGCCTTTTACTTTGCCAATCTTTTGGGGAACGATTCTAATCTCCATTCTGATCGATGCCTCGGCTGGTCTCCTGATGGCCTTTCTCTTGAGCGCCTTTGCAGCGGCGATGCAAGGGTGCGGCATCGATGTCTTATTCCCCGCTTTGCTCGCCGGGGCGGCGTGTATTCAGGCTTGTCGGGATGTCCGTTTCCGAAGCCGCGTGATACGAGCCGGTGCCATTGGGGGAGTCATTTTGGGCATTTGCGCCTTTTTTGTGGGTCGTCTGATCGATGAGTTCTCCTTTACTATGATCGGATACCAGGCGCTCGCGTCGATTGCCAATGGCGTCATTTCCGGCGTTTTGGCGATCGGGATTTTCCCCCTATTGGAACACCTCTTCCGCTACACCACCGACATCACTTTGCTTGAATTGACAGACTACAACCACCCGCTTTTGCGCAAATTGCAGTTGTCGGCCCCAGGCACGTATCACCACAGCCTCATGGTTGCAACGCTCGCCGAAAGAGCCGCTGTAGAGATCGACGCCAACCCACTTATCTGCCGCGCGAGCGCCCTCTTCCACGACATCGGCAAAATCCTCAAGCCCGACTATTTTAGCGAAAATCAGAAAGAAGGAATCAACCCGCACGAGGAGAAAAACCCCTCAATGAGCGCCCTGATTCTCAAGAGCCACGTTAAAGAAGGTCTTGAGTTGGCCAAAGAACAAAAGCTGCCAAAAATCGTATTAGATATCATTTGTCAGCATCACGGAACGACGCTGATTCAGTATTTTTACCACAAGGCACTCAAGCTACGTGCGGACAACCCAAACACGGACGAGCCCATTGAGGAGAGCACCTTCCGCTATGACGGCCCCAAACCGCTCTTTAAAGAGAGCGCTATTGTCTTTTTCGCCGACTGTATCGAGGCCGCCAGTCGCAGTTTGCAAAAGTTGACGCCGCAGAGCATAGAAGAATTGATCGATCGCCTCTTCGCCGAGCGCACTGCCGACCATCAATTGGAAGAGTGCCCGATCACCTTTCAGGAAATTCAAAAAATCAAAACGAGCTTCAACTCCACCCTCCTCAATATGCTCCACGCGCGCGTCAGCTACCCGAAGAAGGAGGAAAATAGGGCTCTCATAGACACTCCGCAATGATTAGGCCGGTCGAAGTTTTCAATGCCGTCAAGGGCTTTTCTTGCAAGAAAAATAACGTTCGGGCTCTGTTTCGTTTACTCGACACTTTTGATATTCAGATTACCGCTGGTGAGCTCTCAATTGCCTTTTTGCCAGATGTCGAATTGGCCCAAATTCACGCCACCTACCTCGATGATCCTAGCCCTACTGATGTCATAACATTTTACGTCAACGATCCTGATTTTGCTGGTGAAATCCTCGTATCTCCAGAAAGGGCCAGCATTGTCGCTCCTGAAAACGACAATACTTTGGAACAAGAACTCACGTTGTACTTGATCCATGGCTGGCTGCACCTCGCCGGATACAACGACATCAATCCCGCTGAACGCAAAGCGATGCGACTTGCAGAACAGCAGACATTAGCATTTTTGAGGCAAAAAGGATACCTGCTGGAGGTACACTTTTGATGACTGTTGAAACGACAATACCTATACAAGGAGTTTGCGCTTGGCCGGTCTTGGTAGACACCGGGGCGGAGGTTTTCTGTATCTTGCACAACGCGCCAACGCATGGGGAATCTGAGGCGGACTTGGAGTGTTGGGCCAGTGCGGATTTTGGCAAAAATTGGGAAAAACGCGGTATCGCGGCGCCACACGAGCCGGGCGCAAATCGCATGCACATCGCTGCTGGCCTTTACAATGGCGAGTGGATCGTGGTTTCATCGGGCGTTTCGGTCGACGAAAAAAAAGCCCTGCAGCCAATGTGGTGTTCGCGGTCCTCGGATGGCGGCCGTACATGGGCCGTTGATAAGCACCTCGACCTCCCAAAACGCTTGCCGGCACTCATTCCCTTTGGCCGCGTCTTGAGCAATAACAAGGGGCATCTGTTTTGTACGGGTTACCGAGCGTTCAGTCGACAAGAACCCAGCCGTACCTACTTTTTGAGATCCAAAGACGGCGGCCATAAGTGGTCAAAGCGTTCCGAGCTCGGTAAGGGCGACTCCAACGAATGCGCACTGATACGCACACACGAATGCTATCTGGCGGCCACGCGGACACATTTTGACCACCATATCCACCTCTATCGCTCACGATGGGGACGTTATTGGAGGAACCTCGGCCCACTGACGCTCTCAATGCAACACCCGGCCGATCTCACGCGCATCGACGATAGCCGCGTCCTTCTCACCTATGCCATTCGCAACCGCGGTTGTTTTGCCATCGCGTACCGTATCGGTTCTAGCGACGGCGCCCGTTGGTCGGCACCCGTTGTTCTCAAAATCCTGTCTGCGGGAAACGCCCTCGATTGCGGCTATCCGTCCACCCTGATCCGCAACAACACTTGCCTCACCGCCTATTATTCCAGCCCCAATCCGCCAATCAATGACTACCACCTCGGCCTCATCCATTGGCAAATGCCTGGGTGAAATCGTAAGAGACTGTAAAAACTCATCCGTTTTATTTGGTTTCGCCTTGCAAATTGGGAGACGAACTCCCAATATAAGACCGTTGAAAAATGGTTCTATAGCCAGGCCCGAGGAGCGAGGGCGACGGGAGCGTACGTTGGTACGTGACCTAGCCCAAACGACAGTCCCGCAGGCAAATGGGGCAAGAAGCAGGCTTCCGAGTGTGAGCCGACGGGAGCGCATTGAAATGCGTGACCTAGGCGAATCACGATGGATAACGAACTTATTGCCACATTTGCCTGTGGGAAGAACGCTGCTAGAGACACTTTTGCAATGGTCTTATGCAATATTATGATTATTGAAAGGACATCCTACCTTGCCAAACTGGCCTATGGGCTTGAACATTTTCCCATTGTTTCGCTCTTGGGGCCAAGGCAATCCGGAAAAACATCGCTCGCTCGAGCATTCGCCGCGAAACGAGAACACGTCCATTATTTCGATCTAGAAGACCCAAGAGATTGGAATTTGCTCTCCACAAATCTTACCTTGCTGGAAACACTCCAGGGGCTCGTCATATTGGATGAAGTTCAAAGATTGCCTATGCTTTTCCCCTTTTTGAGAGTTTTGGCCGACAGAGAAAAGCCATCTGCCCAATTCCTTTTGCTGGGCAGCGCGTCTGGCGCACTCGCTCAAAATGCCTCAGAAAGCTTGGCGGGCAGGGTGTTCTTGATTCCCGTAGAAGGATTCAGTTTAAATGAAATCGACGACAGTCAAAAACTTTGGATGCGAGGCGGTTTCCCGAAATCCTTTTTAGCGGAAGACACACAGCTCAGCAATGTCTGGCGTGATGCTTTTATCAAAACGTTTCTTGAAAAAGACCTTCTCGCTTTTGGGGAAAAGGTATCTCTCCAAAATGTATGGCGGTTTTGGCACATGGTTTCGCATTATCACGGAAATTTGCTCAACACCTCTGAAATAGGTCAATCGATGGGCGTCGATCACAAGACCGTCAAAAACTATTTAGACATTCTATGCGATACTTTCATGATCACCGCCCTGAAGCCCTGGTTTTCAAATGTAAAAAAACGCATGGTGAAATCTCCAAAAATTTACATTCGAGACAGTGGTATTCTTCATTCTTTGTTGGGTGTTGACGATTACAATCAACTCATAAAACATCCTAAACTCGGCGCGTCCTGGGAAGGTTTTGCCTTACATCAAATACTCCACGTCTTTCAGCCGCGCGACAGTTATTTTTGGAGAACCGCCACTGGAAGTGAAATAGATCTTCTCTTTGAACACAAGGGGAAATTGTGCGGGTTTGAATTTAAGTTGAACGGAGACCCATCTCTGACGAAATCTATGATGACTGCCTTGGCCGATATTCCCCTCGACAGTCTCACCATCGTCACGCCCAACAGCAAGACGCTTGCCTTGAGTGAAAAGGCGACACTGGTTTCGCTCGCAGATGTGTGTGCGAGGGGCATGTGAATTTTTCGGTCTTACGCGAATCAGGGTGCGGGGAACAGATAGCCCTGTTCGTGGTGGGCGCCCGATTTGGGTGAATGGAGGTGTTGGGGGACGCTGCCAACGGACTTCGAAAGGGTGCGGTGGTGTTCTTCGACGATGTCTTCGCAGATGCGCGTGAGGTGCAATTGGAGCCAAAGGGCCGTCTTGCTCTGGGTGCGGTAATCGGCGGGACCGTAGGCGTGAATGCGCTTGGATTGTAGGAGGTCGTCGCATTGCTCAAAGGCTTTGGGATTGTCCTCATCGTAGACGGCAAAAGCCTTGCCGCCCTCGTTGCGAATGACGGAAAAGGCGGGAATGTCGCTGGGGCCGTCTGCAATGTAAATCATGTTTTTGATCGGTACCCGGCGGTTTTCGTCGCGCATTGGGGCGTTGACGTGGATGGAGCGGTTTTTGTTGCAGCCCTTGTTGATTTCGTAAATGAAGCGGGTTTTCATCGTATTGTCGACCGCTCGCCCAATTTGTGAAACTTCAGCATCCTCGTTGAACTCGATCTCGCACTGATCCTCGAAATGCGGAGGCAATGGCGACTCGATTAGCTCACAGGCGAAGATGCCGTCGACGTGGGGAGCGATCGCGCTGCCACGAATGATTTCCGCCAAGCCCGTGCTGATAATATAGTGTTCGAGCTTGATGCCCGCCTCAGCGTAACGCTGTTCGATGTCGGTCTTGAGTGTTTTAAAGAAGTTTGGCAGGCCTGGATAAAACAAGAGCTCTTTACCAAACGCGTGTAAACGCTTGTTATTCAATCCTTTAAAGATCCCGTGCCGGACGTATGTCAACAGGTGATTCAGGTAAATGGTGTCCGTGGAGACCGACAGGCCGCGTTGGGCATAGCGTTCCGGCATCGCATTGACGGCCCGCCAAAATGTTTCTTCATCAACGGAATACGCCTGAAACAAGGGTTCCTGCATATAGCCCGGTATGAGAGTTTTATCGAAATCCCACACGCACGCCACAATCGACGATCGAAATGTCTCTGCCATGATGCCTTTACAGTAACTCAACCGCCGCTGAAGGCAAGATAAGAAAAAACGATCAGTCACTTACTTGGAACGGGATCCAGGGAACGTCTTGAGCGGTACCATTCGATGATGGCCGGGCAGATGGAGAGAAAAATAATGATGAAGGTGATGAGCGAGAAGTGTTCTTTTACGGTCTTCATGTTGCCAAAGAGAAAACCGGATCCCATTAAAATGACAATCCAAGCGATGCCGCCAATCACATTGTAGGTGAAAAACCGGGGGTAACGCATCGAGGCCATGCCAGCGACAAAAGGGGCAAACGTGCGCACGATGGGTATAAATCTGGCCAAAACAATTGTCTTTCCGCCATACTTTTCAAAAAAACGGTGTGTTTTTGCGAGGTACTCCTTCTTGAAAAAGGGAAGCCGTGCCTTTAATAACCAGTGTCCAAAATACTTGCCGATGCTGTAATTCACGCTGTCTCCGAGGACCGCGGCAAAAATCAAGAGGCCGGTTAAGGGGATGAGTTGAAGGCTGCCGCGAGCCGCGAATGCCCCCAATACAAACAAGAACGAGTCTCCTGGCAAAAAAGGCGTCACCACTAGCCCCGTTTCCGCAAAAATAACGGCAAACAGAATGGCATAAATCCAGAGCCCGCTCGACTGAATCAAGATATCCACATGCATGTCCAAATGCATGACGACATCCACACATTGCGCCAATAAATCCATGTCCCTAAAAAGGCTTTTTTTTCAATCGAGCGCAACTAAAAAAACTCCATCCTGAGCAAAAAATGCATACTTCTGGAAAAGATTGCATTGGTCTTGCTTGTTCAAGTGCAGTTATTGCTTATCAAAGACCAATTACTGCAGATCAAAGGTGGAAGCTTCTTTGCTATGCATCCATTTAAGGCCGAGGTCTTCGGGGAGGATTTCGCGAGTCTCGCAGACGATGGCCGCTGCTTCCAAGGTCCGATAGAGTCCAAGAATGTTGTCTGGCCAGCGACGGTGAATGAGCAATTTCATCGATCGAGAGGAAATGGTTAGACGTGTCCCCTTGGCGATGTTAATTTGGTCTAGGACGGCCTTGATAATTTGAGGCATGTCTTCGATGCGCTCGCGCAGAGATGGCAACTTGATGATGGAGCCACTGAAGGCATTGATGAGCGATGGAAGGACGGCCTTGATGTTTTGTGACGTGCACAAAAGTAAGTGATGGGAAGCGATCGCATTGAGCAGCATTGTTTGGTAGGATTCGGGAAGGTCCTCTATTTTGTCGACAGAAATGGCCGATGGCTCGTCGCTTTGAATGGCGAAATTCAATTCTTGGTATTGAGATGGGTCACTCGCGTCGATGGTGTATGACTTTTTGTTTCTAAACTCGCTGATGACTTTTGCAAGGCGAGCAAAAGTTTTTTTACCCACACCTTCTTCGCCGCAAAAGAGAATGTGTCTGTTTTGTTCGGCAAAGTTAAAACAGGATTCCAGGGCTTGGTTGAAGCGCTTGGAGGACCCAACGAGGCCCATTTTTAACGGCAGATCGTCGAGGAAAAAGGCCAAGTGTTCTTTCACTTCTAGAATGGAGCCGAGAAAATCCTGCTGTTCTTCTTTGTTGGCCAACACGATGTGTTTGACGGACACAGGGTCTTGATTTTCTTGAATTTGTAGAATATTTAGTGGCATATGTTTGAAGGCGCCCAAAAGGAGCCAGACGGCTTGAATGGTCTGCGTTCCAGAATTAAGTAATATAGAAAAGCGTGTATTTGGGTATTGAGCGCTGTAGGACTCAAATGAGGAGCGGAAAACGTCAAAGGCCTCTTGATAATCTTGGCTGTCTTTGAGCGGGAGGAGCTCGTGAACAAACCTAACATCGACATTTTCAGCGAGAACGGCCTGTTCCCATTGTTTGGCTTGTTGAAGACTGTTGGCCGTCGAAAAGATGACAACCGAGTCAAACCCTTCGACCTGAACCAAGCGGTGTATCCACTCTTTTTCTTTGCCAGGGCGGCAAGAATCGGTATCTTGATTTTGAGAGGAACTTTCACGAGAGAAGAGAAACAACATTTTTTTATGCATGACAATCCGGGGTTAGAGTTTCTATGGGTAGGTGTTTTTATCCTAAACGTGGATTGAGAAAGAAAGCAACACTCAAATTCAACAGACCACATTTAAACGTCGAAGTGCAACACTCGGACGAAAACAGTGAAGGGTATCTAAAAAATGCATTGCCTTAGACTATTTGAGTGTAACAATAGAGGGTGGTGAAAGACTTTGTCCATTTACACGTCCACTCGGACTTCAGTTTGCTCGACGGCGCGTGTCGGCTGGATCGGCTGCTGGACCGCGTCAAGGAATTGGGAATGTCGGCGATCGCGCTGACTGACCACGGTAACGTCTATGGAGCCATCGATTTCTACAAAGAGGCCAATCAGCGGGGCATTAAGCCGCTCGTCGGGTGCGAAATGTACCTCGTCAAGGACTGCAAATATACCGAAAAGCCGCCGCGCGAACAGCACAAATTGCACCACATGGGCCTTATTGCGAAGAACTTTGAGGGCTACAAAAACCTCGTTAAGCTGGTCTCCGAGGCGCACGTCAAGGGCTTTTATTACAAGCCTCGCATCGATCTCGACCTGCTCGCCAAGCACTCGAAGGGCCTCATTGGCCTGTCTGGTTGCTTGCAGGGCGTTTTGCCGCAATTGTTGTTGAATGGAGAGGACGCGCGGGCCGAAGGATTTCTCAAACAATTTTTGGACATTTTTGGCAAGGAAAACTATTTTATCGAGGTCCAGAATCACGGCATTGAGGAACAAATAAAGGTGGTTCCAAAGTTGTTTTGTTTGGCAGACAAGTTTGGCGTCAAGGTGGTTTGTACAAACGACTCCCATTACGTCTATCAATCCGACTGGGAGGCGCACGACGCCCTACTGTGCATTCAGACGGGTTCAAAGCTCGCTGATGAAGACCGCATGCGGATGCCCGAACACCAGTATTTTATAAAATCGCGCGACGAGATGGCCAAAGTTTTCAGCGAGCGTCAGGACGCCCTCGACAACACCCTCCTCGTAGCCGAAATGTGCGCCCTCAAGATTCCATTTGGCGAAAACCATTACCCAGTCTTTCAACGTCCAGTCGAAGTCACTGTCGACAACTTCAGCTACATTTACGAGCTCTGTAAACAGGGCCTAAAAGACCGCTACGGGACGTCGTACGAGCAAGATGCGGCGCTCTCAAAAACACTCATGGAGCGTCTCGATCACGAGCTGAAAATCATTCGGAACGCCGGCTTTTTGGATTACTTTCTCATCGTCTGGGACTTCATTCGATGGGCCCGCGAGCAACGCATACCGGTCGGACCCGGACGAGGCTCTGGTGCAGGCAGCCTGGTCGCCTATGCCCTGAAAATCACCGACATCGACCCCCTCCGCTTCAAGCTCCTCTTCGAACGTTTCCTCAACCCAGAACGCGTCTCACCACCCGACTTCGACATCGACTTCTGCATGCGCCGCCGCGGTGAAGTCATTGATTACGTACGTCGAAAGTACGGTCAAGATGCCGTGGCCAACATCATCACCTTTGGCACTTTTGGCGCCAAGATGGTCATTCGCGACCTCGCCCGCGTCAACGATTTCCCCTATGCCGAGGCGGATCGCATCGCCAAAATGGTGCCAGACGAGCTCAATATGACCCTCGATAGCGCCCTGAGAAAGTCAAAAGAGCTAAGGCGCGAGTGCGACACCAATGCGCTCGTCGAGAAAATCTTTGACGAGGGCCGCATCATCGAGGGCATGGTCCGAAATTCGGGCACCCACGCGGCAGGCGTCATTATTTGCGACAGGCCTGTCGTCGACTTTGTCCCCGTCACACTGCAGGAAGGCGCCCTGACGACACAGTATTCGAAAGATCACATCGAAGCCCTCGGCATTCTGAAAATGGACTTTCTTGGCCTGAAAACGCTGACCATCATCGCCGAAGCCGAGGCCAACATTCGTCGGTCGGGCAAAGACCCCCATTTCGATATCGAAAAAGTCTCCCTCGAAGACCCGGCGGCCTTCAAGCTCATGAATGAGGCACGCACGGTTGGCGTTTTTCAATTGGAAGGCGGCGGCATGCAGAGCCTCTGTCGGCAGTTTTCAATCTCCAACATCGACGAAATTATCGCCCTCATCGCCCTCTACCGCCCAGGGCCAATGGAGTGGATTCCCGAGTACATTCGCGGCAAAAAAGACCCGTCGACCATCGCCGTGACTCACCCATTGCTGGAAGCCATCTGCAAAGAAACCTACGGCATCATGGTCTACCAGGAACAAGTCATGGAGGCCGCCCAAGTGATCGCCGGTTACACGCTGGGAGGGGCCGACATTCTCCGTCGCGCGATGGGAAAAAAGAAAGCAGAGGTCATGAACGAACAGCGGGCGATCTTTGTGGCGGGCGCGCAAAAGACCAACGGCATCGAGGCCGCCAAGGCCGAAGAGATTTTTAGCATTTTGGAAAAGTTCGCCGGCTACGGTTTTAACAAGTCCCACTCCGCCGCCTACGCCATGTTGGCCTACCGAACCGCCTACCTGAAGGCCAATTACCCACTCGAATTCATGGCCGCCGTCCTATCATCCGAATTGGGTAATGCCGAAAAGGTCGCCCACTTTCTCGACGAATGCAACGCCATGGGCATTCGCGTTTTGGGTCCCGACATCAACCAATCGCAGGAGAGCTTTACGCCAACTCAAGAAGGCGGGGCGTCCATCCGATTCGGCCTGGGAGCCATTAAGGGAGTCGGTGATGGCGCGGCCCTCATCATTCTCGAAAAACGCAAACCGCCCTTCAAGGATTTTACCGACTTCGTTAGCCGCGTCGATGGCCGGGCCGTCAACAGACGTGTCTTAGAGTGCCTCATTCGTGCGGGCTGCTTCGACACTATGAACGTCGACCGCCAACACCTTATTGACTCCCTCGAGAGCCTCTTGAGCGCCGCGGCATCGCTTCAAAAGGACAAAGAGGCCGGCCAAGGCAGTCTGTTTGACTTCTTTGAAACCGAAGACAGCCACATGACGATCTCAACCAATGGCCCGAAAATGGAGCTTCGGGAAAAGTTGCAGTTTGAAAAAGATCTGCTCGGTTTCTACATTTCCGGACATCCGCTAGACAGTTTTTGCGGCCTCGATAAATGCCTGAACTCCTTCAAGCCCCACGAGGCTGAATTTTTGCCGGACGGCGAAAGCTTTCGGCTCTGCGGTGTCATTTCAAACGTCAACAAGCGCCTCACCAAGAAAGATAACCGCCCGTGGGCCTTCTTCAGCCTGTCGACCAAAAACGAATCGTACGAAATCAACGCCTTTCCAGACACCTTTACCAAGTTCGGCCACCTCTTCACGGACGGCAATCTCGTCATTTTGCAGGGCACCGTTCGGAAAAAAGATGACCAATTGCGCCTCTCCGTTCAGGACTGTCTCCTGCCCGATCGCCTGCCAGGCCTCATTAAAGAGTATCGCTTCATCCTTCACCCGAACGAGGCCGCCCGCGATTTCCTCGAAAAGCTAGAGGCCTTTATCCAGGCCAATGAGGGCCCAACAAAAGTCAATATCGGCTTCTCACTCAACGACCACTTCTACCTCGGCGGCGACATTCCCAAATCCCTCGCTTGCCGCATGACTCCAGAATCTTTTCAGGCTTTTCAACGCCACCCGGCCGTCAAAGCCGTCGAGGTGACCGTCGCAGAGCTCCCAGAATACCAGAAACCATTTCGCAAAAAGCGACCGATGCAAAATGGTTTCTAGCGGCGTTCTCGTCTTTCGGGCTAAGTCACGTACCATATGTACGCTCCTGTCGCCCTCTCTCCTCGGGCCTTGCCAGAAAACCATTTATCATCGGTCTAATGTCGTTGGTATTCGTTTAGTTAGATTCAAGACCGGTGTAGAATGGATGCAAAAAGCGCCATTACGATGAGTGAGCCTAACGGGCCTAGATCACGAAGAGTTTGCTCATCTTTTTAAAGAGTGTCTCCGTGCGGGCAGAGGCAGTGATGTAATCCTTGTGCTTTTCTTTGAGGGAAAAGTGAAGGAGGCCGAGGGCGGTACTGAATTCGGGGTCGCGGAGTCTTTCACCCGCAATCGTTGGGTTTTCCGCGAGGCGAACATCGATGCCAAAGAGATCCGAGCCAACTTCCGGCAGCCCCTTCAGACGAGATCCGCCGCCAGTAAAGACCGCACCGCCAGCGAGCTCAGACAGCGGCAATGTGGCCTCAATTGACTTTTTTATGAGCGATAGAAGCTCTTCCGTCCTCGCCCGAATGATTTGAAAAATGGCATCTTGACGTACATAACGGTCGCCAATGGTCTTGTCACCGATGATCCATACCTTCTTTTCGCGCTCCGCCTCTGGAACGATGCAATTACCCATCTCTTTTTTGACTTTCTCTGCGTGCTTTCCGCTGACGCGCAAGCCGAGACTGAGGTCGTTTGTCCAGTGATCTCCGCCGACGGGAATACACCCAACGGCGACAATCTTGTTGTTTTTAAAAACAGCGTAATCAGTCGTTCCACACCCGATATCGATCACGAGGACGCCATGTTTTTTCTCAACAGAAGTTGCTGCAACAGAGGCCGATGCAAGCGAAGACATAACCATATCTTCTACCCTAAGGCCAAACCCATTGAGAATGTTGATAGTGTGTTTGACTTTTTGTGTGTCGCCGTCGAAAGACCAATACTCGGCATCAAGACATTGGCCCTCCATACCCAGTGGGTTGAGAACAGGGCGGCCGTCTACGTAATAGCAGTTAAAGGCGTGCTGGATGTAGGTGCGAGAGGTCGGCAACTCTTTGTTTTTTACCTCTTCTTGGACGCGCTGCATATCGGCACTATCGACGATGTTGTCTGAGGAACGAATGCGCACAGAGGCCCTCTGGTAAAGGGCATGCGTGTGGGCTCCCGTCTGCGCAACACAGATGTTTTCAATGGGCACACCAGCGCTCTTTTCTGCAGCCATCAATGCCGCATGCGTCGCTCCACTGGCCGCCTTAAAGTCGACAATCTCACCTTTTTTAACTCCGACAGATGTCGATTGCCCCATGCCGATGATATTCAGCGTTTGTCCGCGAACAAAATCACCGACCAACACGAGCACCTTAGAGGTACCAATTTCTACTGCACCCACAATTCGACTTTTCATATCAATGAAATAACTCTTTCTTCCGCTTGTGATCCAGTTGTACCGCGGCGGCATCGTTCAACGACAGATCGATGCGCGCTACAGGCACTCCGCCATTCTCTGCATTTTTCACAATAAAGTCCAATCGTTTCAACTGATTTTCGAAACGAGCGTTACCAAAAATCACTGCGCCGTTAGAGGTTTCAACGCGCAAACGTGACCAAATGGCACCGCTTGATGGATCAAAGTGATCGCAGGCAAACCCTTTCCAATTCTTGTAGAGATGGGGGTATTGTGTTCTAGCTAGGTTCATGAGAGACGCAATCAACTCCATCCCAGGCAGGGATTTCAGCCTTCCGGAAGACTCTTTCAACTCCACACCCGTCAGGTAGGGCAGAGACTCCACTTGCTGTTTCATGAGGCCACGTGCCTCAAAGAGCACACCTTCTTCGGACACAAACATCAATACCGGTTTCCGATCGCGCTTCACTGCTATCTTCAGTAAAGGCTTATGTTCTTTGAGATCGACTCGCAATGTTTTTGGGAAAACGCGTGTCACCACGACCTCCTTAACCTGCGATAAGGCCTCATAACGTGCCTTCACGGCATCCAGATCAACGGCCATCATCGGGCGTCCTTGTTCGCGCTCTATCAGGCCAACCGTAGTGTTTTCTGGCAACGCACCATCGGTCTTGACATCCAAATTCTCCACATGCTGCAGCGCAATTGGAATATACAAGCACCGATGCATCTCATAGCTCCACAGGCCAAAACTAACCAATGCCAACCCGATCAACGCCCAAACCCACACGCGCCAATGCCGGACGCGGTTTGCAGCCACCTCGGGCTTCGCACGCTTCTTCTTTTGCGAAAAACCTTTCCAGCTCGATCCACTTTCCTTTTTCTGCTTCATTAATTACTTGAATTAATAAAATACACGTATATCCGCTCCGTCAATGTAAAACACAGATCCCCTCAATCCTTTGCTAATGATTGAGGATAGTGTGGAAAAAAATCTAAAAAAGCATTGAAGTCGCCGGGGCCGTCTCTTAGAAAAGAGATTGGAAACCGTATGCTTATTAAAAAACTTGATCTCGAGGCGATAGAATCCGCTCAACACAAACACCCCCATTCGATTCTGGGCATGCACCCGTTGAGGGAAGGCGGGGTGGTCGTTCGAGCGTTCTTGCAAAACGCGATGTCCTGTGAGGTCATTGACTTCACCAGCGCTCCAGAAAAGCGTTACCCGATGCAGCGGCTCTCTGAAAATGGCCTTTTCGAAGTCGTCATTGCGGACAAAAACAGCGTCTTTCCCTACCGCTTGCGCCTCGAACAGTACAACGGCGAAATCCGCCAATGTTACGACCCCTACAGCTTCCTTCCGACACTCTCTGATGAAGACCTCCACCTCTTCAACGAGGGCAAGCATCACCGGGCCTACAGCAAGCTCGGATCGCGGATATGTGAAATTAACGGTGTTTCGGGCGTTGCGTTTGCCGTTTGGGCACCGTCGGCAAGGCGCGTGTCTTTGGTCGGCGACTTCAACCAATGGGACGGTCATTATCTGCCGATGCGCCTGATGGGCTCTTCGGGCATCTGGGAGCTCTTTGTTCCCGGCCTGGAACGCGGCATGAAGTACAAGTACGAGATCTGGGGGGCACACGAAGAGCTCCTGCTCAAGAGCGACCCGTACGCCATCTACTTTGAAGGCGCACCGAACAACGCGTCGATCATTTGGGACATTGAAGACTTTGATTGGAAAGATTTTGGCTGGCTCGATCACAGAAGTCGCACGAACTGGCGGCAGGAGCCGATGTCGATCTATGAGATGCACCTGGGCTCGTGGAAGCGAAAGGCCGATGATGGTGACCGTCCGCTCACTTACCGTGAACTCGCCCATGAGCTGATTGACTACCTCAAAGAGATGGGCTACACGCACGTCGAATTGATGCCCGTAGCTGAACACCCGTTCTCAGGCTCTTGGGGATACCAGGTGACCGGCTTTTTCGCACCCACACACCGTTTTGGAACGCCTCAGGACTTCATGTATTTTGTCGATCAGCTCCACCGGCACGGCATTGGGGTGATCGTCGACTGGGTACCGGCGCACTTCCCGAAGGACGCTTTTGCCCTCGCCCGCTTCGACGGCACCGCCCTCTACGAACACGCCGACCCGCGTCAAGGCGAGCATCAGGACTGGGGAACGCTCATTTTCAACTACGACCGCCACGAAGTCCGTAATTTCCTCATCGGCAGCGCGCTGTCTTGGTTTGACCGCTTCCACATTGACGGCATTCGCGTCGACGCCGTTGCCTCGATGCTCTACCTCGACTACTCCCGCACAGATGGCAACTGGGTCCCAAACCAATACGGTGGCCGGGAAAACATTGGTGCCATCGATTTTCTCCGCTCTACCAACGACCTCATCCACCACTACTACCCGGGCGCTGTGACGATCGCCGAAGAGTCGACCGCCTTTGGTCGCGTCTCTCACCCGACCTCGGATTACGGCCTCGGCTTCGATTTCAAGTGGAATATGGGCTGGATGCACGACGTCCTCGAGTTCTTTAAAAAAGACCCAGTACACCGTAAACACCACCATTCGCAACTCACGTTCGGCATGCTCTACCAGTATTCCGAGCACTTTATATCGGTCTTTTCGCACGACGAGGTTGTCCACGGCAAGGGCTCGATGATGATGAAAATGGGCTCCTGGCACATGAGTGAAAAGGCGGCAACGCTCCGCGCGCTCTACACCTACATGTGGATGTGGCCCGGAAAAAACACCCTCTTCATGGGCTCCGACTTCGGCCAATCGATTGAATGGTGTTACGACCGCTGCCTCGAATGGCACCTGCTTCAATACATGGATCACGAGGGCATCCGGCGGGCCGTCCGCGACCTCAACCACCTCTACCGCGAACACCGTAGCATCGCAGCCAACGACTACAACCCCGATGGCTTCCAATGGATAAATTCCGATGATTGGGAACACAGCATTATCAGCTTTCTCCGCATCGGCAAACATTCTGGCGAAACACTCTTCATCGTCGGCAACTTTACACCCGTCCAGCGCGACAATTACCGTTTTGGCCTGCCACATCACGGCACCTGGAAGGAAATCTTCAACAGCAACGCTTCCGAATACGGCGGATCCAACATCGGCAACAAGGGTGCCATCGCGACAGAAGCCCTCTCCTGGAACGGCCGGCCCTACTCAGCCACCCTCACCTTGCCACCCCTGTCGACGGCGATCTTCAAGTTTGAACCGTAACGGTAAATCAAACCTAAATCACTGGTGAACTTTTTCCTCGATGGCTAATGATTGAGGTAGTATGCATCTTCTAGGAAAAAGGTTTTGACTTTTTGTCAAAAATCTAGAGAAAAGATAGACCAATGATTGGCATTCGCGTTGAGAACCTTTTAAAGAAGTTTGGAACGACGGTGGCCCTGGATAGTGTCAACCTCTCGATCCAGGCTGGTGAGCTGTTTTTTCTGTTGGGACCGAGCGGGTGCGGCAAGACGACCCTCTTGCGGCTCCTCGCGGGATTCTACACGCCCGACGAAGGGGCCGTTTTTTTTGGCAAAGACAATGTCTCCAAAATCCCGCCCTACAAGCGCAACACCGGCATGGTCTTCCAAAGTTACGCCCTGTGGCCACACATGACGGTCTACCAAAACGTTGCTTTCGGCCTCGAGCAGAAAAAGATTTCCCGTAACGAAATCAAAGAGCGCGTGGAGGCGGCCCTGGCATCGGTTCAGATGGAGCCCTACGCACAACGCAAGCCGAATCAGCTCTCTGGCGGCCAGCAACAACGCGTGGCGCTCGCCAGGGCGCTCGTCGTCCGGCCGCAATGCCTTCTGCTCGATGAGCCGCTGTCAAACCTCGACGCCAAGCTGCGCAACGAGATGCGTTCTGAAATTCGCCGCATCTGTAAAGAGTTTGAGTTGACAACGATCTACGTAACGCACGACCAAGAAGAGGCCCTCTCGATCGCCGACCGCATCGCCGTCTTTTCAAAGGGCGTCGTCGAGCAGGTCGGGACGCCGCTCCAAATCTACAAGAGGCCGAAAAACCGCTTTGTCGCCAATTTCATCGGCGAGACCAACTTTATTCCTGGAAAAGTCCTGCGAGTCGGGGCCGGCGAAGGTTTTGTCGAGACCGAAATCGGCAATTTCCGCGGCGCACTCGTAAACGCGACACACCCACCGCAAGTCGACGACTCCGTTTGGCTCTGCATCCGCCCAGAGAGCTTGAAACTGGAGACGACACCCTGTTCTGAAAACTGCATCGCCGGCGAAATCGGTAACGCCACCTATTTTGGCGAGGTCGCCCACTACGAATTTGAAAAACAGGGCGTCCGTCTTAAAATCTCCGAGCTCAATCCCTGCCATCTGGGCCAAACAAACCGAAAGGGCCTCTTCGCTTCGGCAATGCCAGAGGATGTCGTCATTTTGAAAAAGTAATATGAGAAGCAAAGGGATTATCCTAATATTAATCGCGTTGGTCATCGCGTTGCCATTGGTTTTTCGAAGCAAAAAAACCACGGTGGTCGGAAGCGCCGACGATACGGTTGTTGTCGTCACACCGCACGTCGAGTCGATCCGGTACGAGACAGAACAGGCATTTAAACGCTGGTACAAAGAGAAGACGGGACGCACTGTGACGGTCGATTGGCGATTTATGAGCGGCGCCAGCGACATGATGCGTTACCTGTACTCGATGTACACCAGCTCTTTCCGTTACCAGTGGGAACAGAGCGGGAAGGCGTGGTCACAAGTCGTCCAGGCAGCCATTTTTAACACCAAGATCGACATTACTCAAGACACTCTCGATGCCCAGGTGCGCAAGGCCTTTCTCGAGTCCGACGAAATTACGTGCGGCATGGACGTCGTTTTTGGCGGCGGCGTCAGCGAGTTCAAAAAGAGCACCGACATCGGTCTCCTCGACGACCACGGGCTGTTTGAAAAGTGCCCCGAGTACTTTACCGAAGACGCCATTCCGGCAACGCTCGCAGGAGAAAGCCTCTGGGATCCGCACGGACGCTGGGTCGGCGTTTGCTTGACAGTTTTTGGCATCGTCTACAACAAGGATAGGCTCAAGGCCCTCAATTTTAACCGCGTCCCAGACCACTGGACGGACCTCACCGACCCGAAGTTCTTTAAGGAGCTGGCCATCGTCGACCCCGGTAAGAGCAGCGTCGTCTTCAAGACATTTGAAGTGGTCATTCAGGAACAGATGCTCAACTTGTACACCGAGGCCGCCGCAAAGGGCCCAGTGAGTAACGAAAAAGAGCAGGCTATCGTCCGTGAGGGCTGGCTAAACGGCCTCCGCGTCCTCCAGAAAATGTGCGCCAATACCCGTTATTACAGCGACGCCTCCACAAAGACCCCCCTCGACGTCGCCAATGGCAATTGCGCTGTTGGCATCGTCATCGACTTCTATGGCCGATATTATCAGGCTCTCTTGGCGACGCGAGCACAATCCGAACGTCTGGGCTACGTTAATCCAGTGGGATCCTTCCCTTCGCCCGACCCCATTGCCGTTCTCCGTGGAGCACCTAACAAAACGGCTGCCCAGGCCTTTGTAGAGTTTGTCATCTCTTTGGATGGACAAAAAATACTAGACTTCAAGGTCGGAACACCAGGAGGCCCTGAAAAATACGCTGTCTGCCGCGCCCCAATTCGCAAAGACTTTTACATCAATAAAGAATACGAGCCCTACCGCCTAGACTGTGCCATTAATCCATACGCGCGCTTGGGGAAATTTGCCTTTCACGACTCCTGGACGCGTCCAGCGATGGAAGCCCTTCGCTTTATCACCAAAGTAGCTTTTATGGATGTCCAGGAAGAGCTCTCCGCCGCATGGAAAGCAATCTCTCTGACTGAAACGCGCAACCCAAAGGCCTACAAAAAAGCCATGGCCGTCTTCTCAGATTTCTCCAACGTCAATTACGACAAGGCCATCTCATCCATCCGCGAAATCGCTTCCGGCCACGATCCCCTGCGCGAAATTCAACTGCAAAACACTCTCGCCTCTCACTTCCGCAAACAGTTTGAACGCGCACGCGCCCTGGCGCTCGGTAAATAGTACTGGTCGCTTGGATTTTAGCCATTTTTGGCTGTGATCGGCTGAAAAAGTGGATGCTGATTGTTGACCCAACAAATTGAATCTCAAAAATTGTAGTATGTTCCGTGACGGTCTTTTTTATTGATTATTGTTAAAAAAACCTTCATACCTATAGCCCATGGACTTCAAAGCAATCAAAATAATCGTCGATTTGATGAAACAGTCAGAATTGACTGAGTTTCAAATCGAAGAGAAGGACCTAAAGCTCTGCATCAAGCGTCAAGCAGATGGTACCGTGTTGACGGCGCCCATTCCAGCGGCCCCGGTAACAGTCGCCGCTCCAACAACGACCGCCGCTGCTTCATCAACTCCCGTTGCGGATGTCAATGACAAGACTGTCGCCCTAATTAAATCGCCCATGGTGGGCACTTTTTATACGGCTTCTTCTCCAGACAGCCCAGCCTTTGTGTCGGTTGGGGCAAAAGTAACGATCGAAACGACCGTGTGCATTATCGAGGCCATGAAGGTCATGAATGAAATCCAGGCCGAGGTCAGCGGAACCATCCTCGAGGTACTCGTCAACAATGGCCAAGCCGTCGAGTACGGACAAGCGATGTTTAAGGTCAAACTCAGTCAGTCATGATACAAAAAATCTTAATTGCGAACCGCGGAGAGATCGCCCTGCGCGTCGTTCGAGCGTGTCGGGAACTCGGTATAAAGACCATGGCCGTTTACTCCGAAGCCGATGAGCAGTCTCTGCATGTGCAGCTCGCCGACGAGGCTATTTGCATTGGCCCGGCACCGGCGAGCGAGAGCTACCTCAAAGCCAACCGCATCTTGAGCGCGGCCGAGATTGGCGACGTCGATGCCATTCACCCCGGTTACGGCTTTCTCTCGGAAAACGCGCGTTTCGCCGAACAGTGCGAGAGCTGCAAAATCAAGTTTATTGGCCCAAAACCAGCCACGATCGCGCAGATGGGCGACAAGGCCATGGCCCGCGAAATAGCCAAAAAAGCCAAGGTTCCGATCATTCCCGGAAGCGAAGGAATCATCGGTAATGAAAAAGAGGCCCTACGAGTCGCGGAAAAGATCGGTTACCCGGTCATCATCAAGGCGGTTGCTGGCGGCGGGGGCAAGGGCATGCGCTTGGCCCACAACTCAGTTGCCTTTTTAAAAGAGTTCAACGCGGCCCGTATGGAGGCCGAAAAGGCATTTGGCAACGGCGACGTCTACATCGAAAAGTATATCGAAGAGCCGCGACATATCGAATTTCAAATTTTGGCCGACGCGCATGGAAAAGTCATTCACCTTGGCGAGCGCGACTGCTCCATTCAACGACGTTACCAAAAGCTCATCGAAGAGGCGCCCTCACCTTTCTTGACGCCCGATCTGCGCTCAAAAATGGGCAAAATGGCCGTCCGTTTGGCCGAGTTCTGCGGTTATGAGAACGCGGGTACCATCGAATTTTTGGTCGATAAAAAGGGCAACTTCTACTTCATGGAGATGAACACCCGCATTCAAGTCGAGCACGGCATCACCGAAGAAATCACCGACATCGACCTCATCAAGCAGCAAATCCTCATCGCCAGCGGACAAGAGCTCGAATTCGACCAAAAAGACATTCGCTTTTCCAAGCACGCCATCGAGTGTCGCATCAACGCCGAAGATCCCGCGCGCAATTTTATGCCAAATCCCGGCCGCATCACCCTCTTTTATCCGCCCGGAGGCCACGGTATCCGCGTCGATTCCCATGTTTACGGCGGTTACGAAATCCCGCGTTTCTACGACAGCATGGTTGGCAAGCTCATCGCCATCGGTCGAAACCGGGCCATCGCCATCGACCGCATGTACCGCGCCCTCGACGAATACATCATCCGCGGCATCAAGACCACCATTCCATTTTGCAAAGCCATTATGAAGGACCCAGTCTTTAGAAACGGCAGCGCCACAACAAAATACATCGAAGAGTTTATGGATAGAACACCCAAAGGTCTATTTACCGAAGAAGACCTACACAAAATGCCGTGAAAGCTCGTTTCGCGCTGCGCCGACTGGCCACGGGGAAAGACTTTTTTGAAAAAAAGTCTCTCCCCGACCCCCTCTCCAAAAAACTTTTAAAGCGAAACACAAAAATGCATGCATTTTTATATTTCGCAAAAAAATTGGCGAAGCCGGATGGATAACGCTGCTATTACGGCAGATTGTACTCGCGCAAAGCCAAGCTTTGACGACATTTTGTGTAGGTCTTCGGAGAGTAAAAATGATTCTGTTTTAAAAACTAAAAACAAATGGTTGGTTGATTTCTTCAAAAGGTTATTTTATATTTAATATACGTTTTGCAAAGGTCTCTTATGAACAAGAAAAAAGTTTCAGACACAAACGATCGCGTCCCATTGATTTCCGATGAACAGGGATCTCTCGGCGACATCAAGATCAATCACTCGGTCGTGGCCAGCATTGTGCGCTTGTCGACGCTCGAAGTCGAGGGCGTACACTCCGTCGGCAGCAGCCTCGTCGATGGCATTGCGGAAATCTTTTCTAAAAAAGAGTCCGACCGCGGTGTCCGCGTCACCGAAACCGACTCAGGCAATTACGACATCGAGGTGCGCGTCATTTTGAATTTCGGCGTCGAGCTGGCAAGGGTGGCCGTTTGCATTCAACAGAACGTCCGCGAAAAAGTCTCGACTATGACCCTAAAAGATGTTAACCGCGTCGACGTCATTATCGACGGCGTCCGCCTGCAAACCGCCTCTGAAAAGCTTAAGGAGCAAACCTGGGCAGACACAACGAGTGAATAAACATGGACATCATCAACTCAATTTCCTGGGACACGCTTAAAGACATTGTCTACGACTGGAACGAGGCCCCGCAAATCTATATCATCGGGGCCGTGATCGCCTTGTGGTTGCTCATTCGCATGTGCCGCCGTTTTCGCCCGATCGATATTCTCCAAACCGACACCGGCCGCGTTTCCGTCTCGAAGCGGGCGCTCTTGGGCGTCATTTCAAACGCTTGCATGCGCGTCGGATCCACGTATCGGCCATCAGTATCGGTCAAAGAGCACCGCGGAAATCTGCACATCCTTGTGAAAATCGTTCTCCGCGCCGGCGAACAGCTCTCGAGCCTCTCGGTGCGCATTCAAAACGCCATCCTCATCGGCCTTCGTGAAAACCTTGGCATCGAAAACGTTGGCCGCATCGACGTCCTGATGCGCAGCTTCAAGAGCGAAAAGGACCTCCCCTCCGCCAACGAAGCAACCGATTCTGAAGAGTCGACGTAAGAGTCGATGCTCTAGTTGCGTTCACTTCAGCCATACAACTTTTGTGTGCACTGCCCTCCCTCAGTCATTCAATAATGATTGAGGTGGCTTGCCCTCAATCATCATTAGCGAAAAACAAGTCATGCCGACCGCTTTCCCTTTCTAATTGAGGCTTGCATGGCCATGTGTGCTCTAATTTAAATTTCACCAAATGGTGAAAACACTTCCCTGAATTTTTAACTGGTCCGCGTCTGCAAGCCGCCCTCGATGCGCCATTAGAGAGCTCGGCGGGTCTCGGTAGCCGTTTGTGGCGCACTCCTTCTGCATTCGAGAGCGGCTTGGGCTGCGAAAAAACAAGATATTGAAATGGGTTTGTCGCTGTTTTTATATAAAAATCCTTGATTATAGTATTTTTGTAAAAAGTCAAGCTTTTTCGTAAAATTTTTCAGCACGGCAGAAGCTCTTTTAATCTTTACATAATCAATAAACATCAATCTCAATTCACGCATTCTTTGCCGCAACGAGCCTACACGCCATAGCTCGACGGCTTTGGCGCTGCGTTGGACCTTGCAGTGACGTTCCTTTTGGCTCTGAATATGGCCGAAGCGAGCTTGCAGGCGATAACTCGACGGCTTTGTTTCCGCATTCTTTGCCGCAACGAGCCTATGCGCCATAGCTCGACGGCTTTGATGCTGCGTTGGGCATTACAGTGATGTGCCTTTCGCCTAGGAATAAGGTATCGCCGATTTATTACGAAAAAACTTGACTTTTTATTTAAAAAACACAATAGATATTAAATATAAAAATCTAATATTCTAAACCCCTAATCAATCTCCGCCTATTTTTCAAAAATCAGCAAAAGCCGCTTTCGGGCCCAGAAGGAGTGCGCCACAAACGGCTCCCGAGACCCGCCGAGCTCTCTAATGGCGCATCCAGAGCGTGTTGCCACACGCAGAGTTGGAGTGAGTTACTACTTCTAACGGCGCATTCAAGGGAGCATCGAAAAACCGATGCGCGGTAGTAAAAATTCACTAATGATTGAGGGGCTTGCAGGACGTGCACGAAAATCTTTGACAAACCGTCGATTCTCTGGCGTAACAGATGCTCTTTATATGTCCAACTTAGCTTTTTTTGAAAAAACGTTTCTGCAATTTTTTGTCGTCAGCAGTCACATTGCCGTGGTGGCGATCTTTATCAGTTTTACGGCCAATCGGACGACTGCCGAACGCGTGCGCATTGCGACGATTGCGACGATCGTGGCGCTGCTCTTGTTTCTCTTCACAGCCGCCTTCGGTCTCAAGTTGTTTGAGAGCATGAACATCAGCCTCAATGCCTTTAAAATAGCGGGAAGCGTCATTCTTTTTATCGCGTCGATGGACCTCATTTTGGGCAAGTTGGAGGAAAATACGATGCACAGCGAAAAGCACTTTTTCGACATCACGATCGCGCCCCTCGCCATTCCAGTGATCGCCGGCCCAGCATGTTTGACGGCCGTTATCAACCTCAAGTCGGCGGCGGTCAATTCGACGCAACATGCTTCGGTCTACCTGGCGATTGTCTTGGTGGAAATCACACTTTACATCGCCCTCTACGTCGCCGCTAAAAAGATTGAGCTGTTTACGCCCGTCGTGCTGCGTATCGGAACACGGCTATCGGGCTTTCTCCTCTGCGCCATGGCCGTTCAAAATTTCCTGGCTGGGTGTCACGGAGCCCGATTGTTCTAAAATCAATAAAAAATGTATTAGCAGCTCTCTTCTAATACTGACCAACGCCTATAGGCGGCTTCAATGGCGGATTCCAGGTGTGCCAGTTGTTTGGCGTCGTCTGCTGCGGAGGTGTAGGCCTGATGGGCTGCCATTTTTTGAAGCAGGGCCGTGTGTTCGGCTTCGAGTGTTTCGATTTTGCCAGGCAGATCGATCTTTTCTTGTTGCTCTTTATAGCTCAACTTGCGTTTTGGCAACGCTGTGATGGGCGCGACTGTGGCCGGCTTTTCGACTTTTACCGAGGCCTGCGTTGGTTTGAGAAACGGGTGTGACTCATTGAGGACCTCGCAGGCGCCATCACCTTTTAAATAAAAGAAAGTGTCGCAGATGTTTTCCAAAAACAGGCGGTCGTGCGAAATGAGAAGGAGCGTCCCCTTGTAATCCAGCAAAAAGGCCTCTAGGAGCTCGAGCGTTTCGATATCGGAATCGTTGGTGGGCTCGTCCATCACGATGACGTTGGCCGGCGTCAAAAATAGCTTGGCGAGCATCAGGCGGTTTTTTTCGCCACCAGAGAGCATCTTGACGGGGCTTTTGAGGCGGTCGGGCTCAAAGAGAAATTCCTCCAAATAACTGATGACGTGACGCCTTTTATCATTGATGACGACATACTCGCGGCCCTCAGCAACGTTGTCAAAGACAGACAGCTCTTCTTTTAGCTGCATGCGCGTTTGATCGAAGTAGGTGACCGTCAAATTCGTTCCGTGGGCGACAGTTCCGCTAGAGGGTACCAACGTTTTTAGGAGCAGGCGAATGAGAGTGGTCTTGCCAATACCGTTGTTGCCGACAATGCCAATCTTGGAGCCGCGGTCGATTTTGCAGGAGAAATCTTGAAGGAGTGGTCTCGACGCGTACGAGAACGAGAGGTGCTCTGCCTCGATGACCTTGTCCCCAGAACGCTTGAAGGCCTGCCCTTCCAGGTTGATCGTGCCGCTAAGCGACCTCTGTTGCGACTTTTGCAGACGCAGAGCCTCCAGGGCGCGCACACGACCCTCATTGCGCGTCCTTCGAGCTTTGATGCCGCGCCGAATCCACTGCTCTTCGGCTGCGAGCTTTTTGTCAAACTGTTCCCGGTGTGCCGCCTCTTGTTCGAAAAACTTGGACCGCTTTTTCAGGAAATCGTCGTATGTGCAGTCAAAACAAAAGGCCTGGCCGCGGTCGAGCTCGAGAATGCGCGACGATAGGTTTTGCAGGAAAGCGCGGTCGTGCGTCACGAAAAGGACCGCCCCCTTGAACTTTTTTAGCAGGGATTCCAGCCATTGAATCGATGGAATGTCGAGGTGGTTGGTGGGCTCGTCCAGGAGCAGAATGTCCGGCTGCTTGAGCCACTCCCGGGCCAACAGAAGTCGCCGTTTGAGGCCCACGGAGAGGTCTTCAAAGCGGCCCTCGTTGGGCACATTGAACTGCGACAGGACCGCTTCCACCTCAAAGAGGCTTTTCCCCACCTGCATCAAAAAGTCCTTTATGGGCCCGTTATAGGAGGGTATATCTTGCGGCAAATAGCCCGTAATAATGCCTTTAGCGCGCTCTACCTTTCCGTCGTCGATGGCGAGCTGGCCGGCGATCACCTTAAGCAGAGAACTCTTTCCGCATCCATTTCTCCCAATGACACCCACGCGGTCGCCCTTAAAGATGTCAAAGGACACCCTGTCCAACACGGCATCCCGTCCAAAAGCCAAACTCACGCTCTGTAGGCTGATCCACTGCATTGTATTTAGAAAACACCTCCTACACTCTGTTTTTTGCTTTACAGAAGCAATCAAAAAAGCACACATCCTTTGCTTTATTCACAAATAGCGACAATCCTTAAAGCTCGCCTCCAAGACTGGCTCCAATAAACCCATAGCGGCGATATTGCAAGGATTCGGAATAGCGCAAGTCATTCATTTGCACACGCTTATGCCGTGCAATAAAAATCTCATTTCGCGTCGACCATGCACTCTGCCCTTTGGCTTTTTCACCGTCCATCCACCACGATTGACGTGTTTTTTTCACGTTCTTCACAAAATCTTGTGAATAACTTTTTGCTTTCAAAGAATGCCAAATAATGCTAAGATGCGATCATGAAGAAGCGTATCTTTTTTCTAAAATGCCTCTATGAGGGTGATGTTCAGGGCGTCGGGTTTCGCTACAAAGCGTTCCAGTTCGCCCAAACATTTCCCGTCAAAGGTTTTATCAAAAACATGCCGGATGGGCGCGTGCAGCTCGAGGTGGAGGGCGAGTCGACCGACGTGTTGGCCTTCAAGAAGGCTCTCGATCAGGCCATGACCTCACACATTCAGCACACGACAGTTGAAAACACCTGGCGTACAGCCTCCTTCGCCTCCTTCGACATTGCCCATTAAAAAGACCGTTGCAAAATGCGGAGGAAAGCTCGTTATTCGAGTCCTGCCGCCATTTTGCAACGGTCTGCGTCAAAGGGGTGTTAATTCTTGCTGGTGCTTGTATCGGTTTCGATACTATTAAGGCGATTCACTTCATTTTTGAGTTGTTTATATGCTGGGCGTTTGTTGCGAACGGCCTGAATGATGGACTCGATCGAGGAGATGTTGCTGATCCACGCGCTCGCAAAATCAACTATCAGACCCTGGTGTACGGCGCTGCGCAACATGTCAATGTAATGCTTGTGCATCGTGCGCAAAGGCTTATACTCCATGGCCATTGGGTCGAATCCGAGAGGAGCAGTATTAGAAATGTTATTAATATTCATAACTGGGATAATATTTGTATTTTTCCAAAAATGTCAAACATTTTTTTGAATTATTTTCAAATACTCCTCAATCATTAGCGAAAAACAAGTCCTATTGGTCGCGTTGCCTTTCTAATTGAGGCCTGCATGGTCATGAGTGTTCTAATTTAAATTTCACCAAAAGAGTGAAAACAACTTCCTGCGTTTTTAACCGGTCTGCGGTGAATGCGTCTACAGAAGTACTAACTCCCTCAAGCTCTGCGTGTGACAACACGCCCTCGATTCGCAATCTCTATATGATCCACGATGCCCCATCTCAATTTCCGCATCACGTGCCGCAACGAGCTTATTAATTGTTCCATACCGCCAGAATGGATTGAGGCATACTATTATTTATGAAAGTGGCCCTGTGCGGCGTCCTTCATCTCTGCTGGCGACAATGGTGATTCTCTGCCAGTCACAGAATCAATCACGTACAGCGATCGCTTTGCGGGCGTCCGACGCGTAAACAAGATATGGCGACCGTCATTGATCCACGAACCCTCGATGCTGTCCGCGTTGGCTTGTGTCAAGATGCGGCTTTGGCGCGTATTGAAGTCGTAGAGCGCGATCTGGAAATGATTGTCGACGACCGCCGTAAAGAGAAACAGGTTGGGGTCTCTTGGGTTCCAGTCTGGCTCGGTGCAGTGGCGGCTGATGTTTGTCGGGATGCGCTTTGCCGGGCCACGTAGCGCTTGAATTTCATAAATCTGCGGGAGCCCTGTCCGGTCAGAAACAAAGAGTAACCGCGTCCCATCTGGCGACCAACTCGGAGACGCTTTGACAGCGCTGTCCTTTGTCAATCGACGTAATTGTGGTGCAGAGATGTTTTTTACAAAGAGCTCCGAATTGCCTGTGGCCGACAAAATCATCGCCACGTTTTGCCCGTTTGGCGAAGGAGTTCCACCCGTGTTGCTTCCCTGATGCGCCGCAAAGGGCCGCCGTTCCCTTGTCCGCAAATCAATGGTGTAGAGGTCGGGAAAGCCTTTGTGAAAATAGGTTGTGTAGATCAGCTTCTGTCCATTGGGGAACCAGTGTGGAAAAATCGAGTCCGACCGATCGTGTGTCAGCTGCTTCACGCTTGAAAACAGCAGGTCAGCCACATACAGTTCTGCAAAACCGCTCTGCTTGCTCGAAAAAACGACCTTGCCTGTAAAAAACCCAGGCAGGCCCAAGGTTTTTTCTACACAACAGTCGAGGGCCTCAAGGGTCGATACCGACAAGGGCCCATCAAAGGTTTTTTGAAACTGCGCGCGTTCTGGGTATCCCGACCGTATCTCTAAGGAACAGCCGGATCCCTCTGCTTTTAATACAAAGGTAAAGACAGCCTCGTCTTTTGCAGTCATCCGGAAACCGCCATGTAGTGCCAATGCGTGCTCGGCGTATGTCGAAATTTGCTTGTCGCCGCTCTGCACATAAATGTTTAAAATGTCGCGTTCGGCCTCTCGACGAATGGTCCCCAAATCGATCACACCGCCCCACACAGTCCCCAAACACAACAACAATACTAAGCCTCTGTACATGCGACAAAACATACACCCGCATCACACAAAATCAAGCTGAAATGAGTGCTTTTCGCTTGACATAGGGTTGCTCTTAGATTTTTGTTCCATCTCTTTATCATGCAACCAACATTTAGACCTTCAAAATTAAAGAGAGCCCGTCGTTGTGGCTTTCGCGCTCGTAAAGCAACTGTAGGGGGCCGCAAGGTCCTTGCGAACCGCCGCCGCAAAGGTCGGCAACGTTTAGCGCTCATCGTCTCTTGAGATACAGCAGAGATCAACACATACGACAGACGTTGACGTTTCTCATTATTCGAGAAAAAGGGACGCGTGTCGATTGTGGCGCCTTCATTCTCCAGTGCCTATCAACGGACACAGGTGTCAGGCGATTTGCGGCGATTGTCTCCAAGCGCGTCGATACATCTTCGGTCGTTCGCAATCGAGTCAAACGCCAGTTCCGCGAGCTCTTTAGAAAGCATCAAGAGGCCTTGACGGAGAGCGTTGACCTAGTTGTCATCGCCCGAAGGACGGCCCTCGATCACCCGTTTTCAGAACTCGAAAGGCGATTCCTCAAGGGAGTGGAGAAGCTAAACGATCATTAATCATGAAAATCGTTGGGATAGTGTTAATCAAGGCGTACCGCTTATTGGCGGTCATTCCCGCGTGCCTTGGCATTCGTGTCGAATGTCGCTATCACCCCACCTGCTCGCGCTACACCGAAGAGGCCATCCGGAATCACGGACTTTTGAAGGGCTCGTTTTTGGGCCTACGGCGAATCTTACGTTGCCATCCTTTTGCGCACGGAGGTGTTGACTTTCCACCGGCGAGCAAACAACATCAAAAATATTCAGACTAAAAAATAGAATCGATGTAACTTTCTTAAGGATTATTTATGTTAATACTATTTCCATATACAAATAATCAAACACAAAGACCTCTTCAAAATGCGCCTATAGCAAGGCCCGAGGAGCGAGGGCGACGGGAGCGTACTGACGTACGTGACCTAGCCCAAACGACGAGAACGCCGCTAGAGGTCATTTTGGAGAGGTCTTTTATATGAATAGGGATACAATAATAGGCGGCTTATGCTTAGCGGCTGCGTTTGGGCTGTGGATTTACCAGAGCCAACATCAAGAAGAAGTGCCGGCGAAAGTCGTTGTGAAACACGTGGAGTCCATTCCAGGAACTCCCGTGGCGGCGCCCACGCTGCTGCAAAAGAAGGTGGAAGCGCCCGTCATTCAGGCGACGGTGGTTGACAAGGCGGAGCTCTACGTGTTGGAAAATGATGCCATTCGCGTGACCTTTACCAATCGCGGGGGCGGCATTCAGTCAGTGGCCTTCAAGAAGTATGCGGATCGCAAGGACACGACGGATCCATACGTCTTCAACGCCCGCAATGATGTCCCTGCCCTGAGCCTTTCCCTGTCGGATGCTGGCAAAGAGGTTGACTTTTCGCCCTTGTACAAGCTAGTCAAGCAGAGCTCTGACAGCATTTTGTTTGAATACATCAGCCCAGAAGGCCTCAAGCTTTTGCGCGGCTATAAACTTTCAGCCCTCAATGCTGAAAAGGAAAGCGAGCCCTACCTCATTGATCACGAGACGCGTTTTATCAATCATACGCCGTCCGCCCAATCGCTCTCTCGCGTCTATCTGAACCTTGGCTGGTTTCCTGCGACACCCGGTGACAATTACGGTGAATACCTCAATTTCACCTATTACAACGGCAAGACCGACAAGATTGTAAAGATCAAGGACTTCAAGGCCAGCAATGGCTTTTTTGGCATCGGTCGAAGCCCTGGCAAGGATCGCGAAGAGCAGTCGGTGCCGAACCTCGAATGGGGCTCTGTCAAGAATCAGTTTTTTGCAACGTTGATGACGCCCAATGTCGCCTCAACGGGCTTTTTCGCGCGTCCCAAGTGGATCGGTGCTGACGAAGGCATTACGGCGAGCCTCTCCTTTGACCTCGGTGAACTCACGACAGAAAAGATCCTCGGACTCCAGTTTTACGTTGGTCCCAAAGAATATACGCGCCTCGATATGCTTGGAAAGAAGCAGGACCTGATCATGCAATTCGGCTTTTTTGGCTTCATCAGCCGCATTTTGGTGGTCATCATGAACGCCATTCACGGCGTCTTGAACAACTGGGGCTGGACGATCATCGTGTTGACGCTCTTTGTAAAGCTGCTGCTGTGGCCGCTCACTGCCGCGCAGGTCAATTCGTCAAAGCGCATGGCACTCATTCAAAAACCATTGCAGACCCTCCGCGAAAAATACAAGGGCAACCCTCAAAAACTGCAGACGGAGACCATGAAGCTCTTTAAGGAAAACAAGGTCAATCCCGCCGCCGGATGCCTGCCCCTCCTCATTCAATTGCCAATCTTTTTGGGCTTTTATTACATGTTGCGATCGACGGCCGAGTTCCGCTTTGCGCCATTTTTGTGGATTTCCGACCTGTCTATTCCAGACACACTCTTTCACGTAGCAGGCTTTCCATTCAACCCGTTACCGCTGGTCATGGGCGTTACAATGTTCCTTCAAATGCAGATGACGCCCAGCCCAACAATGGATTCGACGCAAAAGCGCATTTTTCAATTCATGCCAGCGTTTTTTCTCTTTATTTGTTATAATTTTCCGTCAGGATTGGTCCTATACTGGACGGTCCAGAACCTCTTGACGATTTTGCAACAGTTGTTGACGAATCGAAAAAAGGCATAATCTTTCAACCGATCTAAACTATGTCCGGACACAGCAAATGGGCAACGACCAAACGCCACAAGGCGGTCATCGACGCAAAACGCGGTAAGATTTTCAGCATTTTGAGCAAAGAGCTTACCATCGCAGCACGTTCAGGCGGCGGCGATCCCGAGTTCAACCCACGCATTCGAACGTTGATATTGAAGGCCAAGGAAGCCAATATGCCCGCCGACAACATCGACCGCGCTATCAAAAAAGGTACGGGCGAAATTGCCGGTACGCTCATCGAGGAGCTTACGTACGAGGGCTACGCACAGGGTGGCGTTGGCATCATTATTGAAGTCACGACCGACAACAAAAACCGTAGCGCATCGGAAGTCCGCAGCACTCTCGGCAAGTGGGGTGGAAACCTCGCCGGAGCTGGCGCACTGGCCTTCAATTTCCAGCGAAAAGGCCAGTTTCTCCTAGACACCGAGGCCGTTGACGAAAACGCACTCATGGAACTCGCATTAGAGGCTGGTGCCGAAGACGTCGTCAACAAGGGTGATCACTTCGAAGTCATCTGCGCCATCAACGACTTTGACAACCTCGTCCGCGTCTTTTCAGACAAAAAGATTAAAACAGACTCGTCCGAAGTCGCCTACATCCCGAGCAACCTCGTATCGATCACCGATGAAGCGACGGCCGCAAAAATCCTCAAATTGGTGGAAAAATTAGAAGAACTCGAAGACGTTAAGAGCGTCTTTGCCAATTTCTACATCGATGACGTCCTGTTGGAAAAATTAGAAAAATAATATTTGACAAAAAACATAACTTCTCAAGGATAACGCAACTCAATCAGGAAAATTTTCAAATGGCTAATAAAAGGGCATCTAAAAAAAGTATCCGTCAAACGATCAAACGGACTGAACGCAACCGCCAAGTTCGCAGCAAGCTGAAGACTATGCAAAAGAAAGTCGCCGCGGCCGCACAATCAGGCAACGCAGCTGAAGTTAAAGCTTGCTCCGAGGCCTACATTTCCGCGCTCGATAAGGCTGTTAAGATTAACATCGTGCACCCCAATAAGGCCAGCCGACATAAGTCAGCCGTCTCCAAGCACATTTTTCAAAAGACGACTGCCGTGACTCAAGAACAGAGCCAGCCCGTTGAAGCAGCCAGCGTCTAAGACTTTTCTCCCATCCCAAGGTTACGGGCCTCTGGGTACTCCCCAGCGCCCGTAACCTCTAAATCTCGTTGTTAAAATCGCTTCCAGCAAGGCCTGCGGAGTGAGGGCGACAGGAGTCTACTTGAGGTAAGTGACTTAGCCCGAGTGACGCGGAACACCGCTGGAAGCGATTTTAACAACGAGATTAACAGGCCAGCGTTAAAGACGTTTAATTTGGCCTATATTCTCAATTAGAAAGATCGCACGTCCATTGCGCTTTAAAATTTCGCTAATGATTGTTGGACCTTTTACAGCGGTCTTTTCACTTTACATTTCTCAGAAGAAACGTAGAGTTGCAACGCAATGCAATTGCTCGAGGTAATGGATTTGTGTGTGCGCTTTTCTATGCGCGGCGAAGTTGTTTCTGCAGTGAGCGGGATTTCGTTTGAAGTCGCAGCAGGAGAGACGGTGGCCATTGTCGGTGAAAGCGGCAGCGGGAAATCCGTTACGGCATTGTCGTTGACACGTTTGTTGCCAGAGCGACCGGCTTGTGAGGTCGATGGACATGTCTATTATCGCGGGAAGGACGTCTTAACACTTCCACAAAAGAGCCTACAGGCCATTCGCGGGAAGGAGATAGCTTACGTTTTTCAAGAGCCGTCGACCTCCTTAAACCCTGTTTTTACAGTCGGTTATCAGATCGCTGAAGCGGTCAAGTTGCATTTCCCAGAAGAGAGAGAAGTGCGTCAATGCGTCGTAAAAGCGCTGAAGGAAGTCGGTATTCACGAGGCAGAAAAACGCTACGACGCCTACCCACATGAGCTCTCTGGCGGTATGTTGCAACGCGTTATGATCGCGATGGCCCTCGCTTGCCGGCCAAAAATACTCATTGCCGATGAGCCTACAACTGCCCTCGACGTCACCATTCAAAAGCAAATCCTCGACCTCTTACGGCGTTTGCGCGAACGTCACAACATGGCTATTGTGCTGATTACGCACAATTTCAGTCTCGTCCAGAACTTCGCGGATCGCGTTTTGGTGATGTTTCGCGGCAAAATTGTCGAAGAGGGTTCTACGCAGGCTGTCATGGAGCACACCAAACACCCATATACCAAGGCGCTCCTCGCTTGCATTCCACGACTGGGCCAAAAAAAACATCGCCTGAAGACCATTGATTACGAAAGTCTATGAAAACGCATCCGCTTCTTAAAATCCAAAACCTCAGCATACATTACCCTATTCTCAGCGGCATTTTGCGGCGACAGATTGGCGTGATCAAGGCCGTTGATGATGTTTCCTTTGAGGTGGCAAAAGGCAAGACAGTTGGCCTGGTAGGCGAGAGTGGAAGCGGAAAGACCACGCTCGCTCGGAGCATCATTCGACTGGCACCGCTCACGGCTGGCCGCATTTTTTACGAAAACATCGAGCTCAACACGCTCTCCAAGAAAAACTTTTTCCCCTTTCGAAAAAAAATCCAGATGGTCTTTCAAGACCCATTCAACTCGCTGAACCCGCGCATGACGATTGATGGCATTATCGGCGAGCCGCTCGATATCCACTTCTCGCTCTCAAGGACTGGACGCGCTAAACGCATTGCTGGCCTCCTCGACCTCGTCCAATTGCCAAAAAACAGCATTCATCGTTACCCACACGAGTTCAGTGGCGGTCAACGACAGCGCATTGGCATCGCTCGTGCACTTGCCGTAGAGCCCGAAATTCTCCTCTGCGATGAGCCAGTCAGCGCCCTCGACGTCTCCATTCAGGCCCAAATCATCAACTTACTCAAAGACCTCCAGGCTGAGCTCAATCTCACCTATCTCTTTATTGCGCACGATATGGCTGTCATTGAGCACGTCAGCGACACCGTTGTTGTTCTCAACCGCGGGAAAGTCGTCGAACAAGCGCCAGCCGATGTCCTGTACAAAGACCCGCAACACGAGTATACCAAGATGCTCTTTGCCTCGATTCTTTAGCTCGCGATTGGGTAAAGTCTTTGGTTTTTGCTAAAAAATCGTTGACATCGCTGCTCAGATGATTTTCGTTAGAGGACGTTTTTCGTGTGGTGGTTGTAGCTCAGTTGGCCAGAGCATCGGATTGTGGTTCCGAGGGTCGCCGGTTCAAGCCCGGTCAGCCACCCCAGACCTATGCAAAATGCTGTGAAAGCTTGTTTCGCGCGCACCAAAACAACGAGACCTAGAGATCCTTTTACGCATGTCTTTTCTTAAAAATTTACACAGGTCTTTTCTTAAAAATAGCGACACGCGGCTTTCCTTTACCCGTCTTGCCCAAGGTTTTCAGCAGCTCTAGCGACGGCACTTCCGGCGGTAACAGATCGGCCGGCATTTCAAAGACGATGTGCGCGCCATCGTGAAGGTGTTCGGCGCTCAACAGCAGTATTTCGGCGGCCCGTTCCAGTGAAAGCGCATATGGCGGATCTAGGAAAACGAGGTCGAAATTGGGCACGTTTTTCGTCACAAAGAGGAAAAAGTCAGCGCAGACGATGCGGACATCCACCTTTTGTGGAATGTTGCGAGTGACGGCCGCCAAATTGACATTGAGGTCGGCCAAGTGAAAGCGGTTTTTGTCGACAAATGTAACCGCAGTAGCTCCACGACTGAGCGCCTCGAGGCCATAACACCCGACGCCGGCAAATACATCCAGCACATTTGAGCCCGCCACGAGGTCTCCTAGGGATGAAAAGACTGCCTGTCGCGTAAAGTCTGTCGCTGGCCGGACATCACTCTGCTTGGGGCACTTCAGTCGAATGCTGCGGGCGAAGCCGCCTGTAATGATTAAGTTCATCTTTGAAGCTATAAAAATTTACCCGATTTTGATAAGGTTTGAGTCACAGCTAAGGATGCTAAGACTTTTAATTGAAGATCAATATGCGCTCCTCAGTCTTTAAAATGTCGCTGACGCGATGGCCTCTTGTTGGAGCTGAAGGATTTTGCGAATGCCGGACTTGGCGAGGCCGAGGAGGGCGTTGTGCTGGTCTTCGGAAAAGGTGGATTCTTCGCCGGAACCTTGTATTTCGACAAACTGGCCGGAGTCGGTCATGACGACGTTGAAGTCGACGGCGGCGTCTTTATCTTCGAGATAGTCGAGGTCGAGGAGGGCCTGGTTGTTGAGAATACCGACGCTTACGGCTGCCACGGCGCTTTTGAGTGGGTTTTGAGCGAGAGAGCCCGTTTGGAGGAGTTTGCGAAAGGCGAGACTGGCTGCGACATAGGCCCCTGAGATAGACGCTGTTCGCGTTCCACCGTCGGCTTGGAGAACATCGCAATCGATCCAGAGCGTGTAGTCGTTGAGGGCCTTGAGGTCGACGACGGCGCGTAGACTGCGGCCAATGAGGCGTTGGATTTCGACCGTGCGGCCATCGAGTTTGCCTTTGGAGATGTCGCGTTGTTTACGCTCGAGGGTGGAGTAGGGGAGCATCGAGTATTCTGCGGACAGCCAGCCGGTCTTGTTTTCCTCGCGGAGCATCCATTTGGGCAGCTTTTTCTCGAGCGTGATGGCGCAGATGACTTGTGTGTTGCCAAAGCGAACGAGGACCGACCCAGAGGCGTTCGGCGCGATGTTGGGTTGAAAGGTGATGGGCCGCAATGCGTTGTGTTCGCGGCCATGAGCGCGTGAGTGTTGTTCCATGAAGAAAATTGATGGTTTCAAAAAAAGTAAGAAGGGCAAACAAAATTTTTTAAAATATCCAGACAGGTGTCCCTTCTGTGACGCGATCAAAGAGGTCGATCATGTCAGCGTTGTTCAGGAGGACGCAGCCCTTGGAGAACGGCCGACCTATGCAATCTTCGCGATTGGTGCCGTGAATGTAGATGTAGCGGGCGAAGGAATCACAGACATTGCCAGACTTGTCTTGGCCAGCGTTGATGCCGTTTTCGAGCCCTCGGAGACGAAGAATGCGGCTTGTGATGAGGCTTTCCGGCGAGGGCGGCCATTGCCAAAAACATTTCCCGCGAGCCACACGATCCACAAAAATCATGCCCCATGGAGCCTTTTCGCCGATTTTCGCCTCGATGACGTGCAGCCCGCGCGGCGTCCCAAAGGAGTTCTCGATGTTGCATGGCTCCTTTTTCGACGTGGAGACAGGAAAAGACTGTTGTATGTGGTTGCGTTGGCAGAGCTCAAGCGCCTGGGCCGCGATTGACACCCGAATCCACGTTGTAGGGCAGTTGTCGATTCGTCTCGAGAGATCGGAAAAGTCCATTTTTTTATTGTCTTTGGCGTCCGTTTGCTTCATATTGAAAGTATGTCGGACGAAGATATTGCAGAAAAATTAGACTTTTTCGAGAAAAAGATACAAGACACGCTCAAAAATACCAAGATGGGCCTGCAGGCCGATTACTTCGAGCTGAAAGAAGACATTTTGGCCGAGATCCGCGAGATCCGGGAACAGATCGCCAAGTTCGTCCGCGACCACGATGAACAGCTCACCTACCTCTACCAGTTGATCGAGAAATACATGGGGAGGCGGTGAAAGTCGTTGCGAAACCGTGCTCTTGATGCTTGACCGTGCTGTAGGTGTCGAATTAGACTTTAGTAGCATATGGATTTAGATGTCAGTCATTTAAAGAGGGCCATTGATACGCTTGACGTGGCTTTGAAAGTATATGAAAAAACGCCAAATGAGTTTGTTCGAGACTCCATCATTCAGCGTTTTGAATATACTTATGACGCAGCTGTAAAAATGATTAAAAAATACCTCGAGATGAACGTCGTCTCTGCTGAAATCCAATCACTAACATTCAAGGAGCTCATTCGATACGCCTTTGAGGCAGAAATCATAAAAGACAGTGTCGTCCAGTGGGATGCGTACCGCCTGATGCGCAATAAGACAACGCATGCCTACGACCTTATGATTGCCAATGCGACCTGCGAAAGCATTCCACAGTTTTTAGAAGCGGTACAGTATTTGGCCAAAAAATTAGAAGAGAGAGCGAATCGATGAAGGTCGCTCCTTCAGAACTACAGATTGTTTTGGCCATTTTGCGTGAAACAATTCCTGGAGAAGAGGTTTTGGCCTTTGGTTCTCGCGTGTTTGGAAATGCCAAAATGACGTCTGACCTAGACATCGTTTTTAAAAGTCCAATTGACAAAACCCAACAGTTGAAAGCCGCGTTTGACGATTCAGACCTGCCTTTTCGCGTCGATGTGCTGTATTGGGAAAAGATACCAGAATCGTTCCACAAAAACATTTTAAAGCACTGCGAAGTCTTGCAAGCTAAGTCTTAAGTGTTGCACTTCGACGTTTAGTTGGCGAGAACTCGGCGGGTCTCGTGATCTGTTGGTGGCGCACTCCTTCTGCGTTCGGGAGCGGCTTTGGCTGACTTTTTTTAATATCTGATATTGATTGGGATTTTAAATATTCATTTTTTGTATTTAATGTCTGATATAATTTTTTAAACAAAAAGTCAAGCTTTTTTGCAATAAATCGTCGAGGCTATATTTAGGGCCGATATACACAGCTATATAATACCCAACGCAGTATCAAAGCCATCGAGCTATAACGCATATGCTAGATGCAGCCCAGAATGCGGGAATCGAGATTGTTTTTTGGATTATGTAAATATTAAAAGAGCTTCTGCCGTGCCGAAAATTTTTACGAAAAAGCTTGACTTTTTATAAAAATACTATATTTGAAGATTCTTTTCTAAAAACAACGACAAATCCATTTCAATATCTTGTTTTTTCACAGCCAAAGCCGCTCCCGAGCGCCGAAGGAGTTCGCCACAAAAGGCTTCCTAGACCCGCCGAGCTCTCTAATGGCGCATCCAGGGCGCATCGGAAAACCGATGCGCGGTAATAAAATGTCGCTAATGATTGAGGGGAGAGTGGCTTCAACGGCTTTGTAATTGCACTCCTTGCGTTTTTATGCTTATATCAGTGCGTGCAAGCACTTTCGGCAAGTAGGGAATGGGAAATCGGTGAGGAGCGCATTTTAAGCCTGGTGGCGCCTCCGTGGAAGCATCTCGACACCCTTATCGTTTCGCGCGATCCATTTGTTCTCTGGCCGGTGGGGGATCGTTCGCTCTTGGAACATTGGCTGCAGTTCGCAAAGGACAAGGGCGCGACGCAGGTCCACCTATACACGGAATCGCCGCGAAAAATTCGCACCTTTTTGGCAAAACACAACATTTCTTTGCGCCTGCGCATCCTGTCGAGTCACCCGGGATTGCTCAATCGCTCGGTCTACGTCATGAGCCGGTTGCCGTACTTGAAGGCGCCAGACAGCATGCCGCAAAAGGGACTCATTAAGTACTGGTACCAGCTCAATGAACAATGGCTCCAGCGCGAGCACAGCAGCGGCAACCTCCAAAATTGCGCCTTTTGGTGGGACTATTGGGGACGCATTCGGTTTTGCGACCCCATTTGGATTGAAAAGGATGTCCGCATCGAACACCATGTCACGGTTGGCCCCAACGTTCGCATCGGCCGCGGCAGCTGTATCGGTCAGGGAACGCGCCTGTCGAATGTCTTGATTGCGCCAAACACCTACATTCCCCCCAAGACGGTCTTGCACAACTGCGTCCACGATGGCAAAGAATGCCTGCCTTTCGACGACTCCACGGTGACTTTCCAAAAGCCGAAACGCAGCCCATTTGTCCAGCACAGTGTGCCAATTATAGACCGCATTGTCGCCAGCGGCTGTTTCTGTGTCGCCAAAACACTGGGCCTCTTTTTCAAAAAACATCCCACCGTCTCTTTTTACATTCCGCACAAAACCCTAAAAGGTGCGCAAAATGGCCTCCTGTTGACAATGCGACAAGATTGGTTTTTAGAAGTTGTTCGCGGCCACATGCACCTCTTTGGATCCCTGCCGGAATTGACTCCAGCGGCCGTTGATCACTACCGCCAATACGGTGCCTTTTCCTATGCTGACCTCCACAACCTCCACCTAGCCAACGCCCCAACTAAAAAATGCGCCCAATACGAACAGTTTCTGCCCAAAAATCACCTCCGCGCGTTTCTATGGCTGCATTTTATTGAGCTCTTGTGGAAAGGCCGCTGAAAAAGACCGATGCAAAAGGGTCTCTAGCGGCGTTCTCGTCGTTCGGGCTAAGTCACGTACCAACGTACGCTCCTGTCGCCCTCGCTCCTCGGGCCTTGCTATAGAGCCCTTTTTCATCGGTCTTTGAAGGGGTCAATCCTTCTTGTCGGCGTCAATGTCAACATGTGCCATGTTGGGCAAAAGGACAGTGGCCCGCTGTGTAGGCCCCGCTCCCTCGACAATCGCCCTGTGTTCTCCTTTGACGAAGACAATCTTTTCGCCGCGCACAATGCCGTCCTTCTCTTTGACTTCAGGTGAGTCCATGAGGACGAGTCGGCCCTCGGTCGGGTAAATTTCTGCCGAGCCGGCCCTCGCCTCACGTTCCGTTTGAACGATCAACACGGAGCCCTTGGCAAAAATCTTATCAATAGACCCGATACCTGCCGACGATTGCCCCTCCTTGTGAGCCGAGTAGACGGTCATGGAATCGCCTTCTGCACGCAGGTCGGTTCCAGAAACCTTGACGTTGCCAGTGAAGTGAAAGACATTTTGCGTCGGCTCGGTGACCATTTCAACGTGATCGCTGGTGATGAGCGTTTCTTGCGCACACAGAGAGGTTGCAAAACAAATCAGGCTAATCGTTTTCATGCAAAACGTCTCCAAATCCTTGATTAAACACAACATTCACGCGTTCATGAACGGTCACTTTTTTAACGGCGCCATCCCACTCCCAATTATAGCCGCAGAGCGTATAATCTTTACCGCGAATTTCAATGGGGCTGGCTGCGCCGATGGCCTTATTTTCCTGCATGAGAATGCGGGCGTTGGGGCTGCGGATGTCGAGCTCTTGTTCGGAGCCTTTTTTGCCGTTGAAAACATTTAACTGCATGGTCTGGACGATCATGTTTTTTTCGTCCAAGTAAACGCCCTTTTCTCCCTTCAAATCCCAGGCCTTGTAGCCAGTTTGCGCAAACATGGGCATACAAAAGTGATCAATGGGCTCATTAGGCGTCATTTTAGACGCTCCAAAGGCGACCGCCACAAGGCTCAAACTGCATAGGTATTTGCGCATTTCTCAGTGCTATAGACTTATACACAATGAAAATGGAGGTCCTGTCAAATCTTTTTCGACTTCATCGCTGCTCGATATTTTGGCGCTATTTTATACAGGTCTTATAATTTTGAGTTGCGAAGCTCGTTCGAGGCGTGCATAAAGAGTGCCATGACTTCAAAGGTTTTAGTGTCTGGCGCGCAGCCGTCAGGAGAGCTCCATTTGGGCAATTATTTGGGTGCGTTGAGAAATTGGACGGAGATGCAGGCCAACTACGACTCGCTCTTTTTTATCGTCGATCAGCATGCGATTACCATCAGGCAAAATCCAGCCGAGTTGCGCCGGAGAACCCTGACTTGTGCCGCTCAGTACATCGCCTGTGGGCTCGATCCTCAAAAGTGCAGCATTTTTATTCAATCACACGTTATTGGTCATGCGGAACTCGCTTGGGTGCTGGGTTGCATGACACCCCTTGGCCAGCTTCAACGCATGACCCAGTTTAAAGACAAGCAGCAGAAAAGTGAAAATGTCGATGCCGGACTGCTCTTTTACCCCGTTCTGATGGCCGCTGACATTCTCCTCTACAATACCGAACTCGTGCCCGTGGGCGAGGATCAAAAACAGCATTTGGAGTTGGCCCGTGACCTCGCTATCCGCTTTAACAGCACGTATTCAGAGACCTTTAACGTGCCTGAGCCCTACATTCTCAAGAGCGGGGGACGCATCATGTCGCTTCAGACGCCGACAGCCAAGATGTCGAAGTCGGACAGCAACGCCCTCGGCACGCTCTATTTGTTTGAAGAGCCCGAGAGCCTGCAAAAGAAGTTTCGCAGCGCCGTCACGGATTCCGAAACCGAAATTCGCTCTGCTGTCAACAAGCCTGGCATCAGCAACCTCCTCGCCATTCTCTCAGCGGCCACGGGGAAGTCCATCGAGGCCCTTGAAAAGGATTACGCTGGCAGCAGTTATTCCGTGTTCAAAAATTCCGTTGCCGAGGCCGTTATCGAGATGCTACGGCCGCTCCGCAAGCGCTACACAGAGCTCATGGACGACAAGACCTACCTGCAAACGATCCTGCAACAAGGTGCCGAAAACGCACAAAAGCGCGCCTACAAAATGCTTTCCAAGGTCTACCGCAAGACGGGCTTTTTGGAACGCATGTAATGGATGCCGGCCAATTTAATGTCCGAGGGCTGCGCTTCGTTGTTTAATTGGCGCTTTTTTGGAAAATCCGGTTGCTTTTTCGGCCGGTTATTGTAACTTTTTCAACGTATGAACATACTGTTACTCCTCTTCATATTTGCTTTGGCGGGATTTCTCGGATTTGAGCTGATATCGAAAGTGCCGTCGCAACTCCACACGCCGCTGATGTCTGGATCCAACGCGATTTCAGGCATCACAATTGTCGGTGCGATCATCGCCACGGGCGCCTCGACAGGGCTGAATTTTACGGCCATTCTCGGCTTTATCGCCGTCATTTTGGCCACCATCAATGTCGTCGGAGGCTACCTCGTCACCGACCGCATGCTCGCCATGTTCCACAACAAGAAAAAAGGAAAATAATTCTATGCTCACTTTAGCCTACATCATCGCGTCTATTTTGTTTATTTTCGGCATTAAAATGCTGGGATCCGCTGCCCAGGCTCGTCGCGGCAATGTCGTGTCGGCTGTTGGCATGTTGATTGCCATTGTGGCCACAATGATGGATCAACACGTCCTGAGCTATACGTGGATTTTGGCTGGTATTGCGATTGGCTCGGCACTGGGCATTGTTTTGGCTTACAGTGTCAAGATGACGGCCATGCCAGAGATGGTTGCCCTGTTGAACGGGTTTGGAGGCCTCGGTAGCCTCCTCGTCGGTTGGGCAGAAGCCGAAGAAATGCGGCGTGTCGGCTGGCCGCATTACTTGGAAAACCTCTTTGGCCCAGAATTGTCCTTATACGATGTCAACTTGCAAGCCATCGATTGGGTTGCGAAGTTTTCCAACGAAATCAACTACATTCAAATCGCCATTGCTTCGGCGATCATTATTGGCGGCATTACGTTTACAGGTAGTGTGCTGGCCTATGCAAAGCTCTCCGGGATGGTCTCTGGACGTGCGATGGTCTTTAAGGGCCAAAAGCCGTTCAACGCGTTTCTCCTTTTGGCGATGCTGGCCGCAACAGTCCTCTTTGTTCAGGGTGGTCAATGGGCACACGTCAGCCTCTTTGCGATCATTATAGTGTCGCTCGTTCTCGGCATTCTCGGCGTCTTGCCAATCGGAGGCGGTGACATGCCTGTCGTTATCTCACTTCTCAACAGCCTTTCCGGACTCGCCGCCGCCGCCGCCGGCTTTATCATTGCCAACAACGTCCTCATCGTCTCCGGCTGCCTCGTTGGAACCAGCGGTATCATTCTCTCTGTCATCATGTGCAAGGCCATGAACCGTTCGCTTAAAAATGTCCTTGTCGGCGGCTTCGGCTCGAGCGCTCAGGAGAAGTCCGATGGCGATGATGTTGAGCCCAAGGCGATTTCAGCCTCCGACGCCTATCATGTACTAGAGGCCGCCCAACGGGTTGTCTTCGTTCCAGGATATGGTATGGCCGTCGCTCAAGCGCAACACGTCGTTAAGGAGCTCGGTCAACTTTTGGAAAACAATGGTGCTGAAGTCAGTTATGCCATACACCCCGTCGCTGGACGCATGCCTGGCCACATGAATGTCTTGCTCGCCGAGGCAGATGTGCCCTACGAACAGCTCGTCGAAATGGACACTGTCAACCCGACGATGCCCTCTGTCGACGTTGCCATCGTCATAGGAGCCAACGACGTCGTCAACCCCGCTGCCATCAACGAAACCACGTCGCCCATATACGGAATGCCCATCATAAGAGCTCATGAAGCCAAATCGGTCTTCATTCTCAAACGCGGTCAAGGGACAGGATTTTCCGGACTCCAAAACAAACTCTTTACAATGCCCAATGCTAGCATGATCTACGGTGACGCCAAAGCTACTGTGGCGGCTATAGTCTCTGAGTTCAAAAGCATGTAAAACCCGTTGAAAAAGGCCGTGAAAGCTCGTTTCGCGCTGCGCCGACTGCCTCACGTACCTCTATGTACGCTACGGCAGATCGTGCTCGCGCAAAGCCAAGCTTTGACGGCCTTTTTCAACGGGTTTTATATCGTTGGTGTTCGTTTGGTTAGATTAAAGACAGCTGTAAAATAGATGCAAAGCCAAACTTTGACGGCCTTTTGCAACGGGTTTTACGTTTTGCAAGTTGTTAAAACCTGCCTAAAAAAGCCGTTAGGAGAGGTCTTTTCACCTTTTAAGACTGATGCAAAATAGCCTAAAAACCCGTTGGTGTTCGCTTAGTTAGATTAAAGACAGGTGTAAAATAGATGCAAAAATGTGGCTTTGCGCGAGTACGATCTGCCGTAGCGTACATAAGACGTACGTAAGGCAGTCGGCGGAGCGCGAAACGCATTTTGGCGCTATTTTACACCTGTCTTTTCAAAGCCAGCGCTTTCGTTTTAGGAGTCGGAACAGAAAGAATGCCATGACACCGAGGAGTCCGCAGACGCCGAAAAAGGCATATTTGCTGTCCGAATAGGGAATGCCGTTGACGTTGATGCCCAAGAGGCCCGTCATGAGAGTGAGCGGCATAAAGATGACGGTGGCGATGGCGAGCAAATAGATTCGGGAATTCATCGTGTAGGAGAGGGCGTTATTGACTTCTTCCTGAATGATGGTGCAGCGCTCGCGGAGGAAGTCGAGCTCTTCGATGTAACGAATGGCGGTATCTGCCTCTTCGCGAATAAAGAGTGAATCTCGTTCGTCGAGCCACGAGAGGTGTTCGTGAAAGAGTTTGCCCAAGAGGTCGCGTTGAGGGGCTAGGTGTTTTCGAAAATGGGCGATGCGTTGGCGGATATGAATGGTCGGCAAAAGTGTCATTTCCTTGCGTGCGAGAAGCAGTCCGTCCTCGATTTCGTCTAGCTGCGCGTCGATTTCATCGATGGAGGAATCGATGGGTGTGACCATGTTGTCGAGCATTTTTAGCAAAAAGCCGCTGGGCGTGCGAAAGCCTTTTTGCGTGATGAGCTCGTCCTGGATTGACTTCGTTGTCATATTTTCGCGAAAACGCAGCGTGACGATGCGGTTTTTCGTGATCCAGAGGCGCATAGACACCATGTCTTCGGGGACGGCGCCCTCCTTCAAATTGACACCGCGCAAAAGGAGCAACAGGCCATCCTCATGTGTGTATTCGCGCGGGCGAACGTCCTCCTCGAGCATGGATTCGGCCACTACAGAAGGCACGCCGCTCTCTTCCCTCAGCCATTTTTGAACAGCTGGACTGCGGTGATTGAGATGGACCCAGATAAAATGGTCAGTTTTCCAGTTATCGAACAGTGTACGCCACGACGAAAAAAAGCTGGCGCCGCCCTGTCTATCGAGCACACAATAAAAAAAGAGGCCTTCGTTGCGCTTGGGATGGGTATTGTCGAGTTCGTCCATTCACAACTATTCTTGTGCTTTTTCCGCCATTTTGCAAGGGCTTTTTAAAATCTATATTTGATGCCGACATAGGCCTGCAGGGGAAGCGAGTTGTATCCTCGAATTTCCTGGTATTTATCGTTGAGTAGGTTTTCGACGTGGGCTGAAAGGAGGAGTTCGGGTGTAATGAAATAGGTGGTGTAAATGCGCAAGGTGAGGGTGTCGTCGCCGGAGATGCGTTGGTAGGTGCTTGGGTCGATATCGATAATATCTTTGCGAAAGGATAGGTCGATACCGGCCGATAGTGCTCGAGTGAAGGCGTATTGGGCGCCGGTCGTGAGCTTATATTTTGGGCGACGTAGAAGGCGGTTGCCATTTTGATAAACGCCCAGGCCGTCTTTGGCGTAGGCGTGCCAATAGGTGCAATTGAGGTAGGCGTTCAGTGCTTCTTTTTTCAAGACGAGCGAAGATTCGAGCCCGTAAATGTTTGCCTTGGCGACGTTGTAGGTGTCGTAGGGTGGAAATGGGTCGCATTCAATCAAGTCAAAGAGGACGTTGTAGAACCCGCACAAAGACAGTTGTAGCGTGTCATTCAGGGCGATTTTTATCCCCATTTGAGAGCGATAGGCTTTTTCGGTTTTCAACGAATGTGACTGGCTGTAGAGAAAGTCATTTGGAGTGGGGTAGTGGATGGAGCGCGCGAAGGAAGCAAATGGCGTCCACGATCCAAGTGTTACCTCGGCTCGCAATCCACAGCTCCAGTCGGAAGAAAATTGCGAATGTCGAAAGGCGCCCGTGTTGGCCTTAATCTGCAACAGGTCACCCTTCCAGGTACACGATTGTTGTGCGTGGAGAGAGTTCCAGGTTGTGTCGAAGGACGTGGGTTGCGATTGTTGCAAGCATTGGGACAACGCGCGTAAGGATGTCGAGGTGGCCAATGTTTGCCCCTTCCACTTAAATGCGGCAAAAGCTTCGTGGTTGAAGGTCTCATTTTGAACGAGGTTGTTGGATGCCAGCGAATCCATGCTGTCCAAAGAGAAGGCGTAGTGTGCAAACAATCGATAACGCTTCTCGGCGGAAATCTGCAATCCGGGCGAGATAAGGTAGGTTTGACGATCTTGATAATCGGCCAATCTGGGGAACCCGCTAACACGTGGGCCCGGCAGTTCGATTTGTTCGTAATAGCCATAGCTCAAGAGCTCGTAAGTATAGGCATCCTTGATCCGCCTCCAATGAGCCCAAAAGGAACGTCCCTTATAGGCGTTGTGCGGGTCGACGTTCTGTGTCTGTGTTTCGCTCAGCCAGAGGTGAAATTGCGATGTCGGTGTTGTCTTTGAAAAATTGACGTGTTCGCGATGAAACCCGAAGGACCCGCCTTCGATACCAACCTCGTTAAAGCTGGCAGGGCCAGTCGTTATCTCAAGAGTGCCTCCGATCGGGCTCTGTATATCGGTTTTGAGCAAAACAGAATCCGAGTCAAAGATGGGGAAATGGCTGAAATTGAAATCGTTGGCAAAGCCTGAAGGAAAGCTGCGCTTATTGAGGAAGACGGCGTTGTGATTGCTGTTGGCTCCTCGAACGAAAAGAGATGTATTGCCGCCATAAAACGAAGAGATTGCACAAACGCTCGGCAGCTGATTCAGCATGGCCTCGAGGCTGTTCCATTGCTGATACGTGTTGGAGTCAAGTGGGATCGCTTCTTGTGCAAGCTGCTGGCCCTCTTCAACATATTTATAGGCCGTCAACTTGTCTTTAGTCGCTGGCTCGACTTCCCAGGCCTGTACGTGCAAAAATAACAACGGTATTAGGGTAACTCTCTTCACTTTATAAGACAGGTCTCGTAACTAATTGAATATCAACGACATAAGATAGATGCAAAATGGCTTTATAGCAAGGCCGCAGGAACAAGGGCGACAGGAGCGTACGTTGGTACGTGACTTAGCCCGAGCGACGAGAACGCCGCTATAGAGACATTTTGCATCTATCTTTTTAAGGTTGCTAATGTTGAGATTTTTCGAGTCAATATCAAGACGCGAAATGAACCTTTTTAACATAGGAGTTAATTGCTGCCGTTACGTCTTTGGCACAATCTACGATTGCGAAGTCATTGGCGAACTCAACATTCCTAAAGATGGAGCTTGCCTCGTGGCCTCCAACCACGTCAGCTTCTTTGATCCTCCTTTGGCCGGCATTTGGATACAGCGTCCTATTCACTTTTTTGCCCGCAAGACGCTCTTTTATAACAACAAAGGCCATATTTTAGAGGGCTTGAATACCATCCCAGTCGACCGCGATGGCGATTCAGATGTCGGTGCATTTAGAAAAGTTTTGGCCTTACTCAAGGCCGGTGAGGTGGTTGGCATTTTCCCAGAAGGGACGCGCTCGACCAATGGTGTCATACAATCGGCCAAAAGGGGTGTCGGCATGATGGCTTGCCGTGCCGCCGTTCCCGTCGTTCCAGCCCGAGTCTTCGGGACGTTTGAAGCCTGGGGTAAGGGCAAGCCGTTACGCTTTGATGTTCCGTTAAGGGTTATCTACGATCGACCGATCTACCCACAGGACTTCGACCCAGGTGAAAACGACCCCAATCGCTATCAGGTGGCTGCCGATCGCATTTTACAAGCCATTGCGAAGATCGCGTACAAGTCTTAAACTTTTTGCTGGCGGCGGATAAAAAATGAGTTAAATTAATGTTATGGACACTTGGACTTGTTTTAAAAAGAATTACCTCGAATTAGAAACGTTGCCATTTGCTTTGGACCTGAGCAAGATGGACATCCCGGAGGCGTTTTTCCAGAAAATGTCTGGGGCTATGACGCGGGCCTTTGAGAGCATGGAAGCGTTGGAGAAGGGCGCCATTGCGAATCCCGATGAGAAGCGGCAGGTGGGGCATTATTGGTTGAGAAATCCGGCCCTCGCTCCAAACATCGACATCCGCAATTGTATTGAAGAGATGCTCGAGTCCGTCCTGTCCTTTGCGAGAAAGGTGCACAGCGGAGTGGTCATTGGGCAGGATGGGCCTTTCGAGCACCTCCTGTGTATCGGCATCGGCGGATCGTCCCTAAACCCGCAATTTGTAAGCTATGCCCTCCAGGGCAAGTTCAGCCCACTCCAGGCTCACTTCTTGGACAACACTGACCCTGACGGCATTGACCGCGTTTTGGAGTCTCTCAAAGACAACCTCGGCAGGACCCTCGTTGTGACGATCTCGAAATCTGGCAGCACGCCGGAGCCCCGCAACGCCCTCATGGAAACAGAGGCGTTTTTTAAAAAGCATGGCCTCGTCTTCGGTAAACACGCGGTGGCGATCACGAGTGACGGCAGCCAGCTCGATCGGTACGCAAAAGCGAATCACTGGTTGGCGACGTTTCCGATGTGGGAATGGGTCGGTGGTCGTGTGAGCGGTATGGCGGCCGTCGGTCTACTTCCAGACGCCTTACAGGGCATCGACATCGAGGTGCTCCTCGAAGGGGCCAAAAAGATGGATGAGGTGACGCGCGTTGCCGACGTTTCCAAAAACCCAGCCGCTCAGCTGGCGCTCGCGTGGTTCTATGCAACCGACGGCAATGGCTCTAAAAACATGGTCATCTTGCCCTACAAGGACCGCCTCCTGCTCTTTTCACGCTACCTCCAACAGCTCATTATGGAGTCCTTGGGCCAGGAGAAAGATTTTTCGGGAAAAATCGTCAACCAGGGCATCTCCGTCTTTGGCAACAAGGGATCGACCGATCAGCACTCCTTTATTCAACAACTGCGCGATGGCCTGCCAGACTTCTTTGTCACCTTTATCGAGGTACTCAAGGACCGCGAAGGCGAGTCTATCGAAGTCGAGCCCAACGTCACGTCCGGCGATTACCTCCATGGCTTTTTCCTAGGAACGCGCGAGGCCCTCTACGAAAAAGGGCGGAAGTCGATCACCCTAACCATCGATACCGTCTCGCCGTTGACCCTCGGCATGCTCGTCGCCCTCTTCGAGCGCACTGTCGGCCTCTACGCATACCTTGTTGGAATCAATGCTTACCACCAGCCGGGCGTCGAAGCCGGCAAAAAAGCTGCAACCAAGGCCCTCGCCCTCAAGAAAACGATCGTCGAACACCTCCAGGCTCAACGCGGCAAGTCCTTTACCGTCGACGCCCTCTCCATCACCCTAAAAGCCAACCCGGAAAATATCTTCAAAACCCTCGAACACCTCTATCTCAACCATCCCCTCATCGAAAAGACGCCGGGTGCAACCCCATTTGACGCACAATACCAGTATTTGTGAAAAAGACCATTGCAAAATGGACAGCGGCGTTCTCGTTTACATCCGTCTTTTACCAATTACCGATGTCGTCGTCACTATCTATGCCGTCAGGTCCGCGTGACCAGACGTCGTACTTGGTCTTGTTCTTTTCTCCTGGAAAGCGGTATTGGTAGGGATTTTTCCAGGGATCGACGGGCATCTTTTTCAAATACGGACCGCGCCAACGATCTTCTTTACCTTCAGGAGCTGTGACGAGGGCTTGCAGGCCTTCATCAGTGGATGGATAAGTGCCAACGTGAATTCGATAGGCAGCTAGAGGGGTCTCAATGCTTTCATTGACCCACAGCCGAGCAACGTCCTCCTGTCCCCCAGAAAACAGGCCTTGGACATTTGTGATGACCAAAGTCGCTATAACGGCAATCAGGGCCAAAACAATGAGAATCTCGATGAGAGACATACCGCGGGTATTGGAATAGTGCTTGTTCATAGTTTAAAGTTTGGGCTTATTATAATCTTTGATTAACTTTTCATAATCTGCGCTTAATTTTTTGCAAGCCTCAATAGTGCTGGTATACTTGAGACCAGTCTTCCCATCAGCTTTTTGCATTTTATCTGCGATCGTATCGATGGTTTTGTTGATCTGTTCGAGTGAGTCTTTATTTAAAGTGAGGCCTTTTTGACTCCCCCATGCTTTTTTTCCCTTTTCTAGCTTAACTTTGCCATGCAATAATTGCAGCGATTCGACGAGACTCTTGATGCTTTCATTTGGTAAATCATCTGCTTTTTCTAACATAGAGTTAAGTGTATTTTTGACTGCCTCATGATCTATTTTTTGCTCTCCAAAAGATAAACTGTACGTGCTTTCAAAGGTTGTTTTAAACGTCTCTAACGCAGCTATGGCGGCCTCGTGTTTTGTTTTGATGGCGGCCTCATCTCGCTTAGTGGTTTTCTTTTCAATAAACTTTTCAAAAACTTTGGAGGCTTCGAGCGTATTTGGGCATCGCGCTTTGAGTGAGTTTTTGATTTCTTCGATCGACTTGCCGCTCTGCAATTCTTTCTCAAAGGCAGCTTTTACTTTTGCGGCAGAATAGCCAAACAAGCGCTGTACGCAACGATTGAAAAAGTTCTTGTTGGTCTCTTTGAGGTCTCCAGCAGAGTTGGCTACGAGGACTTTATTGTCAGTGGTAATAGATTTCATAATGCCCTGATTATGATCACAAACTGAGAGAAGCGCCAGCCCTTTTTGTAAAAATTAAAGCTTTTGTGCGTGGAACGTAATCCGGTTGAAAATATTTTTTGTATATTTTTTAGTAAAAATGTTGACGAGTGGGGCAAAATGGGTTCAAATGGGTGGAAGTGGGTGTATAAGCGGAGAAAAAAATGTCATCGAAGTGTCTTTATGTTGGTGAGTTTAGGCATAATTTGGACGAGAAAAACCGGTTGACGGTCCCGTCCAAATGGCGCTTTGACGGCGACAATGAAGCTGTGTACCTGGCCTTACCAAATCCCATTGGGTGCGTCACACTTTATCCTCCGGCGATGATTCAAAAGTTGGAGGATAAAGTGTCTGCGGTCAGTTTGGGCAACAAACGCGGACAAAAGGCGCTCGCTCGCTTATTTTCTAAGGCCGACACGCTTGGGTGCGACAAGCAGGGCCGCATCACGTTGAGCGAAAAGCTGGTCCAGCACGCCGACCTCGCCAAAGAAGCCGTATTGGCGGGCAGCTACGTCACCTTTCACATCTGGAATCCGGAAGTTTTCCAAAACTATCTATCAACCGACGCCGAAGAGGTTGACGAGATGAGCGCGATATTAACCGAATTGGGCTTATAATCCATGATCTACAAGTCTTTACAAATAAACAACTTACGAAAGGTAAGACCGTTGAAGAATGGCTCTATAGCAAGGCCCGAGGAGCGAGGGCGACGGGAGCGTACGTTGGTACGTGACCTAGCCCGAACGACGAGAACGCAGCTAGAGACCATTTTAAACGGTCTTTCCTATGGACCATAAACCCGTATTATTTCAAGAAGTAATGGCGGCCCTTCGTAAAGAGGGGCCTGCGCTTTACCTTGACTGCACATTTGGTGGCGGTGGGCATACGCGCGGGCTTTTGGAATCCAACGCAGAGGCGGCTGTCGTGGGACTCGATTGCGACCCAGAGGCGGCAGAGCGGGCGACGGCATTTTGCGAAAAGCGCTTTGAGTTTATCGCGCTCAATTTCGGTAAATTGGCGACGCTCGACCGCGGGCCCTTTGACGGCATTTTGATGGACCTGGGTGTTTCGTCGTTTCAGCTCGACACTGCTGAACGCGGCTTTTCGTTTAACAAGGAGGCCCCCTGTGACATGCGCATGGACACCCGCAGCGGCGTGACGGCAGCCCAGTTTTTGGAAACGGCCAGCGAGGCTGAGTTGACGCGCGCAATTCGGGATTTTGGTGAAGAAGTGGCGTGGCGAAAAGTCGTTCGGTCAATTATTGAAACGAGGGAAACGCACACCTGGGACACGACAACTGCCCTTGCGGCCTGGTTGGCGGATTTGCTACCAAAACACACGCGCATACACCCGGCGACAAAGGTCTTTCAGGGCATTCGAATCGCCATCAACGACGAGCTCGGCAACCTCGAACGGGGGCTCCTAGCTGCCTTTGCGAAATTGAAGCCCGGTGGCGTGTTGGCGGTCATCAGCTTTCATTCGCTCGAGGACCGCATCGTCAAGCAATTTTTTAGAGAAAAGGCCGGCTTGCCGATCGACCGCCACGACGCTCGTTGTCAAGACGATCGCGCTGTTCAGGCAACTTTGTTGACTAAAAAGCCCATAATCCCAACGTCCGTCGAGTGCGCTCAAAACCCGCGGAGCCGCTCGGCAAAACTCAGAATTTTACAAAAATCTTTTTAAAGAAACAAAATCATGAAATCAAAACTTTTAACTATAACGCTTTTCTTGCTTTCAATGGGCCTCTTTGTCTACTGTGGCACGCGTGTTGTGTGGTTCCAGCAGCAAATCACGCAGTGCTCGGAAAACATTCGTGTTATAGAGGAACGCATCGCCAAAGTGCAGCAACAGACGCAGCGCATGCTCTGTTTCATCGCAAAAATGCAGACTCCCGCCATGATCAAACGTTGCGTGGGCAGCACCATGCGCGTTCCGAGCCTCCGCCAAATCGTCTATGCCAATCCAAACAACGCGGTTAAGCTTGCAAAGGAAGTCAACATTCCTGTAAGCTATGATGACCGCAAGAAGCGCGTCCTGAGATAATGTTACACGTAAAACTATCGCGTCCACGATTATTTTTCCTCATAGGGTTGATCACGTTGGCGTTTGTCCTGGTGATGGTGCGGCTGGTCTATCTCTATCATTGGCGGCGCGACTACTACCTGAGCTTTTTGGAGAAAAACCGCTCTGCTACCCAGATTCTCTACGCTCAACGTGGCCAAATTTTAGACACCAAGGGAAAGGTTTTTGCGAACAACGAGCCTCTTTACGAGGTCGGCATCGATCCCCAGATGACCAACATCAAGGATTTTCAAAAGCTCGGGGAGCTCGCCAAACACCTACACATTCCAGTTGGACGCGCCCAAGCGGCCTTCGATCAAAAGACGGCTGGCGACAAAGTCTTGCGTTGGCACAAATTGGCTGAGGACGTCTCTCCAGAAAATTACGAAAAGATCAAAAACCTCCACATTCGCGGCGTTTACAGCAATCCCAATTTTCGACGTTCGTACCCTTGTGCAAAGAGCGCAGCGCACGTCTTGGGGTACATTAATAAAGAAGGAACGCCAGTTATGGGTGTCGAGCGCGCCCTGGATTTCTACCTAAAAGGGCAAGATGGTTGGCGTGAAATCGAGTGTGATGGCCGCCGGACGGAATTGCCGCAATACCGACGTCGGGAAGTGGCACCCACGTTTGGGAAAAACATCGTCCTCTCGATCGACAGCGTCATTCAAGACATCGTCGAAGAAGAGCTCAACATCATTCAACGTGATTGCCTGCCTCAGAGCGCGTCTATCATTGTCAGTGAAGCGCGGACTGGCTTTATTCTCGCCCTGGCGAACTCACCGAGCTTTGACCCAAACACCTTTTTCCAGACCCCCATTGACTCTCACCGCAATCGTTGCATAACGGACGTCTATGAGCCTGCCTCGGTCTTTAAAATCCTGACCCTGAGCGCCATCATCAACGAAAACATTGTCCCGCTCAACACCGTTGTCGACTGTTCCCTCACCTCGGTTACCCACAACGGAAAGACCTACAGCCTTCCCAAGGACTGGCGCGATCTCGAAAAGCTCACTCTGCCAGAAGTCTTCTATTTTTCCAGCAACCGCGGCGTCGCCCAATTGTCGCTGTTTGTCGGCCGCGATCGCCTCTATCGCTACGCAAAGGCCTTTGGCTTTGGCGAAAAAACGGGATTCCAACTCGATTTCGAAGTCGAAGGCATGCTGCCGCACCCCAGCAAATGGGACGACCTGACCGTCACCCGCTTTCCAAT
>MIDP01000039.1:0-16208 GCA_001831095.1 Verrucomicrobia bacterium GWF2_51_19 | reverse complement strand
TGTCTGTCCTCGCCAATAACGGTGTTCTGCTCTACCCGCAAATCGTCCGGCGCATCGAAAACAGCGATGGTGCTATCGAGATGAGCTTCTCGCCGCGCGAAAAACGCCGGGCCATTTTGGAATCAACTGCCAAGACGGCCGCCTCCATGCTCGATCGTACAGACCCCAACCTCCGACTCGAGGGCGTCCGTGTCTGTGGAAAAACATCGACTTCACAAAAAATCATCGACGGCCGCTATTCACATACACAGCACGTCTCCGCCTTTTCTGGCTTTTTCCCACTCGAAGATCCTAAAATCGTTGTCACCGTCGTCGTTGACAGCCCCAAAGTCAAAGGCGTCGCGTACGGCATTCGGATAGCGGGACCATCGTTTCAACGGCTTGGGAATCAGCTTACACGCTACCTAAAGATCGATGCAAAATAGCGCCAAAATGCGTTTCGCGCTGCGCCGACGGCCTCACGTACGTCTATGTACGCTACGGCCGATCGTGCTCGCGCAAAGCCACATTTTTGCATCTATTTTGCATCGATCTTTAACTCAAAGGGCCTCTAGCGGCGTTCTCGTCGTTCGGGCTAAGTCACGTACCATATGGCTCCTGTCGCCCTCGCTCTTCGGGCCTGGCTATAGGCCCTTTGAGCACGCTCTTTAATCGATCTTAACTCGATGGTTGTGAGGGCCTAGAGGCGGATTGAGTTTAGAGGTCGGGAGGCAGTTATTTTATGAGAATATTATTATTATTATTATTATTCGTTGCGGGGTGCCAGCGGGAGACGCTCGTGGAGCGGGCGAATCGCGAACAAAAGCTGATTGTGAGTGTAGGCGTGGATCCCGAGACGCTCGATCCGCAGTTGTTTTCGAGCACGAACAGCTTGCACGTGATACGGGCGTTGTTTGATGGACTGATGCGGCCAAACGCGGAAGGCGAGGCGGAGATGGGCCTGGCTGAACGTTGTGAGCGCTCGCCGGACGGCTTGACGTACACGTTTTATTTGAGAGAAGGTCGGTGGTCTAACGGAGACCTCGTGTGCGCGCAGGACTTTTGTTTCGCCTATGAGCGAATCTTGTCGCCAAATTTGGCATCGCCGAACGCGCAATTGCTGTACGTGTTGAAAAATGCAAAGATGTTCGCCGAGGGCAAATGCGCTTTTGCAGACGTCGGTGTGAAGCGCATAGACGACCGCACGCTCGCCCTGACACTCGAACAGCCGCCTTCGTACTTTTTATCGCTCCTGTACCACCCTGCGTGGTTCCCTTTAAACAAGGGCAGCGTTCTCAAACACGGTGCCATCGACGACCGCAATAACGAGTGGGCCGAGCCGCAAAACATCGTGACCAATGGTGCCTTTTGCCTCGACGAAGCTAAACAAGGGCAATTTATCGAGGTCCGAAAAAACCCGAGTTACTGGAACGCGGCGGCTATCCAATTGGCAAAAATCCGCTTTGAGATCATTCCCGATAACAACACGGAAGAGCGCGCCTTTCGCAATCACCGCCTGCACGTAACGGAAACGGTCCCGTTTTCAAAGATCGCCTACTATCAGAAGGAGAGGCCGAAATGCGTGGTCGTGACGCCGTCGCGCTTTTCCTATTATTATTTGTTGAATGTCGACAACCCCACGCTCTCTTCTAAAGACGTTCGCCAGGCGCTTTCCCTCGCGCTCGACCGTGAAAGCTTGCGAAACCTCCGACAAGTACCAGCATTCCGATTGCTTCCGGACTACACTCGTTGCCCAGCGCTCACGACAACAGAATTTAACCCAGACAAGGCTAAAGCGTGCCTCGCGCGCGCCGGTTATCCAAATGGGAAGGGCTTTCCAAAGCTCACATTGACGATCAACAACATGGAAAGTCACAAAAAGACAGCTGAAAAAGTCCAGGAAATGTGGCGAAAACACCTGAATATTTTTGTTGAAATCGAGAGCTTGGATTGGAAGGTCTACCTTTCGCGGCGCCGCTCTGGAGAGTTTGAGATCGCACGCGGTGGATGGTTCGCTGATTACAATGATCCACTCGCCTTTTTGGAAATTTGGAAATCGCATGCCGCCAATAATTACACGCATTGGTCGAGCGAGACCTTCGACGCCCTCCTCGACGCCTCCAGTCACCAGAGTCAAGGCGCGCGTACCCAAACCCTCGCCGAAGCAGAAAAAGTCCTCCTAGAAGCCTCGCCGCTGATTCCGCTGTATTTTGTCAACGAAATCAGGCTCGTCGACGAGTCTGTCCAACATTGGAAACCCAACCTCCTCGGCTGGCACCTCTACGAACACGTCGAAGTGCAACAATCGAAAGGCCTGCAATAAAAGCCTCTATCCTAATTTAAGATACTAGGACTGAGATACTAGGACTGAGATACTAGGACTGAGATACTAGGACTGAGATACTAGGACTGAGATACTAGGACCGTTGCAAAATGTCTGCGGCGTTCTCGTCGTTCTGGCTATGTCCCCAATCATTAGCTGTCTGGTCCCGTTAAGTTAGGATTAAATTAGCGAAATTTTTGCTAGCGGCCTAAAACCTGTCTGTTGTTTTATCGATTGCTCAGCGCGCAATTACCGCGCATCGGTTTTCCGATGCGCCCTGGAGTTACCCGCCTCACCCCTCTGCGCGTGTGACAACACGCCCTGGATGCGCCGTTAGAGAGCTCGGCGGGTCTAGGAAGCCTTTTTGTGGCGCACTCCTTCCGTCTTCGAGAGCGGCTTTGGCTGTGAAAAAAACAAGATATTGGAATTGATTTGTCGCTGTTTTTAGAAAAGAATTTTTAAATATAGTATTTTTATAAAAAGTCAAGCTTTTTCGTGATTTTTTTGCGCTGCGGCCGGTATAACTGTTATTAACGCATAACCCACAAATAATAATCTCTATTCCCGCATGCTGAGCTGCAGATAGCTTATTCGCTGCGGCTCGACGGCTTTGTTCCCGCATACTGTGCTGTATCTAGCTTATATGCTATATCTCGATGGCTTTGTTCCCGCATACTGTGCTGTAGCTAGCTTATATGCTATATCTCGACGGCTTTGTTCCCGCATGCTGGGCTGCAACGAGCTTATACGCTAAGACTCGATGGCTTTATTCCCGCGTACTGTGCTGTAGCTAGCTTATATGCTATATCTCGACGGCTTTATTCCCGCATGCTGAGCTGCAGATAGCTTATTCGCTGCGGCTCGACGGCTTTGATGCTGCGTTGGATATTGCAGTGCCGCTTCTTTCGTTTAGTAATAAGGTATCGCTGATTTATTACGAAAAAACTTGACTTTTTGTTTTAAAAATACAATAGATATTAAATATAAAAATCTAATATTCTAAACACATCATCAATATCCGGTATTTTTTAAAAAAATCAGCAAAAGCCGCTCTCGAAGACTGAAGGAGTGCGCCACAAACGGCTCCCGAGACCCGCCGAGCTCTCTAATGGCGCATCGAGTGCGTCTTGCAGACGCTGACCGATTTTAAAAATAAAGCTTTATGGTAGCATTACAATTTTCACCTTTGGGTGAAATTTAAATTAGAGCACGAATAACCATGCAAGCCTCCATTAAAAAATCCGTGCGGCCGATAGACCTTATTTTCTGACAGGGAATTGAGGACTAATGTCACGTACCGACGTACGCGTCTGTCTTTTAGCCTCTACGGATGTCGGAGCCCTCAAAGTAGATGCGGATGCGGTGGATCTTTTTAACGCGGGTGTGGATTTTGAATGTTTTGGGGTCAACGCTGTCTGGAATTTCGTGACGGACGATCTCGATGACTGAGTGAAAGCCGCGTTCAGTAAAGATGTCGACCAACATAGAGAGCGCTAGTGGATCGTCTAAGAGGGGGTCGTCGGTGTTGACTTGCGCCTTGCCAGACATCGCGTGACGCGTGATGGTCGGAAAGAGCGTGTGCTCGATGAAGGCAATGACTTTTTGAAAGAGCTCCGTGTGGTGTTCTTCGTAATCGTCGAGGCGCTCAATCAGCTGTTGACGCGCGTGAAGGACGATGTCGCCGGCCAGAGAGATATTGCTGATGCGGTCGTAAGTGTTTTGGCGAAGTTCGAGTGAGCTCTGGTAACGCAACTCTTTGATGATGCGGTCCTGGACCTCTTGAATCGTTCCCTTGGCGTTGATGAAGTGATAATGGAAAACCTTGCGGAGTGACGTGAGCGCTTCGTAAGTCTCATCCTTGAAGACCTTGTAACGGCTCTGGGCCGCCTCTTCAGAGATGTCCGTGTTGCGAAGCTCCATGAGCTCGCCAATCCCAGATTCCTTGACCTCTTGATTGTGTTCCCGGGCGATTCGGCCGCGCTTGAACTGGCGGGCAATACTTTCTTTTTCGTCGATGAAGAGGACGATGATGTGAAACCTGGGTGTCCGAAAAACTTTCGATAGCGGTGAGTTCTTGTGTTCGGCGCGCAGGTGCGTCAATTTGTTGTGAAAGAGTTTGAGACACTCGACCTGTGTGAGTGAGCGCGGGTAACCATCGACGACGACACCGCGGTTGTACTTGGGGTCCAGTAACTTTCGGAAAACCAGGCCAATGACTTCCTTGTCACCGACGAGCTTACCGGCATCGATCAGCTTTTTCGCCTCGGGCGTGTGGAGCAGGTCACTGACGACGAGCGGCTCTTCACAGATGTCGCGGTATTGAATGATGAAGCGCGTGTTGGTCCCCTTTCCCGCTCCCGGGGCGCCGTTCAACCAAAAAATCTCTTTTGGGAAAACCAACTTTTCTAGGTCATACTCCCTCTCGATATCTGCCCAAACGGAATCAAAGATGAGCTGCGCATTTTTAATTTCGAGGTCATTCGGCTTTTGCGCGCAGGGGTTAGAGTCGTCTGTGTGTTGTTTTTTCATGATAAAGACCTATGTAAAATGTCGTGAAAGCTCGTTTTGCGCTCTTTGAGGTGCCTCACGTACCACCGTACGCTACGGCAGCTCGTGCTCGCGCAAAGCCAAACTTTGACACCATTTTTTCACAGGTCTTTACGAATGGATAACATCAAACATTAAAGACCGTTGAAAAATGGTTCTATAGCGAGGGAGCGTATTCTGGTATGCGACTTAGCCCAAAGGGTGAGCATGCGGTTGGCATTTTGCAAAGGGTTTTTATTATAAAGCAATATTTAATGTCGCCAACAATAAAAGCAAAAAAAAAGGGGAGACCTGTGTCCCCCCTTTTTTTTAAAGAAGTAAGTTTTAGAGAGAGGCCTTCAATGCTGTACCAGGCTTAAACTTGACAGTCTTGGAAGCTGCAATCTTGATCTTTTCTTTGGTGCGGGGATTGACACCTTTACGAGCAGCGCGTTTGACGACGGAAAACGTTCCGAAGCCAATGAGCTGTACACCCTTTTCCTTCTTGATACCTTCCTTGATGCCTTCAAGAACGGCATTCAATGCCCTTTCAGCGGCGGCTTTGGATGTATCCTTACCGAGAGTTTTTTGGATTTTTTCGATGAGCTGTGCTTTGTTCATGAGTGAGAACCTTTGTTTTAGTTTGAGTTTTATATAGAGAAGCAGAGAGAACTGACAGCCAACACTGATAAAATCAGCGCCGGCGCTTTATCGTTCACCCATTGTTCATTTTATCTTTTGCTTTTTTTAAAAAAATAGCAACACTGAAATGTGAAAAATGATCATTTTTTTTAAAAAACCTACATTTTTAACCTCATGCAGACACGGGTTTACGCTCCTAGAGCTTCTCTTTGCCCTTGGGATTTTCATCTTTTTGGCAAGCATTGCGATGATCCTGATGTCTAAACTCTTTGCGGCCGAGGGTGTTTCCAAACACTCTTTGGATCAAGAACGTGTGCGCGTGCAACTCGATGTTCTCCAGCGCGACCTCTCTGCTTGGGTCTATAGTGACCGCTTGCCCTTTAAGTTTGCCTACAAGCAGGATGGCTTTATCCGTTTCTTTCTGATGGCTGAAGGGCGGGTATCCGAGGTCGAGTATATTTTGGAGAAAAATAAACTTGTCAAAAAGGCCTGGGATCTCGATGGGCGCTTTATATCGACGGCCACCATACTGGATTCCATTGATGGACTACTGCTCTATGCAGTTGTGGACAAGAAACAGAGATTATTGAGCCCTTCAACGCTCATCAACAACTCTGACACCATGCCGGCCCACATCGAAGTCCGCCTGGCGCGCGGCAAGCAGAGCTTTTCTGTTCCGGTGCTGGTCAAGAATGCCCTAAAGTGGTGAAGGCTTCGGCAATAGCCCACGGCGGTCTTAAGGCCTTTGTTTCAAAAGATGAGCCTCAAACGAGCTCTCGTTGAACAACGCACCGCAGCGCTTTGCGTTTGCCTGCAAGCGTTCGAGCTCGTCGGACCCGAGTTGGCAAAAGCATTCCAGGGTGTTTAAGAGGCTTTGGGCGTCGTTTTGTTTGCAGACTAAGCCCATATCATACTCTTCCGTGCGTCGTCGGAGGAGCCTGCAGTCGCTGACAATAACTGGCTTTCCAGTACCAGCCGCTCTAACAAAGGGCCCCGATGAGCCATAATGGTCGATGTAAGGAATGCAAACACAGTCCGCCGCGCAAAAGCACAGCGTTTCTTCTTCTTCAAAAATGTAGTGGTCCAGATATGACGCGCAATCTTGATGTACCTCCGCCTGCAGAGCCTTTAAAATAGCCGAATCTGACTGTCGACCGGCACAGAGCAGCCATTTACGCTCGTTGTGAAGGCCGCTGAAGGCTTCAAGGAACACGGACAGCCCTTTGCGTTTTCCAGCAGTCCCGTAATGCAGAAAGACGATCCTGTCTAACGGTATGCCCAGCGCTTGTCTCGCTTCCTCGCGCGTGTACTTGAAATCGTTGAAATAGGGGTCAGGCAGAAAAGAGAAAACATTAGGATCAGGATTTGGCAAAAATTCGTCCATCAAAAAAAGATGTTTAAATGTATTTTTCTTGAGCAGTCTTTTGAGCCCGTAGGCCTTCCAGCACTTTCCAAATCCTTTTTCTTTGGGGTCGACTGGCCGCGCGCGTAGGTAGATGCCCGATAGCTTGCCGCGTATGTTCTTGGGTGGCAAAATGCCCAGGGCTGCCCGTCGAAAGAGCGAAGAGGCGATCTCGTCAAAACAGTTAAAAAAGACTTCATCCGCACACACGTCCGCCGTACACAGAGAGACGGATTCCAAAAGACTTCCACCGCGCCATTGTTGGTGCTCGTCGAATAGGGAGAGGACCGTTACCTTGTTTAACAATAATGGATCGCGCCGCCGAATACTGGCGAGGGCCTGATCATTGCGGAGGTCGAGGGCGAGCGTTACCTGGCGTCCCGCTTTGAGAAACGCCCTAACAACGCCAACCATGTACATCAAGTGATGGCCCTCGTAACGCAGCTCCACAATCAACACACTGTCGCTTGTTGCCATCTAGGGCTTCATTTGCAGGCTCAGAGCCACTTAGAACGTGTAGGTCAGTGTCGTGCCTTCGGTTCCACCGCCGTAGGTAATCGTGATTTGCGTGTCTGTGTCGGCAAGTGTGAGGCCGGTGTAAACTTCGCTGGCGATTGGTTGAAGTGTGCGAATATACTTGGTTGTCTGCGTTCCAACAATGCTGGTGTACTCGACAGTCGCATTGCCAGAGTCCAAAAAGTACTGCTGAGCGGCGGCAACGAATTGGCGCAAGTTATTTAGAATGACCTTTTCACGGGCATTCGTGCGGACTTTATTGACCGCCGGAATGGCCATGGACGCCAGTAGGCCGATGATCACAACGACAATCATAATTTCGACTAAAGTAAAACCGTGTGTTTTGTTTTTCATAATTGAAAGCGTACCAGATGTCTGATAGGAACCATTTAAAGCAACTCTACGATAATTGCCAAGAAAAAAAACAAGAATCTTGCTTTTTTTTATGTAGCCTTTTTGATAGACAATCATGGATATTTGTTATTATGGCAACCCCATCTTGCGCGAAAAAGGGCGTCTCGTTACCCAATTCGACAAGGCCCTTCAAGATTACGTGCGCGCGTTGACGGCTGAAATGTACGAAAAAGATGGCATCGGTCTCGCCTCGCAGCAGGTGGGACAAGCAGTGCAGATCGCCGTGATCGACGTTAGCCGCGTCGACACGACACCCGAAGTCCTGTTGGATGGCAAGGTCCTCCATTTCAGCCTACTGATGCCCCTTGTAATCATCAATCCGGTTATTAGGACGATCGGGAGAGAGAAGACAGTGCGCGACGAAGGTTGTCTCTCGTTTCCCGAGATCTTTGAGCCCGTTGAACGCGTTTATGAAATCGAAGTCAAGTACCAGGACGAACACGGCCAATCTCACGCTTTACGCTGCAACGCCATGCTTGCACGTTGCATCCAACACGAGACCGACCACCTAAACGGCATTCTTTTTATTGACCGAATGAATAAAAATGTATTTAAACAGGTGGAGCCGCAGTTGGAATTTATTAAACAAAACTATATATGAAAACACTCATTATCCAATACACACCACGCAACAAGCAGTCCACGACAAAGCAGCTCTTGGACTCTTTTTTAAAAAACTGTGATGACGACATCGAAATTCTTGACCTTACCAAAAGCGCACCCGAGTTTCTCTTTGAAAATGCCATTTCGGCGATGATGAAGCGCAACCACGGTGGTGCGATGCTCAACGCGAGCGAGCAGAGCGTTCTGAAGAATATCGACAGAATGACCCAGCAATTTGTCAAGGCCGATGCGGTTGTCTTTGCGTTTCCGATGTACAATTTCTCTATGCCTGGCATCGTCAAGACCTACCTCGACCTCGTCGCTCAACGTGGCCAAACATGGGACATCGACGCCAACGGCAATTACGTTGGAAAAATGAAAGGCAAAAGAGCGCTCATACTCATGTCGTGCGCTGGCGTCTACAATGAAGAGCCGTACAAGTCTTGGGACCACACCTTTGGCCTCATGAAGACCATTCTGTCCTTTATGGGCTTTGCGCCGATCCAAATGGTCGCCGCCCAAGGAACCGCCATTCCAGACATGCAGAGCACTCTACTCGCACAGGCCATCCAAAACACCCTGACCATCGCCCACACTTGGAATGCCTCAATGCCCACACTGGCGAAATAAGTTCGGCGAAAAAGCATTTGACAAAAAAGCCACACGGCCTTTTCTTGAGACTATGAAATGTGTGTTGATTACAGGAGGGGCTGGTTATATCGGCTCCCACACGGCCTATGCGTTTCTCGATGCCGGGTATAAGGTTGTCATTGTCGACGACCTTTCGACGGGCTACAAGCGCGTCGTGCCACAAGAAGCTACCTGGATCGAGGGTAATGTCGGCGACATTGAATTCATGAAGGGCGTATTTAAAAAGCACGCCGTTGACTGCGTGCTGCACTTCGCGGGCTCCATCATCGTTCCAGAGTCGGTTGAAAAGCCCCTCAAGTATTACGAAAACAACACCGTCGTCTCCTGCAGATTGCTCCAGGCCTGTGTCGAATCGGGCATTCAGCGCTTTATCTTCTCGTCATCGGCCTCCGTCTACGGCAACAATCCCAAAGGCACTATGGAAGAGACCGATAGGCCAGCGCCCGAAAACCCTTACGCGGCGTCAAAGTGGATGACGGAACAAATGATTCACGACGTTGCCCGCGCTCACGGCCTCCATTACGTCATTTTGCGCTATTTTAACGTCGCCGGAGCCGATCCAAAGGGCCGCACTGGACTGATTTCAAAACAGTCGACGCACCTCATCAAGTTGGCTGGCGAAGTCGCACTCGGCAAACGCGACACGCTGTCGATCTTTGGCACCGATTACGAGACGCGCGACGGCACCTGCATTCGCGACTTTATCCACGTCAGCGACCTCGCCGACGTTCACCTTTGTGCCTACAAGTATATGAAAACGCACTGCAGCGCCACCTTCAACTGCGGTTATGGACAGGGGACGTCGGTTTTTGAAGTCGTTGCCGCCCTGGAGTCGCTCTTGGGCCGCTCTCTTAAAAAAGTCCTCTCAGGCAGACGCGCCGGCGACCCCGTTTGCCTCATAGCAAATGCCGATCGCCTCAGGAAAGCTACCGGCTGGACCCCAAAATTCGACACCCTGACAACCATTTTAGAAACCGCTCTCTCATGGGAAAAGAAACTTTAACACCGATATTCTGCGTCCACGGCGGTAATCGCTTTTATTTGCCTTACATCATTGCCCAGGTTAAGGACTCCAATCCCAACACCCCCTTTTATTTTCTGAGCGACCGCAGTACCGCCTATTACAGGGGGATCGAGCATGTGTGTTACGAAGATTACTTTTCAAAAGCGCGCGAGTTTGAAAAAGTCTACAAACATCACTACCTCGACGGCACCCGCTACACTACAGAGCTGTTTTGCTTCCAACGCTGGCTAATCCTCGATGAGTTTGTCCACAAGATGGGCTTTGAGCGCGGCTTTATTATCGATTCAGATGTCATGGTGTATGCGAATGTCGAACGATTGAAGGCGCTGTACAAAGATTTTGACATGAGTATCATATATTTGAATGAAGGAAGTTCCCACGGTGCGTCTTGCTTTTTCAATAAAGCGTCTATTCTTGGAAAACTGAGTGATGTTATCTTTGATATGTATACCTCGGAAAAATCCACACACTTGCTGCAAGATTTATTTTCAAAAAAGACCATTGGCGGTGTTACGGATATGGATGCACTTCATATTTTCAAAAAACGCTATTCCAATCTTATCACAACCGGTAGCATCCCTATAAATAATCTTGCTCAGGACTCGGGTATTCTTCAGGACGATCGCTATGAACAAGAAGGTGACCGTTCTAAGGTTTTTTGGAAAAACAAAACACCTTTCTTCAAAAACCTGTCAGACGGCGCGTTTGTCGAAATGGCCATCATTCACTTACAGGGGCATTCCAAAAACACCATACAAAAATACCTCCAACTACGCACCTTCCGAGCAAAAAGCCTCTTTGTCTTCAACTGGCTCGCCTTTAAGCTCTTGAAGTATCCGATGCGTTGGTGGTTGAAGTTGAAAAAACAAAGGCACAAGATTTGACGTGTTTTTCCTTGCCACTTCTTTAAAAATGATTGTTCTGTAACATGTTATGTCAAGGCTGTGGAGGTTTTGGCGAAGTAACACATCTAAAAAATCACTAACCTTTTGGTCAAAATCCAAAAGTTTTATAATGAGTTCATTAATGGAACAGTTGCTCGCAGCGAGCACGTTTAACAACCTAAAAGAGGGATCTCTAATTCAGGCTACTGTCACAGAGATCCGCGAAAACAACGTCGTTGTAGACATCGGGGCGAAGTCGGAAGGCATGGTCCCCGTTGCCGAATTTAACGACATCAGCGACATTCAAATTGGGTCGCAAATCGAGGTCTACCTCGAAAAGCTCGAGGATAGGAACGGCAACCCCGTCCTCTCCTACGACAAGGCCCAACAAAAGAAAAACTGGGAAACCATCCTCACAAACTGTGAAGAGGGCAAAATTGTCTCCGGTCGCGTCAAGGGCAAAGTCAAGGGCGGTCTCGTCGTCAATATCGGCGTCGATGCCTTCTTGCCAGCCTCACAAATCGACGTTCAGCCGCCAAAAAACCTCGACCAGTACATCGGTCAAACCTACGATTTTAAAGTTCTGAAAATCAATCTGGAGCGCAAAAACATCGTCGTTTCGCGCCGCGAATTGATCGAAGAACAACGTTCGGACAAGCGCAAGAAGATCCTCACCGACGTCAAGCCGGGTGATAGAATGCGCGGTACGGTCAAAAATATCACCGATTACGGTGTCTTTATTGACCTAGATGGCATCGATGGCCTCCTCCATATCACCGATATGAGCTGGGGCCGCATCTCGCATCCCAGCGAAGTCGTTCGCATGGGCGAGGAGCTCGAAGTCGTCATCCTCGAAGTCGATTCCGAACGCGAACGCGTGTCCCTCGGCCTCAAACAAATCCATGCAAACCCATGGGAAAACATCGAATCGAAGTACCCGATCGGATCGCGCGTCAAAGGTAAAGTCGTCAACCTCGTGCCCTACGGCGCCTTCGTCGAACTCGAAGACGGCGTTGAAGGCCTTGTCCACGTCACCGAACTGTCCTGGACAAAGCGTATCAACAAGCCCAGCGAAGTCCTCAAGGTCGGCGACGAAATTGAGGCCGTCGTTCTCGGCATCCAGAAAGATGAACAGAAAATCTCTCTGGGCGTCCGTCAACTCGAGGCCAATCCATGGCAAATGGTCAAACATAACTATCCTGTCGGTGCACATATCCGCGGTAAAGTTCGCAATTTGACCACCTATGGCGCCTTCATCGAGCTCGAAGAAGGTATCGACGGCATGGTCCACGTCTCCGATATGAGCTGGACACGCAAAATCAATCACACGAGTGAAATGCTCAAGAAGGGCGACGAAGTCGACGCCATCGTCTTGGAAGTCGATTCAGACCAACAACGCATTGCCCTCGGCATGAAACAACTCAACGAAGATCCTTGGAATAATATCGAACGGATCTTCCGCATCGGCGATATCGTCAAAGGTAAGGTTTCTAAGGTCACCTCCTATGGCGCCTTTATCGAATTGAAGGAAAATATCGATGGCCTCGTTCACATCAGCCAAATCTCCGAAGAGCATGTTGAACGCGTCAAAGATATCCTCAAAGTCGGCGAAGAAGTCGAAGCCCGCGTCATCAAAATCGATAAAGATGATCGCCGCATCGGCCTCTCCGTCAAAGCCGCCGCCTACGACGAAAGCAAATTGGCTGAAGAAGTTAAAGCCTTCGACCGCCTCAGCAAAACTCAAGACCTCACTAGCCTCGGCGATATATTAGACGAGTTCGCCAATAAATAACCCTGTCTCGCGGTCCAATGAATGCAATAAGTTCGTTGGCCATCGGATCGGGCTATCCTCACGTACCATTTGTACGCTCCGGTAGCCCGACCTCGGCCGCCTGCTTATTGCCTCCATTGAAACCGCGAGCCCTCCCAGTTTAAAAATAACCAGCCTCAGCGCGTTTGAGTTTTTTTAGCGAAGATAAAAACATCGAACGCAATAAGTGGGGTCTGGGGGCCGCTGCCCACAGCTGGGTCCAGGGCAAATAGCCCTAGGAAAAAGAAAACAATACAAAAATGCCAGAATTCAACAAAGAACAAGCGTCGTCCGAATCGAATGAGATGGGACGTAATCGCAACAGTAACTTGAGGGGGCGTTGGAAGCCTTCTCGCAAGAACAGTGGTCCGAAGGAAGTTCGTTCAGAAGAGAACCGTCCTGGAGAAGTCGACGTACAGAGGATCAAAGAGATCAAGGCGACAGAGCCAATCTCTACAGAGGTAGAGCCGGTAGCGAGCGTTGAAGCAAACGTTGCGCCGGTACAGCCCGAGTCCCAACGTCGCGAACACTCGCAATCGAGGGAACGTCGTCCGGAACGTCGTGAACGCACCGAGAGAGCAGAACGTCCGGAACGTCGTGAACGCTCGGATCGGCCTGAACGATTCGAACAAAGAGAACGTTCGGAACGTCCAGAGCGCCGCGAACGCGATCGTTTTGAGCACAATGAGCGCTCTCATGAAAACAGACAGCGCGATCGGGCAGTCTTCTCTAACGAGACAACGTGCCCCACGCCAGTTGCCAAAAAGAAATCGCTCTGGGATAAAATCCTCAGCTTTTTCTGCTGCCCGTTCTCTTCAAATTCGTGCTCTTGCAAGGTCAATCCTGAACAGAGACATTCACACAGATCACGGCCTTTTCACAAAAGAGGAGACAATAATCACCGCGGCTTTAACCGCTCACGGTAAAAGATCATTGCAAAAGGTTCTATAGCGGCGTTCTCGTCGCTCGGGCTAAGTCACGTACCAACGTACGCTCCTGTCGCCCTCGCTCCTCGGGCCTGGCTATAGAACCCTTTTGCAACGATCTTTGTAATTCGTCTGGAAACCCCTTTTATAGTATAAAAGGGGTTTCCGGACCTTCCCCAAAACACTTTTATTATTTCGCTGCGCGTTGCGCAGCGATGGGCGTATTCGCAAATACCGAAAAAATATTTTGCGAACGCAAAACAGTTTTTAGGTATTTGCGAAATAAACGAGGTCCAGGAGGCTGCTGCCTTCTGGCGGGGTCCTGGGCGCGGAGCCCTGGTTAAATTATTATGGATTCAGTTAAAATACAAGGGGGCTCACCACTAAGAGGGAGTGTGAGCGTAAGTGGGGCGAAGAATGCGGCGTTGCCGATGATGGCGGCTGCGTTATTGGGATCGGAGCCGAGTGTGCTGGAGAACGTGCCGAATTTATCGGACGTCCGGTTCATGGCGGACATTTTGCGGCATTTAGGGGCGGAGGTGACGCAATTGGATGATCATAGTTGGCGGATTTTCGCAAAGGATCTGAGTTGTCAAGCGCCGTACGACCTTGTTCGAAAGATGCGGGCGTCAGTGTGTTTGATGGGGCCGTTGTTGGCGCGTTTGAACCGAGCGGAGGTGCCGCTGCCTGGTGGATGTGTTATTGGTCAGCGTCCGATTGACTTGCATTTAAAGGGTTTTGAGAAACTTGGGTGCAAGGTAGAGATCGAGAAGGGTATAGTGCTTCTCGATGGCAGCAAGCGGAGGGGAGCGGATGTGTTCCTCGGCGGGCGTTATGGAAGCACCGTAACGGGGACAACGAACGTCCTAATGGCGGCTGTTATGACTCCGGGTAAGACTTGCATTGAGAGTGCGGCTTGCGAGCCGGAAGTTGTCGACCTATGTTACATGCTTCGCGCGATGGGGGCCAAAATAGACGGTATTGGAAGTCACGAACTGCGCATAGAGGGCGTTTCGGAGCTCAAGGGCGTCCGTTACGGCATCATGGGGGATCGCATTGAGGCCGGAACATTTATTGTTGCTGGGCTGATGCACCCTGAAAACGACATTCGCGTCGATGGATTTTCGCCAAAAGGCATCAGTTCGTTTCTCCACCTCCTTGAGAGTGCTGGGGCGTGCATTGAGGCCGATGACAAGGGTGTTCGGATCTGCGGTAAAAATCGCCTGAGCCCTGTAGAAATAACGACCCTACCTTTCCCTGGATTTGCGACGGACCTCCAGGCGCAAATGTGTGCCCTGATGACGGTTACGCCTGGCATCAGCATTATCACGGAACGCATTTACCCGAATCGTTTCATGCACATTCCAGAGCTTCGCCGTATGGGTGCGGACGTCCGCATGGAGGGCGAAACGGCCATTATCAATGGTGGCAAACCGCTTTCCGGTGCGCCCGTTATGGCTTCTGATCTCAGGGCGAGCGCGTCACTTTACTTGGCAGGGCTCGTGGCAAAGGGCGAAACTGAAGTTCAGCGCATTTACCACCTGGATCGCGGTTACGAGGCCTTCGATAGCAAACTCAAGGCACTGGGAGCCTCGATCGAGCGCATACACGCGCCCGAAACAGCCGTAGCATCTCCTTCCTGCGAATAATTACTATTGTTGAAGCATCTTCGGTCGCAAAAAGTCCTCCATTATGGCCTATGGAACAGCGGAAAATAGATTGACGGTAGTCCAACTTGGCCCCACGCGATCGGCAGGTAGTCTTCTTTTGCGTTGGCGTAAAAAACTTTGTTCAATTGAAAATAGGTCATCGTTTCCTTAAATGTCGGTCGACCGATACATCCGTTGAGAGTCGCCTTCTCTGTATTCAACGGCCGAAATTTATTTTTCGTATTAAAGGTTTTTGCGAAACCACACAAAGCTCCCGTTTCTGTGTCGGCGTATAGCCGAAGCCACCCAATCCCAACGCCCGTATGATGTTCCTGTTTAAAGATATATAGAAAGTTCGAAACTTTTCGCGAATCGTCGTCACCAAGTGTGTTGGAGGAGGAATCTATGACACTTACTAAATATTGATGGGTCCTTTTTTTTATCGGCGCGTATGATTCAATCAACTCGGGTCGAGAATTCATAAGCATTACATGACCTGTCGTGGTGTGATTGTTTTGTTTTTTCCAAGACCAGGCAAATATGTCACCAGGGAGAACATCTACCACTTGATCAACTGGCTCAAGCCCTTTTTTATTTTGTATGGAGTAAACGAAATCTTCTGCCAACGGATGCCCTTTTCTTGTTTTGAGAACCTCCATTTCGCTCACCGTTGTGTAATTGGCGTGGTTCAATACGGCAGACACAAAGCCGGAACAATCCGTCTTAACGATATTATTTTCAAAATCGATGTCTGAAACATGTTGATAATTGTTGTTTTGTGGCTTTACGTTTTTATATTATTTTCAAAATCGATGTCTGAAACATGTTGATAATTGTTGTTTTGTGGCTTTACGTTTTT
>MIDP01000038.1 GCA_001831095.1 Verrucomicrobia bacterium GWF2_51_19 | reverse complement strand
GACGCGCTTGCCGAGGGCCTTGACGGCGAAGCACCATAGGACGCATATGACAACAAAGACGCACGCCAAATAGGGCGCAATCTGGATCAGTGTCGAGCCCGCAAAGATGGAGAGGAAGGACCACTGTGTAAACGCACCACCGGACTTTCCGAGACGTCCACCAACGACGTCGACAACCGCCTTACCCTTGACTTTCATGTCTTCGTCGAGGGGAATGTAGGCCATTTCTTTAGTGAGGTCGAAGAGGGCATACTTGGTTGCCTTGCTGATAATGAGGATGGAGGCACCCAACATGATGGAGATGTGCATGGGGCTTCCGAGCGAAGCGACCATTGGCGCGATGTCTGCCTTAAAGAGCACAAAGGTGTAGAAAGTCGCACCCCCAAGGAGAATCAGAATGGGTGTAATGATGGCGGCCGTCGTCCAACGGAAAATGCGCAAGATATTGCTGCCAATGAACAGGGTAATGATCGAGACAACGCCCGTCCAATAGGTGTAATTGCTCATGAAGACGTTGTAGGTATTTTTGCTGGTATAGGTGAGCTCTAGCTGCTTTTTCCAAACGCCTTCAACCACGTTGACGCTGATGCCGTAGCAAATGACGAGCATGGCGATGAGGCCCAAGTACGGAGAGCTGAAAATGGTCTTGAAGCTCTGCATCAGGGTCGCCTTCTTCTTGCCCTTTGGCACACCTGGGAGTTCAGGCTTGTCATAGAAGCGCTTGTCTGTGAGGACGTTACGGTAAATCCAGCGATAGATGATCATGCAGAGGACGCCGCTGATAACGATCATGCTCATGATGCGCGTGATGGTGTACGCCCAGGGATCCGAGCCGGCTGGCAACTTCGACTGCACGTCAGAAAAGTACTCAGCGAGCTCACCGGCAACCATCAGCGAACCTTGACCCAGGAGAGCGAAAAAGGCGTAAAAGCGTTTAGCCTCTTCGACCTTTGTGATCTGGTTGGCGAACTGCCAAAAGGAGAGCGAGAGAATGGCGCTGCCCCAGAGTTCCGAGAGAATGTAGAACATGGAGTACGACCAATTACCGAAAATTTTGACAAACATGCCCAACGATTTCGGGAAGTAGGCCGAAACGATGGCAATTTGGTCTTTCGACATATGAAGCGTGTCGAGGTTGGGGTAGATGACAAACGCAAAGAGGCCGAAGAAAACAATAAAAGGCGATATGGTCGAATAAAACAACTTCTCATTCGACATCATGTTGCTGGCCTTGGCGTAGAGGATCATAAACAGAATAGCGGCCGGCGCGACAAACCACAATTTCAGGTAAGCAAAGGCCTCGGCTCCCATTGCGTGGACAACCATAGCGTCTTTCGCATTGCGGAGGATGGTGTAATTGAACAAGACGCAAAAGAAGATCATGCCCATGGGGACGACCTTTTTGAGCTCGAAAGAGTAGACCGGGAATAAGATTTTCCGGAGCACTCCGAATTGTGGTTGGCTGGTGTGTGTTTTCATAAGTAGTAGTAAACGATTCTCCTCTGTTATTAAACGGAACAACCCCCTTCTTTTCGAAAAAAGGTGGATACTTTTCTTCGAATAAAAGGAGGTTATGATTCCTTAGGCTATAAGGTGGACGCAATCAAAGAAAAAAGAAAAAATAAACACTTTTTCAAAATTGAATGCGACCCAACTCCAGACTACAGAATCAGCCCGAGGTTAGTATATTTTTCCTTTCGCCAACCGAATGTCAAGAAAAAGACTGGAAAATAACGCCGAAGTCCAAATCTTTGATCGTCGACATTGCAAATGATAATCGATCGCTAATTAAAAAAATGAAGCGCAACGGCATTGCGAAAGAAGCTTGAACTTTTATGCTTTTTCAAAATAGTAGAGAGTATGAAAGTGGGTTTGCTCTCTTTAGACAATGAACAGGCGCTGTTGGGCGATGCGTATCGCGAGGCCTTCAATCGCGTTTTGACTTCTGGACGCTTTATTCTCGGAGAAGAGGTGGAGCGCTTTGAACGCGCGTGTGAGGCCTATTTGGGCGTCAAGCATGCCATAGGTGTTAGCTCCGGGACGGACGCTATCTTGATCGCGCTGATGGCAATGGACATCGGCCCTGGTGACGAGGTGCTCTGCCCTGCCTTTACGTTTTTTGCGACCGCTGGCTGCATTGTGCGATTGGGCGCGACGCCGGTATGGGTCGACGCCGACAGCGACACTTACAACCTCTCCCTGACAGACGCCGCTAAAAAAGTCACGCCGCGGACTCGTGCGATTTTACCAGTGCCGCTGTTTGGCCAAGCTTACGACGTCGACGCCCTTATGGCTTTTGCGAACGAGCATAAAATTGCTGTCGTCGAGGACTTTGCGCAATCTTGGGGCACACGGTTTAAGGGCCGTTGTGTGGGTACTTTTGGAACTATCGGCGCCACGAGCTTTTTCCCGACCAAGAACCTCGGTGGATTTGGCGACTCCGGCCTGGTCGTGACCAACGACGACCGCTTGGGCCAAAAACTGCTCTCCCTGCGCACACACGGCTCATTGAAGCGCTATTATCACGATTACGTTGGAGGTAACTTTCGTATCGACGCCCTACAGGCGGCACTCCTGGCCTGCAAACTCCCTCACGTCGACAACTGGATTCGTCAACGGCGCGCCCATGCCGCATTTTACACGAAAAACTTGACGGGGCTGGCCTGGCTTCGTTTGCCTCGCGAAACCCCCGAGACCTTCCACACCTGGAATCAATTCACGGTCCGCGTCCTCGACGGCCACCGCGACGCCCTTAAGGCCTTTTTGGCGGAACGAGAAATCCAGGCCGAAGTCTATTATCCGCTCTCACTCGATCAACAGGTCTGTTTCCAAGCAAACACTCATGGTGCCGAAACCATCAGCGTCGCCCACACACTCAATCGCGAAGTCCTTAGCTTGCCAATTCACCCAGAGCTCACCGAAGATCAAATGGCTTTTGTGATGGATTCCATCAGAGCATTTAAGCATTAAAAAGAGTCAAGCCAAGGCCAAAATGACAGACGCGAACGACATTATAATAATCGGAGCGGGCGCGGCTGGCTTGATGTGTGCCTTGGAGGCGACTCGGCTGGGTTGTCGCGTCAAGGTAATCGACGGCAATGGCTTGGTCGGTAAAAAGATCCGCATTTCGGGCGGCGGTCGGTGTAATTTTACCCATTTGGGAGCAGACAAAGCCAATTATTTGAGCGAAAACCCCGATTTTTGCGTGTCGGCCCTCAAGCGATTCCCGCCAGAAGCCATGGTAGCTTGGATGGAAGCACGCGGGTTGGAGTACAATGAAAAGACTCCTGGGCAACTGTTTTGCAGCGGCGCCCGTGATCTCGTTGCAGTGCTCGAAAGGGAATGCGAGGCTGGCCATGTGGAGTTGTGCCTCTCGGAGCCCGTTCTCGCCGTTGAAAAAAAAGGGGATATTTTCGAGGTTTTGACGAAACACAAACACCTGTGTCGGGCGGTTGTCGTGGCGACTGGCGGGCTCTCTTATGCCTCTTTGGGTGCATCTGACCTAGGTTATAGGATTGCACGTCAATTTGACCTGCGCGTCACAACACTTTATCCGGGACTCGTTCCACTGAAGGTCAATGATAAAGGAATACACGCGATGAGCGGGGTTTCCATAAAAGCTCGAGTGACGAGCGGCGGACGATCTTTTTTGGACAACGTACTCTTCACACACAGGGGATTGAGCGGGCCAGCTATTTTACAGATCTCTTCGTATTGGCGCGAAGGAGAGCCGCTACACATCGATTGCTGGCCGGATGGCGATGTCCTGTGTTTTTTGCAATCAAAAGTCGACAACGCCCACAAGTCACTCAAGACGCTTTTGTGTGAAAATTTGCCAAAGGCCTTTATCGACTACAGCATCGAAAACGCTGGGCGGCCGTTCAAGCAGTACTCCATGGCCGATAAAGAGCGCTTGCAGGCGACCCTTCACGATTGGACCCTGGTGCCCACGCGAGATTCCTTTGATAAGGCTGAAGTGACCTGTGGAGGCGTCGACACGCGTCAGATTTCCTCAAAGACTTTTGAATGTCTCTCCGTTGCGGGACTCTATTTTGTTGGAGAAGTGTTGGATGTGACCGGACAGCTCGGCGGGTACAACCTGCAATGGGCTTGGGCTTCTGGACTGCTTGCCGGCAGGGCCATTGGCGCAGCTTACAAGCCAAGACCATAAAGTGTTTTTTTATCTGCCGTGTCTTGAACTATGGCTGCCCGGCAAGGACTCGAACCTCGACAAGCTGAACCAAAATCAGCTGTGCTACCATTACACCACCGGGCATCAGTAAAAAGTGGATCGAACAGTAATATTTTTTCTACCTCAGTCAAGTAGAATTTTCATGGGCCTCTCGCCAACAACCGAGAAAAAGCTTGATGGTCCAGCTAAAAGTTTTATGAATAGTGGGCGTTATGGAGAAGGCATACACGAGTGACACCGAGCTGGCGATTCAAGGGTTTTGGGAGCGCGAAAAGTTGTTTTCGCCCGATTTTGGAAGTTCAGACAAGTACTATTGTTTATCGATGTTTATTTACCCGAGCGGGTTGATGCACATGGGCCACGTCCGCAATTACACCCTGGGCGACGTCTTTTCGCGTTATCAGATGTTGCGCGGCAAGCGGGTATTTCAGCCAGTCGGCTTTGACGCCTTTGGTTTGCCGGCTGAAAATGCGGCTATCAAGCACAAGAGTCATCCGAAAACCTGGACCTACAAAAATATCGACGCCATTCGGAAGCAGTTCAAGCGCATGGGCTTTGCGTATGACTGGAGTCATGAATTGCTCACTTGCGAGCCATCTTACTATCGTTGGGAACAGTGGTTGTTTTTAAAAATGTACGAAAAGGGCCTGGTTTACCGTAAAAACACGGTTGTCAACTGGGACCCCGTTGACAAAACCGTCCTGGCGAACGAACAGGTGATTGACGGCCGCGGCTGGCGTTCGGGAGCGCTCGTGGAGCGGCGCAGCATACCGCAATGGTTTTTAAAGATCACCGATTACGCCGATGAGCTGTTGGCGCACCTGGACACCCTGACGGGCTGGCCGGAGAAGGTGCGCACGATGCAGCGTAACTGGATAGGCCGTTCGGAGGGCGTGGACATCGATTTTGCTGTCGATGGCGGTGTTTTGAAGGTCTACACGACGCGTGCCGACACGCTCATGGGTGTGACCTTTGTGGCAGTTGCGGCGGAGCACGAGCTGCTCAAGGCCCTCTCTGGCAACGCGGCCCTCAGCGCTTTCGTCAAAGAATGCCAGCAGACAACGGTTGTCGAGGCCGATCTCGAGACGATGGAGAAAAAAGGCATGGACACTGGCCTGCGCGCCATCCATCCGATCACCGGTGAGCGCATTCCCATTTGGGTAACGAATTACGTTGTCATGGATTACGGATCTGGAGCGGTAATGGCGGTCCCTGCGCACGACACCCGTGATTACGACTTCGCCAAAAAATATGGCCTCGAGATTCGACAAGTGATAGAGCCGATTGACGGCCGCCCGTGCTCCTTGGATAAGACAGCGTTTGTCGAAAAGGGCAAGCTGGTTAACTCGGGCAACTTCAGCGGTCTGACGTCAGACAAGGCCATTGACGCGATTGCAGATTTTCTTGAAAAAGAGCGCAAAGGCCGCAAACAGGTGCATTTCCGTCTGCGCGACTGGAGTGTTTCCCGCCAACGCTACTGGGGCACGCCGATTCCGATGGTCTACTGCGATGCCTGTGGCGCGGTTCCCGTTTCGGAAAAGGACCTGCCGGTTGTGCTGCCTGTGGACATCGAATTTACGGCCGACGGATCGCCATTGAAGAAGAGCGATGCGTTTAAACAGACGGTTTGCCCGAAATGCGGCCAGCCAGCTCAACGCGAGACCGACACCTTTGACACCTTTGTAGAGTCGTCCTGGTATTACGCCCGTTTCCTCTGCGAAGACCTGAAAAACAAGGCCATGTTTGACGAACGCGTCCACCATTGGCTGCCCGTCGACCAGTACGTTGGTGGCGTCGAGCACGCCTGCATGCACCTGCTCTATTCCCGCTTCATCCATAAGGCCATGCGCGACCTCGGCCTCGTCTCCTGCGATGAGCCCTTTACGCGCCTCCTCACTCAAGGCATGGTCCTCAAGGACGGCGTTAAAATGTCGAAATCGAAGGGCAACACGATCGATCCAGAGGCGCTCATTCAGCAGTACGGCGTCGACATCGTCCGCTTCTTTATCATGTTTGCGGCGCCTCCAGAGCAGTCCCTCGAGTGGAGCCAGGGCGGCATCGACGGCTCCGCGCGCTTTTTGAAAAAGCTGTGGAACTTTTCCGTCGAAAAACACGACGTGCTCGCGGCCAATATCGCCCACGAAAAAGTTTTTGAAAAATACCAGGCGGATCCCGCCTATGCCGAAATTTACGCCATTTGGGCACAGATCCACGACGACATGGACCGCGGTCAATTCAATACAGTGGCGTCCGGCGGCATGAAGTTGTTTAACCTTCTCGTGGCAATGAACGGCAATGATGACCTCCTCTACGCTACCTACCGTCTGCTCCTGATAGGGTTACACCCGCTCGTCCCGCATATTACAGAGGCCCTGTGGCTAGCGCTGTTCGAAAATCAGAGCATCCTCAAACAACGTTGGCCCCACAAAAACGACCTGCCGAAACCCCTCGATACGACCTGTACAATGGGCGTCCAAGTCAATGGCAAAATGCGCGGCACCATCACGCTCTCCAAGACTGCTAACGCCGCCGAAGCACTGCTGGCTGCCCAATCCAACGAGAAAGTTCAACACTTTTTGAAAGGGACAAAGGTTGTAAAAGTCATCTACGTCCCGCAAAAGATTCTCAATGTGATCGTTGCCTGAACAAGCCTTGAAGCGAAGTTACAACGTTCTAGTGGCCTTATCTGGCGGCGTAGACAGCGCCGTCGCTGCCTTGTTATTGAAACAGAGCGGGGTAGGGGTCGAAGGAGCCTATATGCGGACGTGGCAGCACGAGGAGGGTCTCGTCGGCGACTGTCCGTGGAAGGAAGATCTTGAGGCCGCGAGGGCGGTGGCAGCGACTCTTGACATCAACCTGCGCGTCATCAACATGATAGACGTTTATCGCGAGCGCGTTGTGCAGTACCTGGTCGATGGCTACAAACGCGGCGTGACGCCCAACCCCGACATGCTGTGTAACCGCGAAGTGAAGTTCGGTGCCCTGGCGGATTACGCGCTAAAAGAGGGTTTTGGAGGATTGGCGACCGGACATTATTGTAGAAAATGGCAGAATGACGACGGCTCATTTGATTTATTGGAAGGAGTCGACGACAACAAAGATCAATCGTATTTTCTGGCGTTGATATCGCAGGAACAGCTGGCATTTGCTCATTTCCCTATTGGTGATATGAAAAAGCCGGCTGTACGGGCTTTTGCGCGCACACATGGCCTTCCCAATGCCGATAGAAAGGACAGTCAAGGGATTTGTTTTTTGGGGGAAGTGCCTATCAATGACTTTTTACAACACTATATCCCGGACACACCTGGCAATATTGTAAACCTCGAAGGGCGCATTTTGGGCCAACATCGCGGATTGCACCGCTACACCATCGGCCAACGTAAGGGCATCGGCGTCCCATCCAACACCGATTTCGAAAATTACGTCGTCCTTTCAAAAAACTTCGACACCCACGAGCTCGTTGTCGGCTTTGACCGCCCAGAGACTCCAGGGCTCTACACGACTGAAGTTTTTTTGGAAAATGTTTCGTTTCTAAATCGCACTGTCGACGTTCCCACAACACTCCTCGCCCGGCCGCGTTATCGCGACCCGATGCAGCCAATCACCTTAACTCCGCTGCCCGATAGATGCGCCCACATCGCCTTTCAATCACCCCAGCGCGCGCTAGCGAAAGGACAGGTCCTCGCTATCTACAGAGACAATATCCTGCTCGGCGGCGGCGTGTATGGCCCAGACCTCAAGCTTTAAAATAGGCGTTGAATGGTGACGATCGATGGAAAAGTTCACGCTAATGGTGAAATCGTTGTTTAATGGGCGAGACATTCCGCTCAGTCTTTTCCGTAAAAAATCGACTGGACATATGGTTCTACGGAGAAGGGCTGTAAGTCATCGGGCTGTTCACCGAGGCCGATAAAGTAAATGGGGATTTTCATATCTCGGTAGATGCCGACGAGGGCGCCGCCGCGGCTGGTGCCGTCGAGTTTTGTGAGGATAAGGCCGTTGATGCCAAATTCCTTGTGAAAGGTGCGCGCCTGCTCGATCGAGTTGGCGCCGATACTGCCGTCGAGGACGAGCCAGGAGTTGTGGGGCAGACGTGAATCGTGTTTTTGCAGGACTTTTTTAATTTTGGCGAGCTCGCGCATGAGCGTTTCCTTGTTGTGAAGCCGGCCAGCGGTGTCGAGAATGAGGACGTCGGCCCCACGGTTCTTTGCCGCTTGGTAGGCATCGTAGGCGACGGCAGCCGCATCGGCGCCCTGTTGACTCTTCACTAACTCAATCTTCAGTCGTTGACACCAGACCTCGAGTTGCTCATTGGCAGCGGCGCGGAAGGTGTCGCATGCGCCCACGAGGACCTTTTTGCCATCTTCTTGAAAGAGGTGTGCGAGCTTGGCCGCGGTGGTTGTTTTTCCAGAACCGTTGATGCCTACCAAGCAGATAACCGTTGGCCGAGCGTCAAGATTGATGCGTCCCTCAGCGCCATCGAGGGTATTCGTCAGCACCTGGGCGCCGATCTCTGCTGCGGCTTGTTCGCCATGGCCATTGCCAGCTTTTTTAATGGCGTCGAGGATCTCTGTGGCGGTCTCGACACCAAAATCGGCGCTGTACAGGGCCTCTTCCAACACCTCCAGCGACGCGGCATCGATGCCTCCAAAAATGCCTCCAAAGGCGCTCAAGAGCTTTTGCGCCGTTTTCCCAAAGCCTTTTTTGAACTTACTGAATAAAGATATCATAAAAACCCGAGCATGCGCCCTGTAGCCGTTTCTGGGAACTGGGAGGGCAGTGTCTCGATAGTGCTGTCACGTCTAACAAGCATTACGGTTGTCGATTATTGCACTTCATTGTTTAATTTGCGTGATTTTTCCACTCGGTCGCTAATGATGGAGGGTGCTATGTTTTCCATGGGGTCTCAAAGGTTTCAAGAAAATCATAGCCGTCGTCGAAGTCGGCAAAGCTGTCGTGATCGGACCGCCCCATGAGGCCAAATTCAACCATTTGAAAAACGATATCTCCGACGTCACCACATGTGTGAAAGTTCCACGAATTGAGGACGGTGTGCGTCATTGGACCAAATTGATCGAGCGCAAAGTCGCGAAACCCATCTAAAAACTCCTTCCCGGTGATGTGAAAGGATCCAGCCAGGCCATATTTTCTCGTGATGCGGTCGACTGTAAAATCTAGCGTTTTCCGGATAAACAAATACGCCTCAGGCGGAAATCGCAATTCCGACTGTTCTCGAATTTCCTCAACAATCCTCAAAAAGGCATCTAATTCATTCATGTATAAGTGTCTGGTTCCGTTGAGTTAGGATTATTTAGGAGCGCGAAACGAGCTTTCACGGCATTTTGCATAGGTCTTTTACTTGGTGCCCAGGAAGGGACTTGAACCCTTACGACCGCAAGGTCAGGGGATTTTAAGTCCCCAGCGTCTACCGATTCCGCCACCTGGGCAAACGATAATCAATAGCACACATTCTCACGCATGACACTTACTTGGCAATCTTTTTTTAAAGACATATTATCCTCAGTAGCTAATGATTGAGGAAAATGCTCGATGCCTGTGAAAAAGGAGTGACAAGTGCCTCAAAAAAGCCTTTTATACAGGTTTTAACTTAAAAAACCTGTGAAAACAAACATAGAAGACCTCACATCGACGCGTAAAAAAGTGGTCGTTGACTTCGAAAGAGCGGAAGTTGAGACCGAAGAGCAGCGCATTCTCGGCGATATCGCCAAGTACGCAAAGATTCCTGGCTTTCGTCCAGGCAAAGCGCCTCTCAGCCTCATTAAAAAGAATTATGCTAAAGTCCTCATGCAGGACTTGCTTGAAAGTCTCGCCAAAAAGGGACTACAGGAGGCCTCGCTCAAGGTCTTGGCCGTTGTGGATGTCGAGCAGCCTGACCTCAGTCAGTTGGCCGAAGTCGTCCATTTTGAGTACACGGTCGACGTGATGCCGGAAATCGTTTTGCCGCAATACAAGGGTCTTGAGATTCAAGAGACACCTGTCGAGGTCACAGATGAGGAGGTTGAAGATGTCATTCTTCACCTGCGCAAAGAGCGAGCCGAGTACAAGCCCGTCGAGCGTCCAGCACAACAGGGTGACTTCGTCAAAGTTTCTTATGAGGGAACTCTGAATGGCAAGCCCGTTGCAGAGATCGAGGGTGTTCCAACCATTTATGCTAAGCAAATGGGCACTTGGGAAGAGGCCGGCCACAGCATCGAACACGTCCCCCACGTCAAGGCCATTACAGATGTCTTGATCGGCATGAAGGTCGGAGAGAGCAAAGTTGCGACCGAAACGTTTTCGAAAAAGTTTGAAGTCGCTGCCCTTGCCGGTCAATCCGTGACGTACGCTGTCGAGGTTAAAGAGGTCCGCGAGGTCCTTTTACCCGAAATCGACGAGGCCTTTTTGAAGGGACTGAAGGTCAGTACGTTAGAAGAGCTCAAGGCCCTCTATCGCTCTCAGCTGCAGACCAACAAAAGCCAACAGAGCGAAGAGCAAAAGCGCAGCCAAATCAACGACGCCCTCAAACAGACTCCAGATTTTGACCTGCCGCAATCCATGGTCGACGAAGAGAGGGATCATATCTTGCATTACTTTATCGAAGATGCCATGCATCACGGCATGAAGCAGGAACAGATCGAGGCGCAAAAAGAGTCCCTGTTCGCAAGCGCAGAAAAACGGGCGGTTGAAAACACCAAAGTTTACGTGTTGCTCGAAAAGATCGCCGAAAAAGAAAAGGTGGAAGTTGCCCAACAAGACCTCACTCGCGCCATTTACTCGGAGGCCATCCGCCGTCGCACGACTCCAGACAAGTACATCAAGGAGCTGAAAAAAGACCGCCGCCGCGTCGACGACCTCCAACGCAAAATTCGTTATAGCAAAACCATTGACTTGATCCTCAAGGAAGCTAAAATAATTAACTATGAGTAATTATTTACCATTACCCTATGTCTACGAGCGTGATGGCCGCGGAGAGAAGGCCTGGGACATCTACAGCCGACTTCTCAAGGATCGCATCGTGTTCATTGGAACGCCCATCGATGACTTCGTCGCCAACGCCGTCATCGCTCAATTGCTCTTTTTGCAGATGGAAGATGCGAAAAAGGACATCCACATCTACATTAACTCCCCTGGAGGCTATGTCACGTCGGGCATGGCCATTTACGACACCATTAATTTCTTGCATTGCGACGTCGTGACGTATTGTGTCGGTCAGGCGGCGAGCATGGCAACGGTCTTGTTGGCTGCAGGTACCAAGGGCAAACGCTACGCCCTGCCCAATAGCCGCGTCATGATTCATCAGCCGAAGGGCGGAGCTACGGGGCAAACGTCAGACATCTCCATCGCCGCCAAGGAAATTTTGCGCTGGAGAAAGACCCTCAACGCCATTCTGTCCAAGCACAGCGGCAAGCCCGAAAAGCAAATTGAGAAGGACTCAGACCGCGATTATTACATGACTGCCGAAGAGGCTCTCGCGTATGGCCTCGTCGACAAGGTGATCGATGCCAAAAACACGCCTCCACCGGTCAAAGAGTAATCTATGAAATCGGACTCTTCTCACTGTTCCTTTTGCGGCAAACACCACAACCAGGTTAAAAAACTCATAGCGGGGCCCAACGGCGCCAACATTTGCGAGTCCTGTGTGTCGGTGTGCCAGTCGATTGTCGACAAAGAAGTGCCCAAGGAGAAAACGGCTGACAACCCAGTTGAGCTGATGGCCTTTAAGCAGGTCTCTCCGGCTGAAATCAAGGCAACACTCGATCAGTACATCGTCGGCCAGGATTACGCTAAAAAGGTCCTCTCGGTTGCCGTTTACAATCATTATAAACGCCTTTCCGTCGAGCGCAAGATAAAGTTGGGCTGCGACGAAGTTCACAGTATTCCCGAACGCCTCCTCGACGTCGAGGTGGAGAAGAGCAACATTTTACTCATCGGCCCGACTGGCAGCGGCAAGACATTGCTCGCAAAAACCCTCGCCAAACTCCTCGACGTGCCCTTCGCCATCGCCGATGCCACGTCCCTGACGGAGGCTGGCTATGTCGGAGATGACGTCGAAAACATCCTTGTTCGCCTTCTCCAGTCAGCCGATTACGACGTCGGCAAGACCGAATGCGGCATTGTCTACATCGACGAAATTGACAAGATCGGCCGCAAGACGGAAAATGTCTCCATCACGCGCGACGTCTCCGGCGAAGGTGTCCAGCAGGCCCTTCTCAAGATTCTCGAGGGGACGGTGGCCAACGTTCCCCCTCAGGGCGGACGCAAACACCCGCAACAAGAGTACATCCACGTCAATACTCAAAACATTCTCTTTGTCTGCGGCGGCGCCTTTGTAGGCATTGACAAGATCATCCACGACCGCATCGGGAAAAAGGTACTGGGCTTCGACCTCAACGATAAAAAAGACACCGAAGAGCAGGCCCAAGAAATCATGCAAAATGTTCACCCAGAAGACCTTCTGAAGTTTGGCATGATCCCGGAGTTCATCGGCCGCTTGCCCGTTATTTCTGTCCTCAAGGAACTGACTAAGCAGGACCTCATCTTTGTCCTGACGAAAACCAAAAACAGCCTGACCAAGCAGTATGAAAAACTCTTTGCTATGGACGGCGTTGAACTCACATTCGACGCCGACGCCATTGACGCCATTGCCGAAGAGGCTGTCAAGCTCAAGACGGGAGCCAGGGCCCTTCGTTCGCTGCTCGAAAAAATGATGACAGAGGTCATGTACAGCCTCCCCCAAGACAAACAAAAGTCCTTTCGACTGACGGCGGATATCGTCAAAACGTTACAGCCCAAGTGAGCAGGGCTAAGCCCCAGCCTGTTGCGACTTTCAGCTGATTTTATTATAAATCATTGCTGTATCTCAGGCTGACGTAAAATAGATGCCAGTGGCTTTGCGCGAGCGCAAGGTCTGTCGTAGCGTACATGAGGTACGGTGAGGCATGCGGTACAGCGCGAAACGCATTTTGGCATCTATTTTGCGTCAGTTGTTACCGAACGAACGTCAATCATTAGCGAAACTTTATTACCGCGCATCGGTTTTCTGATGCGCCCTTGAATGCGCTGTTAGAAGTACTAGCTCTATCCAACTCTGCGTGTGTCGACACGCCCTCGATGCGCCGTTAGAGAGCTCGACGGGTCTATGAAAGCCTTTGATGGCGCACTCCTTCTACATCCGAGAGCGGCTATGGCTGTAAAAACAAGATATGGGAATGGATTTATCGCTGTTTTTAGATAAAATACCCGACTATAGTGTTTTTATAAAAAGTCAAGCTTTTTCGTAAAAATTTTGCAAGTTCAAGTACGAAGTGCAACACGTGACAGGGAAAAAGAGAAGAGAGTTGAAAGTAAGGAGGAGAGATGC
>MIDP01000037.1 GCA_001831095.1 Verrucomicrobia bacterium GWF2_51_19 | reverse complement strand
TTGTGCCGATTTGACCCTTGGTGATCTGGACAACGATGTCCTTGCCGATGGGGTACATTTTTGGAATGTCTGCCAACGTGATGGCCTTGGGCTTGACTTTCTGGTTCTCGCGGACGACTTCAATGGTGTCATTGGCGGCCGGGAGCATGTCCCAATAGTGCAGAAAGGCGTTTTTCTCTTGGCCGATGTCGACAAAAGCCGCCTTGAGGCCGGGCTCGAGGTTTTGAATTTCGCCCCGGAAGATGGCGCCGACCATACGGTCTTCATCGTTGCGTTCCACTTCAAACTTTTCCAAAACGCCGTCGAGGAGGAGGGCCATGCGGCGCTCGATCATTTCGGTGTTGAGAATGAGCTCCTTAAAGTGTTTTTCGCCCTTGAAAACTTTTACAATTTTCTGGAGTAGCGGCTGTTTACGGGAGCGTTTCAGCGCCTCTTCTTGAAGGGCGGCTGGTGACAGATGGTTGTTTTCTGGTGTATCTATATCTTTCATGATTCCTTTGTGAGGAATCTTTCAACTAGCGGTAACAATGTCGATATCGGTAGACACTTTGAACAATGCCTTGTAAAGTAAAACACACTAAGATGAAAGATCCTCCATAACTGACGAAGGGTAGCGGAATGCCCGTAATGGGGACGAGCCCAATGGTCATTCCTATGTTAATAAAAATGTGAACGAGGAAAACCGTACTGACCCCTATAGCCAACAGACGGCCAAAGCGGTCTCTGGCCATTTCTGCTGTACGGAGGTTACTGAACAGAATGCCTCCGTATAGGATCAGGACAAAAAATCCTCCCAAAAATCCTTTCTCTTCTGCGATGACAGAAAAAATAAAATCGTTGTGCGCGACGGTTTGCGGCAAATAACCGAGTTTTGCCTGCGTGCCGTTGTTGTGCCCTTTGCCAAAAAAGCGACCCGAGCAGACCGATATCAAGGATTGCTTTAAGTTCCAACTGACGCCAATGCCTTTGGGGTCAACGAGTTCTGGAGCAACGAAGGCCAAAATTCTATTTCTCTGGTAATCTTTTAATGGCAAAAGAGAATGACTCTCATATCCACCTTTATCTTCCCAGGCAGTCAAGTTATTTCTGTCTAAAAATTGCTGGTATTGGTAAATGTCGAGAGACAAAACGCCCAACGTGATTAGAAAGATCGTCGCAACAGACATGAAAAAGCGCAGGGAAAGGTTGGAAACAAAGAGCATCGCAAACAGCATCGGCGGGAAAATCAGGTCCGATCCGAGGTCTGGCTGCAGGAAAATCAGCAAAAATGGGACGAAAAACACAATGCCCAACTTGGCTAAAATCGTCAACGAGTCGCGAACGTTGCCAACTTCCGACCGCGCTAAAATGCTCGCTGCCATGATCAGTGTGCCGAGTTTGGCAACGTCGGATGGCTGAAATGAGAATTTGCCGAAGTCCAGCCAATTGCGACCGCCAAAGGCGCGCTTCCCAAGTGGCGTCCAGATGAGTAGCAGCAGAATGATGGCGATCCAGTAAATCACGTGGGCATTTTTTAGAAAAAAGCTGTAATCGAGCCGTGAAATCAAGAGATAGAGGCTGAATCCCATCAGAATCCAAATGATTTGCAGCTTCCATTGCGTGCCCTGAGCATAGCTCTGCGCGGAGTAAATGAACAGGATGCCCATGACGCACAACAGCGAAATACACAGGGTCGTCAGCCTATCACTCGAAAAGGCATCCGCGCGACGGAAGAAATTTTTTAAGTCGATCGCCAGGTTGCGAAAGAATGGAATGTTTTTTAATAGAGACATCTTAAGACCGTTGCAAAATGGCCTCTAGCGGCGTTCTCGTCGTTCGGGCTAGGTCACGTACCAACGTACGCTCCCGTCGCCCTCGCTCCTCGGGCCTTGCTATAGGCGCATTTTTCAACGGTCTTACCTTTCTTGTAAAAATAATCATTGAGGGGTTAAGATCTATGGGAAATAGGGAGTACGGGGGGCCGCCCCCCGGCGAAAAACGAGCTTGCACGGCATTTTGCATAGGTCTACTTATCGACGCTGAACTTGCCAGGCCCTATGAAGAGAAAACTGAAGGCAACGACGGCGACAGTCAAGGCGTGGGGAGTGATGGGCTCGAGGAGTTTTCCTGTATTCCAATACTGATAGAGCAGCGGGGCAAAGGTCAGGAGCAAGACAAAGCAGGTCCAGCGGAAGACAAAGCCCAGGATGAGAAAGACGCCCGCAACGGTATAGAGAATGCAGACAAAGAAACCGAGGTAGAGGTAGCCCGCAGAGAGGCCCAAGACGGAGGCCGCCTGTCCCATCCCGCGGAACATCGACGATCCCTGTAATAGAAACGTCGCCCCGTGATAGCTCAGCAGAGCGCCCAAAAGCAGTCGCAAGAGCAGCAGCCCGAAGTCATGTTTATCAAAAAAATCTTTTAAAGAGCTCATACTTCTATCTATATAAAGAAGCAATACACTTTGACCAGCAAAAACAGTTGAAATTTTTGGGAGGTTGCCCTACTGTGGGTTTCGTGAAGACTCTCTTTCAGAAAATTGCCAACCGCGAAATTCCCGCCACGTTTGTCTATGAGGATGAGCTCTGCGCAGCCATTCCCGACATTCACCCACAGGCGCCCGTCCACCTCCTGGTTTTCCCAAAAAACCTCCTGAGACTGACCTCCGCAACGCCCGCCGACGAAGCGCTGTTGGGGCATTTGCTCTTTGTCGCGCAGAAGGTCGCCCAAGAAGCTTCTTTGGACAAAGGCTTCCGCATTGTCATCAATCAGGGCCCACTCGCCGGCGAAACGATCCCACACCTTCACCTCCACATCCTCGGCAACCGCCCACTTCACTGGCCCCCTGGATGACGCCCCACATGGGGGACCACCACTCACTCGTGGCCATTCTGTGTCTTGCGGTCGGGTATGGGGACAACGTTTCGCATGTGTCTTTTAAAGCGTTGACAACGTTTTTACGTATGTCTTACAATAAGCGGCATTATGCCAGATCCTGTCTCCCCCCAAAAGCCTGTTGAGTTGCCAGCAGTGTCAATACAAACAACGCAGCCAAAGAATACCGTAGATCAATTACGAGAGGGTGTCAAAGAGTCTAAGCTACCGAGCACACCCATTACGGAGCGAAAAGCCGAGTTCGTACTGAGAGAATCGCAATTGGAAGTCATGCAGAAGAGTGCTTTTACGCAAACTATTTTGCCGACTTTGCGAGAAGCCTTATTTTCGCCACAGAGCAATACTGGTGCTCTGATTTACGATTCTAGCAAACTGACAACGCTGCAGACACAAATTAAAGCTATGCAGAAAAATGCGCCCAAAGAAGAGCGTGAAGCACTCAATGCTTTAGGGAAAGCCATCGGTGACCTATCCAAAACACAACTGAGCGGGTCTTCGCAAGGCATAAAAGAGTATAACGATAATTTGAAAAACTTTTTCCATGCTTTACTGAAAGAACAAGAGAATCCATACAGGTACGGTTCGATACTTTCGCTAAATCCATATTATGAGGATTCCAAACGAATGGTAGACAAGGGTTTGTTCCCTTGGAAAGGCCTCGTTCAGGCCATTTTAAACCACCCAGATATTAGGCATCAGGGTTTTGCGGAAGAGAGCCAACAAGAAGTCATGGATACTTTAGATGACTTTGCTAAAGTCGCAAAAAAATCAAAGAACGAGAACCCTACTCTCCTAACCTTGGTCGGAGATGTGAAGAAAAATATAGATAAGCCATCTCAACTCCTCTCTATAGGGAAAAAGCTGCTTTCTGTCATAGGTGAATTGAAAAAGACAAACATCAAACTGTGTGGGCTCGTCGAAAAACTCTACATCCAAGTCATGGTCTTCGTCGCGCAACACTCTCTGAGCTCCGCTAAAGAGAAGACAAAGGCCATGGAAAACCTGAGCAACTATTGGGACAAGCCGACCGACAAGGCGTTTTTATATAAGGAATTGTGCAAGTTACCAGAAAACATGGAATGGCCGGAAGCGTTGCTCAAAAACAAGTTTGATTATGAAAACAAGATTTTTGAACAAGACGTAAAAAATGGCAATTTAGAAGCTAAGCGTATAGAAAAAGTTAAAAACGACGTCGAGGCATTCCTCAAAGAAGCGATTGTCGCAACCAATGAGAATCCCCAACTGACTGATGATGTTAACGAAAACTCAGATCTTTATCGAGCGCTGGCAGACGAAAAGATAGGCCTTGTGCTCCGAGCAATAAATGACACGGACAACCCTGTTTACAAAAACGTTCTCAAGAGGGAACTCATTAAACTCCAGGACCTGTATGCCCTCTTGCCTAAAGACACAACCTCTTAAACCTAACCTCTTATGATGAAAATCCAACATAAAAAGCTCCTCGCGTGGGTCGAGGAAATGCAAAACCTGTGTGAGCCAGATACCGTTTACTGGTGTGATGGTTCCAAAGAGGAGGCGGATCGTCTCCTTCATGAAATGGAAAAGAAGGGGGCGGCGATTCGGCTGAACCCGGAGAAGAGGCCGAACAGTTTTCTGTTTCGGTCAGACCCGAAGGACGTCGCGCGCGTAGAAAAGCGGACCTTTATTTGCTCGAAGAAGCAAGATGATGCTGGACCGACGAACAACTGGGAAGACCCGGTTGTCATGAAGGAAAAGCTAAAGAAGCTCTTCAAGGGCTGCATGCACGGCCGGACGATGTACGTCATTCCGTTCTGCATGGGGCCGTTGGGCTCGCCGATTTCTCACATCGGAATCGAGATAACGGACTCGGCGTACGTCGTTGTCAACATGCGCATCATGACGCGTATGGGGCAAAAGGTCATCGACCAGCTCGGCGCGGATGGCCATTTTGTGCCCTGTCTGCACTCCGTCGGCAAGCCCCTTGAGAAAGGACAGGCGGACGTCCGTTGGCCCTGCGATCCCGACAACACCTACATCGTGCATTTCCCTGAAGAGCGCAGCATTTACTCGTTTGGCAGTGGTTATGGCGGCAATGCCTTGCTCGGCAAAAAGTGTTTCGCCCTACGTATTGCGTCGAACATGGCCCGCGACGAGGGATGGCTGGCTGAACACATGTTGATTCTCGGTGTCAAGAGCCCAGAAGGCAAGAAGAAGTACGTCACGGCGGCCTTTCCGAGCGCCTGCGGCAAGACGAACTTTGCTATGATCATTCCGCCAAAAGAAATGAAGGGCTGGACGATCACAACGGTCGGCGACGACATTGCGTGGCTCAAGCCCGACGAAAAGGGCATTTTACGCGCGATCAACCCGGAATCGGGCTTTTTTGGCGTCGCTCCAGGGACGTCGTTGAAGACCAACCCGAACGCCCTAGCCTCCTGTCGTTGCGATTCGATCTTTACCAACGTCGCGCTGACGGATGACGGCGATATTTGGTGGGAAGGTCTCACCGACACCCCGCCAAAACACCTCATTGACTGGCAGGGCAACGATTGGACGCCCGATTGCGGCCGCGTCTCCTCGCACCCAAATTCCCGCTTTACGGCGCCCGTCAAGAACTGTCCTTGCGTCGACGAGGCTTGCGAAGACCCCAAGGGCGTTCCAATCGACGCCATGATCTACGGTGGACGTCGCATGTCTGAAATACCGTTGGTTTACCAATCTTACAACTGGGTCCACGGCGTTCTCGTCGGAGCGACTGTCGCATCTGAACAGACAGCTGCTGCCGAGGGCAAGCAGGGCGAATTGCGCTCCGACCCCATGGCGATGTTGCCCTTCTGTGGTTACCACATGGGTCGCTACTTCGGCCACCACGTCAATATGGCTAAACGAGTCAAAAAGCTGCCCCTGATATTCCACACAAATTGGTTCCGGAAAGACAACGGCAAGTTCATTTGGCCCGGCTTTGGCGAAAATATGCGCGTCCTAAAGTGGATCTTTGACCGCGTCGACAACAAGATCGATGCCGACAAAACGCCCCTTGGATGGATGCCGCGCTACAAAGACATCGATTGGAGTGGTCTCAACTTCTCCGAAGAACAGTGGAAGGTCCTCATGGCCCTCTCTCCAAAGACCCTCAAAGAGCAGTTCTCCTCACCCGAACTCCTCTTTGTCAAACTGCTGCCATCCGTCCCAGAAGAACTCAAGAAGGAATATCAACTCCTTTTGGAACGCTTGGGATAAATCAGGCTCACGGGCCTAGCCTTTTATAGAATAAAAAGTTAGGCCCGTCCGAAAATATGCACAGGCCAACAGCACATCTGCTGCTGGAATTGGTTCTTCAGTGCAACACTGTTGGGCCCTTCAACGTTTAATTGGCGACGTGTTGCAAGAGTCTTATGCATTTTTTAGTTGAAAAAAACAGAATTGCTTCCAGAATGAGCCCCCTATGAAGAAAATAATTCTATTTGCAAGTGGGGCATGCTTGCTCTTACTGTCTGGATGTAAAACAGGCGAGTCGACGTTGGGCGGGGCCGCCATTGGAACCGCTGCGGGCGCTGGCCTCGGCTATGCTATCGGCGGCGACAGCGGAGGGGCCATCCTTGGCGGCGTTATCGGTGGTCTAGCCGGTGGTGCCATTGGCAATTCCATGGCCGAAGACGAAGCAGCGCCCAAGCCCGATTACCGTTATCAACGTCCGCAGACCGAGACAACATCCATGCAAGATGGCCTGAAGCAAGACATCGAAATCGAACGCCTGAAGCTGGAAAGAGAACGCATTCGCCTCGAACGCGAACGCCTCGAAAACGAACGCAAAAAATTAACACAATAACATTATGTCAGTACTGGTAGGTAAAAAGGCACCGCTGTTTACCGCGAAGGCCGTCATAAACAACGCTATCGTTGAGGATTTTTCGCTGGCAGATTACATTGGCCAAAAATACATCGTCCTGTTTTTCTACCCCAAGGACTTTACTTTTGTTTGCCCAACCGAATTGCTGGCTTTTCAAAAAAACCTGGAAGAGTTTGTGAAGCGCGATGTCCAAGTCATCGGCTGCTCGACCGACACCGAATATGCCCACTTCGCGTGGCTCAATATGCCGCAAACCCAAGGTGGCATTCATGGTATCACATACCCGATCGTCGCCGACACCAACAAAGTGATTGCCGAAGCTTACGATGTCCTCGCTGGCGAATACGTGCAGGAAGAGGATAGCAATTTGGGTGTCAAGGGCGAACTGGTGGCCTATCGCGGCCTCTTTCTCATTGACCAAGAGGGCGTTGTCCAACACCAGGTGGTTAACAACATGGCCCTGGGACGCAGCATTAAGGAAATCCTGAGAGTGATCGACGCCTTGCAACACTTTGAGCAGAATGGCGAAGTTTGCCCCATGGATTGGGAAAAGGGCAAGGAGGCTATGGATCCCACTCAAGAAGGGTTGTCCTCCTACTTCAAACTGCCTTCTCAAAATGGCCTATAGCTTCGTTCTCGTCGCTCGGGCTAGGTCACGTACGTCAGTACGCTCCCGTCGCCCTCGTTCCTCGGGCCTTGCTATAGGCGCATTTTGAGAAGGCAGTTATTGCTGCATCAAAAACCTAAAACATTCTAGATGCAAGAGCAGTCTTTACGGAATAAGACCGATGTAAAAATGGATGCAAAAATGTGGCTTTGCGCGAGCACGATCTGGCGTAGCGTACATAAACGTACGTGAGCCAGTCAGCGGAGCGCAAAACGCATTTTGGCGCCATTTTACATCGGTCTAGAATCATTTAACGGCATGGAAATAACCTTAGGACCTGGAATATACGTGTTTTTGTTGTTTGGCAGCAGCGTGTATTGCTTGTTTCAAGAGGTCCTGGGGCGTACGGTCAAGGGGCAACAGCACCGCATTGGGCCTTGGCACGCAAAATGGGCCGACTTTGGCCTCTTTGTGAGCGGCCTGGTGTTGTCAATTCTCGCTGGCGATATCGCCATGCATGCACTCTTTCGTTTGGTCCCTGTGAGCCTCGATTGGAAGATGTTTCTGATGGGCCTGAGTGGCCAAATGGGCTTGGCGCTCTTTTGGGTCGTGATCTTCGGCCTCTATAGGGGCTTTTTTGGAAAAGTCAACGGCAGCTCTCTCTTGAGGTCAGCCGCGTGGTCCGGCTGCTTCGACTTCTTTGTCGGCCTCATACCAATCTGGGGAACAACGTTCGTTTGGGTGTTTGCCCTGACGTATTTTTCAAAACTGTTTGGCGTGACACTCGACCTCGCGCCGCAAATGATCATCGACTTTTTTGCCAACAATCAGAACCCTGGCATGATCATTCTGATCCTTGCCTTTGCGGTCATCGTGGCTCCAGTGACTGAGGAATTGACATTTCGGGCCGGCTTCTATCGTTTTCTCAAGGGGCGTTTGGGCTATCGAGCGGCGGCCGTCGTTAGCTCGGTTCTCTTTGCGACGATGCATGCCAACCTCCTTTCCTTCTTGCCACTGGTGCTCATCGGACTGCTGTTAACCCGCACCTACGAGCGCACGGGCAACCTCTTGGCCAACATCTGTTTCCACGCACTCTTTAACCTCAATACGCTGTTGATTCTCCTGCTCATTCCCGACTCTTTAATGAATTTTACTCCATGAACAAACTACCCTTATCCGTTGCCATCATCGCCAGCAACGAGCGTCCCAACATCGAACGCTGTTTAAAGAGCGTCGTGGACTTGGCGGCTGAAATCGTGCTATTGATCAATGACTGCACAGATGGCACGGATGAAGTTGCCAAACAGTTCGACGCGCGCGTCTACTACGACACCTGGCATGGCTTTCGGGATCAGAAAAACCTCGTGCTCGACAAGGCGACGCAACCGTGGGTCCTGAGCATTGACGCCGATGAGGTGGTAACACCTGAACTTGCGGCCTCCATTCGGGCCTTCGTCGAAGCAGACAACGCTGACGGCGCCTATTTCGCGCGCAAGGTGTGGTTTCTGGGCCGCTGGATTCTGCACGGCGACTGGTATCCCGATTACAGCCTGCGGCTTCTTCGACGCGGGGGCGGGCGGTGGTGCGGGGAGTCCATTCATGAAAAGATGCAGGTAAATGGCCGCATTGTAAAGATCGCCGGTGACCTCGAACACTACAGCTTTCCGACCTTCAACACGCAGCTCAACAAGATGGCCAGTTTCACGGACGCCCTATTGCCCATCTATCTCCGAGAGGGCCGCACCTGTTCACCTATCTTCACGCCCCTGCGCGCGCTGTGGCGATTTTTTCGCTGTTACGTCATCAAGCTCGGATTTTTAGACGGATTTCCAGGGTTTTATGTTGCTTCTTTCCAGTTTTTTTCAACGCTCTTTAGGTATGCACGTCTTTATGAGGAAATCGATAAAGACGCAAAATAGAGCAACTTTTAACACTTAACATTATGGAGCAAAAACCTTTACTCATGATGCAACTCTTTCAAAACATGAAAAACATTGAGCCCTCAAGACCTCTTCAAAATGCGCCTATAGCCAGGCCCGAGGAGCGAGGGCGACGGGAGCGTACGTTGGTACGTGACCTAGCCCGAACGACGAGAACGCCGCTAGAGGCCATTTTGGAGAGGTCTTGAAATGCAGGCAGGAATTGTAGGTTTACCCAACGTAGGCAAAAGCACTTTATTCAACGCTTTAACGCGTACGCGAAAAGCGGAGGCGGCTAATTACCCATTTTGCACGATTGAGCCAAACATTGGGGTCGTCGAAGTCCCCGATGCGCGCTTGAAGCGGCTGGCAGAGATCGGCAAGAGCGAGAAGATCATTCCGGCGGCCTTTGAGTTTGTCGACATAGCTGGACTTGTTGCCGGTGCGAGTCGCGGTGAAGGACTGGGCAATCAGTTTTTGGCAAACATCCGCGACGTCGACGCCATTGTCCAAGTTGTCCGTTGCTTTGAGGATGCCAATGTCGTCCACACGATGGGCAACGTCGACCCCATTCGCGACATCGAAGTAATCGTCACCGAGCTGATTTTGGCCGACTTACAATCGGTTGAAAAGCAGCTGGATCGCAATCACAAGCGCGCCAAGGGCCCAGACAAGGAGGCGCAGGCCAACATTGTTCTCCTGGAACGTCTCACTCATCACCTCAACGACGGCAAGCCCGCCAACACTTTGACCTTGTCTGACGATGAAAAGGTGCGCATGCGGGACTTTCACCTGCTGACGGTCAAGCCGACCCTGTACGCTTGCAACGTGGCTGAAGACGACATCGCTCGCGCCGACAGCAACCCTTACGTTCAAAAAGTGAAGGCGTACGTCGAGGCACACCATGACGCCGGCATTTGCACGATTTGCGCCCGGCTGGAGTCAGACCTCGCTGAACTTTCGCCCGAAGAAGCCCAGGCATTTTTGGCCGAATACGGCGTGACGGACTCAGGTGTGTCGTCGTTGATTCGCGCCACCTACGACCTGCTTGGCCTGGCGTCGTACTTCACAACGGGACCCAAGGAAGCGCGCGCCTGGACCTTTAAAAAAGGCATGACGGCACCCGAGTGCGCTGGCGTGATTCACACGGACTTTCAAAAGGGCTTTATCAAGGCGGAAGTCGTCTCCTATGAAGAGCTCGACGCCCATGGAAGCATCGCAAAGGCCAAGGAAGCCGGCAAGTATCGCCTCGAAGGCAAAGATTATCTCTTCAGGGAGGGTGATGTTACACTCTTTCGCTTCAACTAAAGACCGATGCAAAATGGCGCAAAAATGCGTTTCGCGCTGCGCCGACTGGCCACGGGGAAAGACTTTTTTGAAAAAAAGTCTCTCCCCGACCCCCTCTCCAAAAAACTTTTAAAGCGAAACACAAAAATGCATGCATTTTTATATTTCGCAAAAGAAATTGGAGAAGCCGGATGGATAGCCCTGCCGATACGGCAGAATCGTACTCGCGCAAAGCCACATTTTTACATCCATTTTTACCTCTGTCTTGAGGCGCCAAATTCCGCGAAGGCCCGAACGACGAACCCGATGGAAAATGAGGGCAAGAAGCAGGCTTCCGAGTGTGAGCCGACGGAAAACTCTTTTTTATGGAACCTTCATTGACTTGTGAAAAGGGGCCAAAATCGTCTATAGCAAGGCCCGAGGCGCGAGGGCGACAGGAGCGTACGTTGGTACGTGACTTAGCCCGAACGACGAGAACGCCGCTATAGACGATTTTGGCCCCTTTTCCCCTACTCCTTGAGATCGCTGCTTTCGGCCAGAACAGTGCCCCCGCAGACTTTGACTTTTTGGAGAATGGCGGCCTGAAGATCCTGAGCGATTTTGGGATTACTTTCGAGGTATTGCTTAGCGGCTTCGCGTCCCTGGCCGATGAGGCTGCCGTTGTAGGCGACCCAAGCACCTTTTTTCTCGAGAAATTGGTGTTCGAGGGCGAGGTCGAGAATGGAACCGCTCTTGGAAATACCTTCGGCGTACATGATGTCGAATTCGCACTCCGTGAAGGGCGGCGCGACTTTGTTTTTGACGACCTTGACGCGGGTGCGGTTGCCTATGATTTTGCCAACGTTGTCTTTGATTTGGCCGACGCGGCGGATGTCGATGCGAACGGATGAAAAGAACTTGAGGGCGCGGCCGCCGGGCGTGGTTTCGGGACTACCGAACATTACGCCGATTTTTTCGCGGATTTGGTTGGTGAAGATGCAGATACACTGTGATTTGCTGACGGCGGATGTCAAACGACGCATGGCCTGGCTCATGAGACGCGCCTGGGCTCCAACGGTGGCATCGCCCATTTGGCCATCGAGTTCTGCCTTAGAAATGAGGGCCGCAACGGAGTCTATAACAATGACATCGATAGCGCCTGACCGAATGAGTGTTTCCGTGATATTGAGGGCGTCTTCACCATTTTCTGGCTGGGAGACGATGAGAGCATCGAGGTCGATACCAACCGTTTTGGCGTAACGGGGGTCGAGGGCATGCTCGACATCGATAAAGACCGCCTTTCCGCCCTGCTTTTGAGCCTCCGCAATGACACTCAGGCAGAGAGTCGTCTTTCCCGAAGATTCCGGGCCAAACACCTCGATGATGCGGCCTTTCGGCAGGCCTCCAGTGCCCAGGGCGAGATCAATCGCGATACACCCCGTCGAGAGGACGGAGACGTTCATTTTAGTCGCCTCACCCATGCGCATAATGGCGCCGTCGCCGAACTGTTTATTGATCGCCGCAATGGCGAATTCCAATGCCTTAACATCGGGCTCGCTCGTCTTTGTTTTTGTTGCCGTTGCCATATGTTTATTTCACCTCAAGACCTGTGGAAAATGGTGTCAAAGCTTGGCTTTGCGCGAGCACGACCTGGCGTAGCGTACACAAACGTACGTGAGCCAGTCAGCGCAACGCGAAACGAGCTTTCACGGCATTTTACATAGGTCGTTAAAACACTGAAAAAGTTCAGCCCCAATGGCAAGGTGTTTTTGCAGAAATAAGCAGATTTCTCACCGCCACCAAAGAACGATAGCCGCCAGTCACTTCTTCGAAATAGGTGGTGGAGTCGCAGGGCCAAGGTTGGTGGGTGTCGAGGGACCAATGGGAGTGTTCGGAAAAGCGCTTGCAGGCCTCTTTATAATAGACCTTGTCGTCGGTGCGAAAGAAGACCTTTGATCCGGGCACGAGTTTGGCCGCCAGAGCAGTCAAGAAATCATTCTGTATCAGGCGCCGCGCTGCATGTTTGCGCTTTGGCCAGGGGTCGGGGAAAAGAATGTAGACCGCGCCAAAAGTCTTTGCGGGCATCGCCTCGACGAACTCAGCCGCCTCTGCCTTCACAAAAAACACATTTTGCAGGCCTCGACGCTCTCGTTTTTCTTCGCCACTCCGCAAGCGTCGGCTCAACACATCGAGACCCACACAGACTTTTTCCGGAAAACGCATGGCCGCCTCGACCAAAAACCGCCCGTGACCACAACCGATCTCCAAAATGCCCACCGCCACTCCATCAAGGTGCTCGGCGCACCATTGGCGGAGGTCCTGAACGCGGGCCCGACGCGCCGACAACAGCCGTTCGAGCCCAACCGGCATCGGCTCTGCAGACCGAGGTAATTGTTCCGCTTGCTTGTTAAGCCACTCTGGCGGTATGTAACCCATACAATACAACCCTGCAACAATCACCGGCAAAAGGAAAGGCAAAAAAGCAGGGGCTTTGTTTTTTAACGTTGACTCCCTATAATACGAAAAATAATACATTTTTTGTCTTGACATTTTGTCATAATTTAATAAAGCTGAAATTTACCATGAAAATAAGATACGTCTCCCTCATTTTTTCATCGGCATTCACGGCTGGCGCGCTCTGCGTTTGTCTCGTTTTTGGTAGCCCAGGCAACTCGAGACAGGAACTCATCGAAAAGCTCGCTGAGAATTATTCATTCAAATTGCTCCAGTACAAAGACATGATTGATATGCTTGATGTCGAATTCCAATACGCAGAACATATCGCCGACCCTAAAGATGACAATGGAATGCCCCTCTCCATACACAATTATATCTACACCAACGAACTTGCTTGTCCTATCATTGGAATTTTGACATACGCACAACACAGCAGCGCACAACAAGGTTGCTACTTCGAGTATCTCTACGGCGACGATGTAAAAAAGGAGATAGAGTCTTTTTTGAGCGACTATAACAATTATGCGAATGATGCATGGAATAAGATGCAAGATTAGTAGAGCGAAACGCATTTTGGCGCCATTTTACCTCGGTCTGTGTTGTGAATAAGTTCTGAATAACCGCAAAGATACTGTCAGAAACAGCTGATAATAAGTTCTGAATATGTATTTCTTCCGCTTGTTCCCTAAGTCTACTCACAGGGTTATGAGGCAAACACATGTGGGTTAAATTGTTAATAATCAATTATTTGTAGGGTTATTAGGCTTATTCTTGACCCTTAATAATAATATTAATTTAAAAGAATAATCTATTATAAATATCTATGACTTCGGCCTTGCAAAATGGGAATAATTGTTATCTGCTAGGACAAACGACTATGAAATTCAAAATTCAAAAAGAGGCCTTTGTCTCTGGTCTTCAACAGGTGTCTAACATTGTTGGGTCCAGAGCAACCATGCCCATTCTCAGCAACGTCCTCATCGTGGCCGAGAACAACAGGCTTTCACTCACTACTACCAATCTTGACATCGGTATCATGTGTTGTGTGAGGGCTCAGGTGGAAAGCGCAGGCAGCATCACGTTGCCTGTCAAAAAATTATTCTCTATCATCAAATCGTTACCGCAATCCGAAGTGGAGGTTGAATTGTCGGGCGGCAATCAAACGCGGATAACATCTGGAAGCTCGACCTTTCGCATTTTGGGTATCGAGCGGGAAGAATTCCCTCCCCTCCCCTCTTTCGACGACGAATACCGCTTTTCGATGGCGCAGGCCGACCTCTTGATGATGTTGAAAAATGTCTCTTATGCGCAATCCCTCGACGAAAACCGCTACATTTTAAACGGCGTCTATTTTATTTTGTCCGACAAAAGCATCACGACAGTGGCCACAGATGGTCGCCGCTTGGCCGTTGCAGAACACGCTTTTACGGAGTCTGTTGGCCGCACGGGACAGTTCATTTTGCCAGCAAAAAGTGTTGCCGAGTTGGAACACCTCTTGGGACAAGGTGAAAAAGTATCCATTTCTTACAGCGATCGCCAAGTCGCCTTCAATGTATCTGTCAAAGAAGAGGCCAATCAAAAGGGGCTCATGGACACGGTGTATATCGTTTCAAAAGTCGTTGAGGGCAATTATCCCAATTACAACCAGGTGGTTCCCAAGGAAACGCACCAGAGAATTAAAGTCGAACGCGAACTGTTCCTCGAATGCACGCAACGCGCGGCCCTCGTCGTCAGTGATAAAAACAATTCAATACGTATAAAAATCTCCAAAAATTCCATGGAATTACTCGGTTCGAGCGCCGAATACGGTCAATCACACGAGTCTATGGCCATCGATTATTCTGGCCCCGATACACAAATCGCCTTCAATCCACAATTTTTGATGGAACCATTACGCGCGCTCACCAAGGATGAGGTCTTTTTGGAATTTAAAGACGAACTCAGCCCCGGTGTCGTGAAAACGCTTGACTCTTTTATGTGTGTTATTATGCCTCTACGACTCAACGCCAAAGAGTAAAGCTACAGCTTGCAAAATGGCCTATAGCGGCGTTTTCGTCACTCGGGCTAGGTCACGTACCAACGTACGCTCCCGTCGCCCTTGTTCCTCAGACCTGGCTATAAGCCACTTTGCAAGCTGTAGCATAGACTAAAGTGTGAAAGTGTGTGCTATAATTCCGGAAGGGTGGCAGAGTGGACGATTGCGACGGTCTTGAAAACCGTTGTGCCAGCGATGGCACCGTGGGTTCGAATCCCACCCCTTCCGCCAGAAACGCTACTAACGACCTTTTTTACTGAGCCTTCGCGTTAAAGACTTTATCAAGGTCACGGCAACAGCATCACAAAGTTATTTGTGTTCATAATGCCAGCCAGAAAATAAAAAAGTTATTTTTTATTGACTCTTTATAAAATAACAGGAGGCTATTCAGTTCGCAGAGTTAACACCTACGTTTTCGCTGCAAAATACGATTAATATGAATATATACGTTGGAAATATCGCCTACAGCACGACAGAAACTGAGGTTCGTGCGGTTTTTGAAAGCTATGGCGTCGTTAGCTCAGTTAAAATTATAATGGATAAGTTCTCAGGCGAGTCGAGAGGGTTCGGGTTTGCAGAAATGCCAAATGACACCGAAGCTAAGGCGGCGATCGAAGGACTGAATGGTAGTGAGTTGGCCGGTAAGGCACTCGTTGTCAACGAAGCAAGACCACGTGAAGAAAGACCTTCTTCAGGCGGTCGCAGCGGTGGCTTTAGCGGAGGTCGCAGTGGCGGTTTCAGCGGAGGTCGTAGCGGTGGTTTCAGCGGCGGTCGCAGCGGTGGCAGCAGCGGCTTCCAAAGAGGCGGACGCGGTGGCAGCAGTGGCGGCGGCGGATACGATCGTGGTGGCGGCGGTGGCGGCGACTTCAAGCGTCGTGACCGCGGTGACGATTACAATCGCTAGACCGTTTCAATATAATTGATTTCAAGGATGGACGAAAGTCCATCCTTTTTCATTGGTGCTTGACAATCAGCGCGCGCGCGATAAGGATGGAAGAAAAGACCCATGTAAAAGGTCGCAAAAAGTGCGTTTCGCTCATAGGGCAGGCGGCGCCGCCCCAGCCCTGCTCCTACGACAGAATGTATTTGCGCACAAAAGCCATCTTTTTGCAACCATTTATCATCGGTCTTGAAAGGATGATATGAAACTCATAGAAATGTTAACAAATATCGACATTCTCATCGTCGCGGCGTACTTGATCATAACGCTGATTATCGGCATCTGGAGCGCTAGGCACACGCACTCGTTGAGGGAATTTTCCATCGCCGATAGAAACTATCCAACCGCTGTGCTCGTTGCAACGGTGACGGCGACCATCGTCGACAGTTTGTCCATCTTGGGCGTAACGGAACGCATTATTTCGGTGGGCATCGTGTTTATGTTTTTGTCTTTCGGCGAAGGCATTGTAAAACTCTTGACCGCGCAATTCATCGCGCCCAAAATGGAACGCTTTTTTGAAATGATCTCCATCGGCGACATCATGGGCTCATTGTATGGCAAAGTGGGACGAGTGACAACGGGGATTCTTGGCATCTGTGTTTGCATCGGTTACATCTCTGCGCAAGTCACTGCCATTGGGTTAATTTTGCAATCTACGCTCGGATGGGACTTTACGTATGGAATGTTGTTAGGAACGTCGATCGTCATACTGTACTCATCGTTTGGCGGCATTCGTTCAGTCACCATGACAGACGTCTTCCAATTCGGTGTCCTCATTATCGCCATTCCGATCATCTGCAATGTTGCCCTGGCGCATGTCGGTGGCTACGAGGGACTTTTGGCTAAAATTCCAGCCCAGAAACTGCGCATATTCCCAGAGGGCGAAATGCTCCGCTACCTTTTTTTGATGATGGTATTTTGTATACCGTTTATCAATCCAGCTGAAATGCAACGTCTCTTGATGGCGCGCAATACTGGCCAAATCCAGCGTACATTTCGCATTGCAGCAGGTATCGATTTTTGTTTCTACGCCATTGTTGGCATAATCGGTCTGTCGGCCATAGTGATGTTTCCAGAAATCAATGCAGAAGTCGCATTTCCGCACCTGATTAATACCATTTTGCCGACGGGCATCAAGGGTCTCGCGATAGCAGGTATGTTGGCTGTCATTATGTCGACCTCCGATTCTTACCTCAATACCGCCAGTATCCTCGTCGTTCACGACATAGTGCGTCCCTTGACAAAGGGCTTGTCTATCAAAACAGAGCTCAATCTCGCCCGCTTGACAACGTGGATTATCGGCTTAGCGGCCATAGGAACATCGATTTACTTTAGAGGAGAGGGTCTCATTGTGATGATTTTAAGCTTTCTCAACCTCTGGGGGCCGATTATCGTCATTCCCATGTTGGCAGGCATTATGGGTTACAAGACAACGTCAACGAGCTTCGTGCTGGCAGCCCTGGCCGGTGGAGCAATGTTTGCCCTCTGGCATATCATCCTTGGCCCCATTTTCGACCTCACTGAGTCCTTCGACGCCCTCATTCCCTGCATGGCCATCAACGCCCTCGTCTTCTTCGGCAGCGGGTGGATGAGGAAGCGGAGCTTAAAAAAATAAGGGTTTGGCGACCTCGTTGACCTTGTCTGCGATAAAGTGAATATCCTCTGTGGACAAGTTGCCGTGATTCGGGAGGTAAATGCCGTGGTCATGGACAATGGAGGCCATGGGGAGATCAACAGAGTCCTTTTCTTTCGTCCAAAAAGGATGTCGAGCCAGACTGCCGCAGATAAGCGGACGGGACTCGATCCCGTGAGAGGTAAGGTATTTACAGGTCTCCAAGCGATTTTGGACGAGGAGGCCATAGGCAAACGAAGAAAGTGTGCTTGTGGGACTCTGTTGAGACCAAAACTTGGGTAAGAGTTGTCTGTAAAGAAGGAAATTAGACTCTCTTTTGTGCACGAGACTCTCTAATTTTTTGAGCTGAGAGAGGCCTAAAAACGCGTTGAGGTCCGTCGAACGCAAGTTGAAGCCGGGGAAATAGAATGTGTAGAGATCACGCACTTCATCGATCCCATACTCCTTGGTCCACGCGGCGTGCATCGACGCATCTTGGAGATCGCGGGCCCAGCCATGAGAACGGATGGAGAGCATCACATTAAACAAATAACTGTCGTTGAGGACAACCATGCCGCCTTCAATTGTTGAAATGTGGTGCCCGTAGTAAAAAGAAAAAGAACCAGCCAGGCCCAGACTTCCAAGCTTTTGGCCTTTATATTCGCTACCAAGAGCCTCACACGTATCTTCTATGAGGTGCACATCGTGTCGTTTACAAATAGAAAGGAGGCGGTCCATGTCGGTTGCATGGCCCAAAACGTGGACTAAAATAGCACAGGCCGGCTGATACTGCTCACACATGGCCTCAAAAGCATCGAGATCAAACCCCAGGTCCGTTGCGTTGCAGTCGCACAGCTTGACCTCAAACCCAAACTGCATAAAAGGGGCAATCGTCGTTACCCAGGCCACCGTTGGCGCGATCACGACATTATTTCGCAGATGTCCGCTTTTTAAGAGAGCGTAGGCGATCAATAAGTTCGCCGAAGATCCGCTGTTCACGAAAATGGCATGCTTGGTCCCAATGTATTGAGCAAAAGCCCGCTCAAAGTCTAGCGTGAGTGGGCCCTTGGTCAAACGCGTACCTGATTGTAGCCAAGACGCAAGTTGATGGAGTTCCTGGGCGTCAATCGTGTCTTCGGCCAGTAAAATTTTTCTATTTGAATACATGTTTTTTGATGCGTTTGCGGATAGAGCTAAACGTCTTTCGCCAACCGAACCAAGATAAAAGATGGACAAAGCGATAGAGTTGCGTGTGTTTGCAAAATCGGAGCATTTGGTAAAAAGAGCGGACTTCTTCATAAGCCTTACGAATGCGGACTTGTTTGTCGGCATCTTTGGCCGCATCGACTGTAATGGAACCGGCGTGAAAGCGGAAAACAGCCAGTCTTTGGGGAAGATATCCGATATACTTGTATCGCAGCAACGGTAAGAGCGTCATCCAATGATCGGGGCCCACGCCGCGATACGAATGTTTTTCAAAGGGCAGACGACCTGGATAAATGGCATCGATGGCATCCTGTCTGCGCAAGACAACAGATCCTGGCGATAGGGCCTCTTCAAGCACAAAACGTTCGGCCTGAACAACTTTTACTTTGGCTCGAGGAAAGCGTTTCCGTTCTTTGCTCGCACAGATGGTTTGTGTGGCCTCGTCAAACAGGTCGCATTCACTGATAACAAAACCGACGTCGGGCGCCATTACCTCCATGCACTTTTCGATAAAATTTGGCAAAATCCAGTCGTCGTCGTACTGCAAGTGGACGTACTCGCCCGTGGCATGCAACAACCCATCTAGCCAGCAAAAATGGGGCCCAAAATCTTCTTCGCGACGAATGTATTTTGCCTGGGGATAGGATCGCATCAACGCGGGCGTATTGTCTGTACTGCCGTGATCGCACACAATGATTTCGCAGGGGTAGGTTTGCGCGAAACAGGAATCGAGCGTTTGCTTCAGAAAGTGTGCCCGATTAAAGGTGGGAACGATGATAGAAACGGAACGAGTTTTCGCTGCATTTTGCATAGGTCTTTAACTGAGGATGGTGTTTAATCGGTGAATATTGGCCACTAAGGCGTCGTGCTTGGCATCAGCTGGCTCAATAAAAAGAGGCCGACCCGCCACTTGTTGCACGAAATCACGAATGCGCACGCCGACGCCCGAACCGATATTGATAATGCCAGTGGCCCGGCGCTCCATCAAAGCAATCATAATTTGAACAACCGCTTCCGCGTTGAGAAAATCGCGAATACACTCGCTGCCATAGAGCTTGAAGGGCTTGGAGAGATCTTCTGTTTGCACACGTTCGAGCAAGGTTGGATACAGGAAGGGCTTAGTTTGCGTCTTGTGAAAAAAACTGAAGATACGTCCGACGCACGCAGCAATGTTGAGTTGAGGAGCCACATCGTAAACGACCGATTCACCCATGTATTTGGTTTTCCCGTACAAGCTGATGGGTGCAATGGGGTCATCTTCGGACAGCGGGCCATCTTTGCTCTTGTAAACGTGGCTGGTGCTCGCATAAAAAAACCAAGGCTTTTTCGGGAGACCCTCCAGGGATTGCATGAGGTTCAATGTTCCACCGACATTCACAGCATAGGCCTGCAGTGGGTTTTGATTCACTTCGGTAATCGGTACCTTGGCGGCCAAATGAAACAACGCGTCTAGTTGGCTGTTTTGTACCCACGTGCGGACGGCAGCGAGCTCGCAAATGTCGCCCTCAAATGGGAGCAAAGTGGCATCTGTCTGGCTCAATGCTTGCGTTAAAAGCTGCCCAAGAAACCCATTTGCGCCCGTGATGCCAACCCTCATACCCTACCCTTTTTTGATGCCGATGATTTTCTGATCTTTGATGGGCTTGTCGTACTCATCGGTTTCGGTGGCGGCGATGGCTTCAACGACGTCGTAACCCTTGATGACTTTGCCAAAGATCGTGTGGCGCATGTGGAGCCAGGGGGCCTTGACCGTCGTGATGAAAAATTGACTGCCGTTGGTGTTGGGGCCGGAATTGGCCATGGCGAGCAGGCCCTTTTGGTCAAATTTGACCGCCTCAATGCACTCATCTGCGAACGGCTTGCCCCAGACCGACTGTCCCCCGCAACCCGTGCCTGTGGGGTCTCCGCCTTGAATCATGAAATCTTGAATGATTCGGTGAAAGATCAGGCCGTCGTAATAGCCCTTTGCAGCGAGCTTGACAAAGTTTTCACAGGCCTTGGGGGCCACTGTGTCAAACAGCTCGATTTCGATTTTACCGCGGTTGGTTTCTAGTATAACTGTATTTGCCATAGTGTAATTATCAAGACCATTGCAAAATGGTCTCTAGCTGCGTTCTCGTCGTTCGGGCTAAGTCACGTACCAATGTACGCTCCTGTCGCCCTCGCTTCTCGGGCCTTGCTATAGAGCCATTTTTCAACGGTCTTGCCTTTTTGTAAGTTGTTAATACACAAAGACCGATACAAAATGTTGTCAATGTGAATCTTCACGGCCTTTATTTAGACTTTTTAAGAGGGCGTATTCCTAAGAGAGCGCCGTAGCACAGCACGAAGGGTAAAAAGGCCTATAGCCAGGCCCGAGGGCGACAGGAGCCTACTTGAGGTAGGTGACTTAGCCCGAACGACGAGAACGCCGCTATAGGCTCTTTTTACTCCTTCGTGCTGTGCTACGGGCGGCCATTCCCAGGAAAAAGGCTCCAAGTAGTGCTGCGGCGACGTAGGCGGACAGCGCACCTTCCCAGCCCCAGTGCTTGGCCATCCAAGGCGCACCAAAGCTGACAAATGAAGCTCCCGTGTAACCGATTGTTCCGTTGAGTCCACAGGCAGCCGCGGCCGCTCTCTTGGAGCCAAATTCCGCGCTGGACAGGCCTGTCAGTGTCTGAGGACCGTAGACAAAGAAGCCCATGAGGCCCCACATCATCATGTCGGGATCGGTCAAGGCATCGATGACAAAAGTGATCCAATAGAGACCCGCGTGTTTCATCCAGGGCGCTGCTTTGACGACCATGTCACTGGAAATCCAAGGATCCGTAACGGGCATCCAACGGAAGAGCGCGATGGAAGCCGCGAGGCCGATCATCATGTAAACGGCGCAGAGGCTGCGTCTGCCGGCAAAAAACCTATCGGTCATCCAGCCAACCGCGATGCCTCCCAATGCGCCAACGGCCTCCAGGACAGCAGTGCGAATACCGGCGTCGACGATCGTCGTTCCGCGCATTTCACAGATCATCGTCGGGGCCCACAAAAAGAAGCCCATGCGGACGAAGTAGACAAAGAAGTTCGCCGTGCAAGTGTACCAGAGGGGGGCGTTGAAGAGCAAGTGATTGCGGAAAATCTGGCGAAAAGTGATCGTTTCATGGCCCGCTTCTTCTTTGATTTTGTCGACTTTAACGCCGTCGTAGACTTCGACAGGAGGAAGGCCCATCGATTCGGGATTGTCGCGGACGCGTTCAAAAAGAAAGAAGGCTAGCAGCGAACAGACGATGGCCGGAACAATAAAGGCCGATTGCCAGCCGTAGTTTTTTACCAAGATTGCGCCGCCAATGAGAATGGTGATGCTGCCAATCTGGTGTGAAGAGTTGACCAAGCCCCAACGCGTACCGAGCTTTTTTGGCCCGAACCACTGTGTCAAACTGCGGGCAACGGGTGGCCAGCCAGCCGATTGAAAAGGCGAATTGAAGGCGTACATGGTGCCTATAATCGCAAGTGGCGCCAGGCCGATTGTAAGGGAAAGGTCCTTGGAAAAGGCAATGACGAGACTGCAGGCCGACGAGCCCAACAAGCCTATCGGCATCGCCCAACGCGCGCCAAGACGATCGCAGAGCATGCCGACGACGAACTTGCCAACGCCATAGGTAAAGGTATAGATGGCCATGGCGACGCCGAGTTTCATCTTGATATCGCTGCCTAAGGCCGGGTCTTTGGTCATGTAAGGCAGGGCGATATTGAAGTTTTGCCGTACGAGCTGAAAGGCGGCATAGCCCAATATAAGGGAGTACGTGAGGCGAAACCTCCAGTACGCGTACTTACGATCGATTTCCTGATTCGTTAAGGGTGGGTGTTTTTTCATAAATAAACGCGATCCTTTCGTGTCAAACTTGACCTCAAGAAAATCAATTTCGCCCACCCTTGCAAGATTTTTTTAAATGGTGTTTAATTCCATGGTTTCCAATGAGGATTCAAGCGATTCCCATGGAATAATTTGCGTGTTTTTAAAAGTCAATCGATCCTGCCCGCTATAAACGAGGAAGGACTCGCGTATCTCCGTCAGTGCCTCCAAATAACGAAGATTGTTAAAAAAATCATTGCGAACCGTTTGCCCAGATTTGACTTCAACGGGTATGATGCCCTCGGCTCGCTCGATAATCATGTCGATTTCTACCCCGCTCTGGTTTCGCCAAAAAAAGACAGGTGGTTGTTTCCCTTGGGCATAGAAAAATTTATAAGTTTCTGAAAATACCAAATTCTCAAATAATTCACCACGCATAGAGTGCCATTCGAGCTGCTGAGGGTCCTCTATTCCCAATAAATAACACGCCAAGCCCGTATCGTAAAAGTAGAGTTTAGGGTTTTTAATGAGACGTTTGTTAAAATTCTCATGATAGGGTTGAACCAAATACATAAGATAGCTAGACTCCAATATAGACATCCATTTCTTGGCAGTGGGCTGACTTATTCCGCAATCCATAGCCAGGGAAGTAAAGTTGATCACTTGCCCGATGCGTCCAGCGCACAGTTTTATAAATTTTTGAAACAAAGACAAGTCGGTGACGTTTGTAATTTGTCGAACATCTCGCTCCACATACGTCGAGGTATAATTGGAGTAAAAATCATTGTGCGAGATATCGTAACGGTGCATTCTGGGATAAAACCCTTTCTGGATCGCCGTAAAAACATCACAAGGGTTTGCCAGCTCCTTATAACTCAGTGGCAAAAGCGTGGTGAGTGCGATTCGACCAGCCAAACTTTGGGCAATTTTTTCAAACAATAAAAAATTATGCGACCCCGTTAGCACAAATTGCGACGGCTTGTCATTGACATCGGAAATTGTCTGAAGATAGGAAAAAAGTTCGGGCACATTCTGCACTTCATCCAAAATCACACCGTTATATCTCTTTAAAAAGCCCCTGGGATCTTCTTGGGCCAGTTGTCGCAAGTCCAAATTTTCAAGATTGACGTAATCTAGATGTGGAAAAGCGTTGCGAACAAGCGTTGTTTTTCCCGATTGACGTGGACCCATAACGCCAACAATGGGGTATTTTTCAAACAAAACCTTCAGTTTTTTTTCGAGAGTGCGGATGAACATGTTGACAATTCCAAAATCCAATTTTGAAATTGTCAACTCTTTTCGCGCTAGGTGGCTCAGCGCGCGTCCGATTTGCAAAAGGCAAACCAGCCTAAACGAACTCTTTCTGTTTAGGCTTTTTTGCGTTTGCCGAGCGACAGCCAGAAACAAACGGCGCCCAGAGCGGCGGCGATGACGTAGGCGACGATCGCCCCCTCCCAGCCCCAATGCTTGGCGAGCCAGGGTGCCCCAAAGCTGACGACCGATGCGCCCATGTAGCCGATCGTGCCATTGAGTCCGCAGGCGGCCGCGGCTGCTCTTTTGGATCCGAATTCGGCACTCGAGAGGCCAGACAGCGTCTGCGCACTGTATACGAAAAAGCCCATGACACCCCACATCAGCATGTCGGGGTCGGTGATGGCCTCAATGACAAACGTGATCCAGTAGAGAAACATGTTGTGCATCCAAGGTGCTGCCTGCACGACCGCTTTACTGGAAATCCAAGGATCTGTAACTGGCATCCAGCGAAAGATGGCGATAGAGACCGCCAGGCCGATCATCATGTAGAAGGAACAGAGCCCGCGTTTGCCCGGTAAAAACTTGTCAGTAAACCAGCCGACGACGATACCGCCAAGTGCGCCAACGGCCTCCAATACGGATGTCCGAATACCGGCGTCGACGAGTGTTGTACCGCGCATTTCACAGATCATCGTGGGGGCCCACAAAAAGAATCCCATGCGAACAAAGTAAACAAAGAAGTTCGCCGCGCAGGTATACCACAGTGGTGCGTTGAACAATAGATGGTTTTTAAAAATCTGCACAAAGGTAATGGTTTCATGGCCTTCTTCTTCTTTGATTTTGTCGACTTTAACGCCGTCATAAACTTCGACCGACGGAAGGCCCATCGATTCTGGGTTATCGCGGAGACGTTCAAAAATGATGATGGCGAGAATCGAACAGATGATGGCCGGGAAAATAAAGGCAGCCTGCCAACCGTAATTTTGGACCAAAATGGCGCCGCCAATGAGAATGCCGATGCTGCCAATTTGGTGTGAAGAGTTGACCAAGCCCCAACGCGTACCGAGCTTTTTTGGTCCGAACCACTGTGTCAAGCTGCGGGCAACTGGCGGCCAGCCAGCCGACTGAAAGGGCGAATTGAAGGCGTACATGGTGCCGATAATCGCAAGGGGCGCCAGGCCGATTGTCAGAGAGAGGTTTTTGGAAAATGCGATCACTAGACTGCAGGCGGACGAGCCCAACAGTCCTATCGGCATCGCCCAACGCGCGCCCAGGCGGTCGCAGAGCATACCGATAACGAATTTGCCGATACCATACGTGAAGGTATAGATGGCCATCGCAATGCCGATCTTCATCTTGATGTCGCTGCCGAGGGCACTGTCTTTGGCCATGTAAGGCAGGGCGATGTTGAAGTTTTGCCGCACCAGCTGAAAGGCGGCATAGCCCAAAATGAGAGTGTACGTGAGGCGGAACCTCCAATACGCGTATTTACGATCGATTTCCTGATTCGAGAGTGGGTGGGTTTTCATAATTGAGATCCTTTCGTGTCACAAGTGATCTCCAGACAATCACATTTACGCCCGCTGGCAAGATTTTTTAAGGGTCAAAAACAGTTGACAGGCTCGCAAATATCGATTGCCTGTTGTGAGAGATTTTGCATGCCTTACGCTCGTGGCCTCGTGATTCGAAATCGCGGGCGTGGTTTTTATTGATCGCTATCGAGCAAGATAATAAAGACCGCGCCACACTAAAAGGAAAGGACGCGGTTTTTTATTTCTTTCTAGAAAAGACAACGTATGATATGACCTATGAGACTAAAAAATAAAGCCTTTATCGCCGGTTTCGCCATGTTTTCGATGTTCTTTGGTGCCGGTAATTTGATTTTCCCCTTTGCGACTGGCAAGTGTGCTTTGGGCCAATATGGGTTTTCCATGATGGGACTGCTCCTGACGGGCGTGATAGTCCCCTTTCTCGGCCTCTACAGCATGATTCTCTACAACGGTAATCGCGAAAAATACTTCGAGACTCTGGGGCGCATTCCAGCATTTGTCTTAGTGGCTATCATCTTGTGCCTGATTGGGCCGTTCGGCGCAGCCCCCAGATGCATTGGGGCCTCCTACGGCGGCTTTCACGCGATGTTTCCTGGTCTCTCGCTTTTCTGGTTCAGCGTGATTTTCTGCATCTGCGTTGGCTGGGCCCTCTGGAACCGTCACCGCGTCGTTGAGATTATTGGCTCTTATTTGACGCCGCTATTGCTCACGACTCTCGTTGTCATTCTGTTTGTCGGCTTTTTGGCGGACCACCCGGCGGGCGCCACGGACATGAGTGCTTGGAGCGCTTTCACGATGGGCCTTTCTAAGGGTTACAACACGATGGACCTCCTCGCTACCTTCTTTTTCTCGGTCACGATCATTCAATACATTCGTTCCTGCTTGCCCCAAGATGCAACCATCAAGGAAGTTTCTATTCTCAGCATTATTGCGAGCGTCATGGGGGCGACAATGTTGGGCCTGATTTATGTTGGTTTCGTCTCTTTGGGAGCCAAATACGCCCCTCAGCTGGAAGGCGTTGAAGAGGCCCAATACCTGATAATCATCACGCAGCAAACCTTGGGTAATTTCGCCATTCCGCTCGTTGCCATCACCTTTGCTCTCGCCTGCTTGACAACCATAATCGTGCTGATTGGGCTATTTGCCGACTTCATTCACCACGAAATCAGCGGTGGCCGCATCTCTCAAAAGATGGCGACCATCATAACCCTGCTCATCACTTTTTTGATGGCCCAATTTGGGTTCAGCGGCATCAGCAACGTCCTTGGGTCCATCCTGACCGTGGCCTACCCGGCCCTCATCGCACTCGCCATTATGAATATTTTGCAAAAATGGTTTAAAATCCACCATTTTTACGTCTTCTACATCGTGCTGGC
>MIDP01000036.1 GCA_001831095.1 Verrucomicrobia bacterium GWF2_51_19 | reverse complement strand
TATTTTTTTGACCTTATATTCGCTTATCTTTCGTTTGTTCATCGGCACTAGCAGTATAGTTTATCTTATACTGCTAGTCAAGAGCCTTATTCATTTTAGCAAGTCCTGGAATTGAGTCGTACCCCGCAAAACAGCAATCCATCTATGTTTTTTGAGAAAGTGCTCAAAATGGTTTATAGCAAGGCCCGAGTCGTACCCCGCAGAACAGCAGAAGAAAATGTTTATCCCTCTATGTTGTTTGAGAAAGTGCTCAAAATGGTTTATAGCAAGGCACGAAGAGCGAGGGCGACGGGAGCGTACGTTGGTACGTGACCTAGCCCGAACGACGAGAACGCCGCTATAAGCCATTTTGGGCACTTTCTCAACAGCGACCGAGATAGGCTCCAGACTCCGTGTTAATCTTGATGCGGTCACCAGGTTTGACAAAGAGCGGAACTTGCACGACGAGGCCAGACTCCGTTGTCGCCGGCTTTTGCGCACTCGATGCGGTGTCGCCGCGAAGGCCTTCTGGAGCTTCCTTGATCAACATCTCAATCGTCGGGTGCAGGACAACCTCAACGGGATTGTCGTCGACAAAGAGAATATCGTAAGGTGCGTTTTCCACCAGAAACTTTCGGTGTTCCTCTACCAGGGCCTTTTCCAAGATAATGTCTTCAAACGTCTCTGGGTTCATAAAATGATAACCCAAGTCGTCGATGTATGAAAACTCAAAGGTCCGCATTTGCGTGTGGCAGAACTCAACGCTGTCTGTCGTGCGAAACTTGGTTGTCGTCGAGGAGCCCGTGTGGAGGTTGCGCAGCGTCACTTGAACAAAGCCAGCTTGGCGGCCTTGCGTCCTGTGCTGCATTTCGAGCACCAAATGCGGATGGCCCAAGTAATCGAGGACCTTTCCTTTACGGATGTCTGTCGGTGATGCCATAATTATGGAAATTTTAAAGCTGGTCGGGACGACAGGATTCGAACCTGCGACATCATGCTCCCAAAGCATGCACTCTACCAGACTGAGCTACGTCCCGCAAAAAAATACCGTTGAAAAATGTTCGCTGCCTGTTGAGTGAATTAGGCCTTGGCGCGCGTGCGGCGGAATTTGTTTTGGAACTTCTCGACGCGTCCAGCGGTGTCGACGAAGCGTTTCTTGCCCGTGTAAGCGGGGTGCGAATCCGAAGTGACGTCGCAGATAATCATCTGATATTCAACGCCGTCAACGGTTTCCGTCTGACGTGACTTCGTGGTGGACTCGGAATAAAAACGTCTGCCTGTAGAGACATCTACAAAGCAAGCCGGGTGTTTTTTAGGATGGATTTCAGCTTTCATAACTCCTCAACCTTGACGCGCTTTGAAACGCGGATTTTCTTTGCAAATGACATAGATGCGGCCTTTGCGGCGCACAACCTGACATTTTGGATGGCGGTTTTTAAGTGATTTTAACGATGCGGCAACTTTCATAATATTCATAAAGACCGATGCAAAATATTGGTGGCATTCTCGTCATTCAGGCTAGATTACGTACCAACGTACGCTCTTGTCGCCCTCGTGTCTGGCCTCCCTTTTTTAACGGTCTTTCTTTCCGTAAGTTGTTAATATACAAAGACCTGTGAAAAATGTCGTCAAAGCTTGGCTTTGCGCGAGCACGACCTGCCGTAGCATACATAGAGGTACGTGAGGCAGTCGGCGCAGCGCTAAACGAGCTTTCACAACATTTTGCATAGGTCTTGCCTATTACAACCCAAACAGGAAGTCATATTATATGGCTTTGTCAACACCGAAACACGGTCTTTTTTGTCTTAGAATTGAAAAAAGATTGTCAGTTGGAGAGAAAACCTGGTAAAGTAGAAAGAGTGAGCAAGGAAGTTTTCGAGATAACGCTGAAAGGGGTCATTCCGACAACCAATGGGTCGGCTCTTTTTTTGCATACAGAGATCAAGACATTCGTCATTTACGTAGACGCTTATTTTGGGAATTTGATTTCGATTCATCTAAAAAAAGTGCCACGGGATCGCCCATTGACTCACGATCTCATTCGCAACATCTTTTTTGGCCTCGGTGTGACGCTTGAACGCGTCGTGATTGCCGATGTCGCGGAAGGGACTTTTTTTGCCCGCATCATTTTAAAAATGCACAATGAACTCGGGCTGAAGTTGGTCGAAGTCGACGCTCGGCCCAGTGATGCCATTTTGCTAGCGCTTCAAGATGAAAAACCCATTTTGGTCTCAAAAAAGACACTCGACCTCGTCGACGACATGACGGAGGTTTTTCATCGCATTCTAGCGGAACACCAAACGCCGCCAGAGGAGGCCTAAATGAAGCCTTCCGCAAGAATGATGTGGACAGCAAAGCTCAAAGGCGGGCGCAACAAGTCTGCTTCAGCGGATCCGGTGTCCTTTTCGCTCAAAAAGGAGCGCTTTAATGGCGTTGTTTTGGGTATCGATCCAAGCCTGCGTGGAACGGGCCTGAGCGTGCTCTCTATCGATCGAGGCGAGCCAAAGCTTCTCTTTTCGACGACCTTGCGCAACCCTCAATCCTTGTCTTTCTTTGACTGCCTTAAAAACATTATACAGGGCGTCCAATCTGCATTGAGTCAATACCCGATTGACGTTGCTGCGATCGAGCAGACCATTTACGTACAAAATTTCCAGACGGCTCAAACGCTTGGAATGGTACGCGGGGCCATTCTCGCTGTCCTCGTTCAACGCGATTTGCCTATCGCCGAATACTCACCGTTGCGCGTCAAGCAGGCCGTTCTCGGTTATGGAAGGGCGAGCAAGCAACAAATTGCAAAAACGCTGCAACAAATGTTGTCCCTTGAAGAGTCACTACCGTTGGACGAGTCTGACGCAACTGCCGTTGCCCTCTGCCGGGCCTTTGAAAAATAGTCTTTGACTTAGACGCATTCAACGTCAAAGTACAACACTTGTCATTAACATAATTTTTTAGATCCAACCCTGAATGGCTAACGAAATTACATCATTTTTATTAATGTCAGCCGTCGTGGCCTGTTTCCTATTTGGCTTTTTGGGTGCTTTCCTGCCGCTATTGCCTGGGGCGCTATTGGTGTGGCTCGGTATCTTGATTCACAAAATAGCGCTGGGCCAGCAGTCGGTCTCGTGGACGTTTTTTTGGACCGCAACAGCCTGTGTCGGCGCGACGTACGGCATCGACGCCCTGTGTACTATTTGGGGCGCGCGGGCATTTGGGGCGACGTGGCGTGGCATGGTCGGGGCAATGTTGGGGTTGTTGATCGGCCCATTTCTGCTCTCACCGCTGTTGGGCATTGGGATTGGGCTTGGAATGATTCTCGGCCCATTGTTTGGCGCGGTCTTGTTTGAAATCATTGGAGGGAAGGACCTCCGCGGGGCCAGCAAGGCGGGTTTCGGTGCGCTTATCGGCGGCTTTTTCGCATTTTTTGTAAAAATCGCCATTATCGTTTCCATCATCGTAGCCTTCTTTATGCAGGTCGGCCACTCAACACTTCCCGGACTCAATTAAATTTGTCTAAGTAACGTTGACACGATTGTATTTTCGGGTCTTTGGCGATCATCGCCCTGGGAGTATAGCCTCGTTCACCTATGTCTGGATTGGCACCCGCCTCCAGCAAGCATTGAATCATCTGCTTATTTCGATTGAGACAGGCTAATGCCAGTGGTGTACAGCCGTTCTTGTCTCGTTTATTGATGTTGATAATTGGGTCATCGAGAATGATTTTTAAAGTACGCAGTTTTTGATTACAGGCCACATGCAACAGGGTCTCTCCATTTTTGTACACGCTGTAACGAGTGAGTGGGTATTTTGATAAGAGTAATTTTAATCTTTTATCATTCTTCTCTGTGAGTGTTCTAGCCATATTCTTTAAATCACATTGGTCGAGGAGCATATAGAGAATCGCTGTGTTTTCACCGTCATAACGGTATTTATAGGTCATGCCAGTCAAGTACAAATAACAAATGACAGCATCCATCTCGACATCTGCAGCCAGAGCCATCAAGTTTGGCCACTTTTTCTTGTCAAGATCCTCTGGAACCTGACACATTTCCGGGTGTTTTTCGAGAATTGCAATCAACTCGTCTTGCCTCTCCTGAATCCCTTCAACGCTATTTTCGACGATAGTGCCACGCTCCTCGAGCATTTTAACAAACACGTCCACACTGGTTTGCGCGCATGCGGAAGCAGCCACTAAAAGCACTGCCAACGTTTTCATGCATACTATAAACAGCAGAATCTATGCCGAAAAGATCGATGCAAAATACCAGGGGGAAGCGCGTATCGATTGTTTTTTTGGGTCTTGCCTTGCATTCAAAAAAAACATTCATTATGTCTGGTGTATGAAAAGCAAGTTGTTTCGCTCCAATTTCCCATTCGATCCCGTTCGAGTGCCTTTTTTTTACGGCTGGGTCATTTTGATGGCGGGAACGTTGGGTTTTTGCTTTTCTCTACCTGGGCACAGTGCTGGCATTTCCCCATTTACAGACAAGATTTTGGAAGTGTTGTCGATCTCGCGTGTTCAATACAGCTTTGCCTACATGATGGGGACACTCGCATCGGCGGCGACCTTGCCGTGGGGCGGACGTCAATTCGACCGTTACGGCGCGCGCAAGATGGGCTTTTTCAGCCTGATTTTGCTTGGCGGAGTTCTGTTGCTTTTCAGTCAATGGATTGAATGGGTTGGCGAGGAGTTTTCGGCGACTTGGGTGGGTGTCGGCTTCATGTTTCTCTTCTTCTACCTGATGCGTTTTTTCGCACAGGGCATGCTCACGATGATCACGCGGACGATGATTGTAAAATGGTTTTTCCGCAAGCGAAACATCGTATCGGCCATCACGAGCTCCTTTCAGTCCTTAAGTTATGGGATGTCACCGGTTATCTTTGGAACACTGTCGGCCATGGCACTCGATTGGAAAGATGTGTGGGTCTGGATTGGAACGTTTTTAATTTGTGCCGCATCGCCATTTGCTTGGCTCTTTTTTAGAGACAACCCCGAAGCCTGTGGATTGACGATGGACGGCCAATCGACCGATGTGGTTGTCAAAAATGAGCCCGTTGTTGAAGCGCATTGGACGGCCAAAGAGGTAGTCATCACGCCCTTTTTCTGGACCCTCGTGATGGGCATGATAGTGTTGAACTTCAGCAATTCCGGCATGACGCTGCACCTCGATTCGATAGGACGGTCCATGGAAATCAGCGATAAAGTGCGCTCGCTCCTCTTTCACATGGCCTGGGTGGCGATCATCGGTAATTTTGTGGCCAGTTGGGGCGCGAAAAAATTTGGCATTTTGCGGATGTTTAAGGGGCAAATGTTGACGCAGATTGTGGCATCTTTCCTTTTTCCATTTCTCGGTTCGCATTTGGGCTGGTGGGCCTTTATCTTATTTAATGGCCTCTCCTGGGGCAGCTGGGGCGTACTCAATGCTCTTCTCTGGGCGCATTTTTACGGACGAAAACATCTTGGATCCATTATGGGATGGACGATGTTTGCCACGGTCATTGCGAGTTCGTTGGGGCCGATTACGTACAGCAGCATTTATGGACAAACGGGCTCTTATGGCTTGTCAACCAGCATCATGGCCGTATTTTCGCTCTTGGTGTTCCTTTGCCTGCAATTGAAAATTTTCACCATCAATCAACCCACGCGCACCCTATGATTATCCTGAGCATATTGGTTTTCGTTTTCCTGTCCACCTGGGGACTGACGTGCTTGATCTACAAAAAGGCCCTGCGCCATCAGGTCTTTGAAAAGCCAAAAACAGTTTCCATGCACAAAGACCCAAAGTCTAACATTGGCGGCATCGGGTTCGGAAGTGTTGTGTTGAGTTCGGCCTTTTTGTGGATGCGTGGAACAGCGGCACCAGTAAACGAACTTTTCCTATACATCTTTTTTGGAACCGTCCTGTTGCTCGTGGGTATTTTCGACGACGTTAACGGCATCAAGGCGATTTACCGGTTATTTTTGCAAATCATCATTTCTCTGTGTTTTACGTGGGTCATTGACCACTACAATCTCTTTCACATGGAGAGCGGCGGTCTTTTGACATGGGCCTACCTCATCTTTTTCTTTGGCTGGGTGATTGGGATGATCAATACCTACAACTTTATGGACGGTATTGACGGCATGGCCAGCGCTCAGGCGGTCTTGGCCGGTATAGGTTGGGCTGGCATTGGATTTTTGACGCACGTGGAGTGGATCATTGTGTTCAGCCTGATTTTGAGCGTTGCAATGTTCGCCTTTGCTTGCTTTAACTGGCACCCGGCGAAAATCTTTATGGGCGATTCGGGGAGCACATTTTTAGGCTTCACGTTTGCCATCTTGCCCCTCTACCTCGACCTATCGACGCCCACCATCGGTGCCCGTGTGAGCCTCATCGCTGGGGCAATGATCATGTGGATCTTTATAATGGACCCGCTCGTCACCGTCTTGAAGCGCGTCTATCGGCGAGAAAACCTCTTTTCACGTCACTATCGACACCTGTTTCAGCGCCTCGTCCTCAACGGCAAACACCCACATGATCGCGTTGTCAGCGTCTACATGGCCTTTACTATTATGGGTATCGGGTTTGCATGGCGTTGGATACTCTACCCCACCCAGACCCTGTTGATCACCTTCCTTCTTATTAGCGGCATCTGTTATCTGTCACTCCACAACTACGTCTGGGCCATAGAGCGGAAAAAGGGACGCGCTAAAAGACCGTTGCAAAATGGTCTATAAGACTGGCCATAGAGCCATTACATTTTGTAAGTTATTAATTTGCAAACACCTATGCAAAATGTCGTCAAAGCTTGGCTTTGCGCGAGCACGATCTGGCGTAGCGTACATAGACGTACGTGAGCCAGTCGGCGGAGCGCGAAACGAGCTTTCACGGCATTTTGCATAGGTGTTTAAAAGTGGATGGCAGTGTTGAGCTCCTCATACTCCTTCAACGCTTGAGCGATGAGAGGGATGCAGTCATCTAGGTTGTGTTCGCGAATGACGGCCTCTATTTTCTGGACAGTTGCCGTCAACTTTTCTGCGCCGAAGTAGCCAATGGAGCCCTTGATTTTGTGGGCGTGTTGCTTGACATTGCTCCAATCGCCCTGTTCAGCAGCAGACTGTAGGGCCTTCATTTGCAAGGGCATTTGTTCGCGAAAGGTGTCGACAAAGGTTTGAATGGTCGCCGCCTCACCACCTGAAATTTCGAGAATGGGTGCGGGATCCCATGTTTTTAAGTAAGTTATTTTCTCTGGGATGACATCGGGCACGACAGAAACATTGTTGGACATCGACTTGAATTTCCCCAACAGTGTTTCGAGTGATTTCAGAGAAACTGGCTTGGCGACGTAATCGTCCATGCCAGCGGCGTAACATTGATCGTCAAACCCTTGCATGGCATTGGCCGTCATGGCGATAATGGGCGTCCGGACATGCTCTTGTCTACGGATTTCGCGTGTGGCCTCAAGTCCATCCATTTCAGGCATTTGGAGGTCCATGAAAATAATGTCGTACTTGTCTGCCAGGGCGCGTTCGACCGCCTCACGTCCATTTTTAGCCAAATCGATCTTACAGCCGAGGCGCGAAAACATCGCTATGGCCGTTTTTTGATTGATCTCGTTGTCTTCGGCGAGAAGAATGTTGAGATTAAACGACTGCAGACTCTTTTGTGGCTTCAAGGTTAGAGATGGGTCGATGCGATTTTGTACGGCGGAAAGAATGGTTTGCTTGCATTTAGAATCCAAGATTGGAAATGGCAGGATTGCCTTTGGGTGAATTTTTGAGTAATGCTCGATGCGTTCTGGCAGAGACTTATCGTGTTGGAGGAGAAACACGAGAAGTCCAGTGGGATAGGCGGTGGCTATTGCGTTGATTTCGTCTTTAGATAAGGATTTACCAAGGAGAAGCGCAGTCGGTTTTTGAGCATCAAAGGACGTCGCGAGGTCGGTCATCGATTCGATAATGCAAGGATCGACTTCCTTTTCAATGAACATGTGTTTCAGGGTGTTGGCAACAAGTGTGTTGTCATCCCAGATGAGTATTTTGGGCGCAATTTTCCCAAAAGGAGATGTTTCCATCACAACACCTGTCGGGATGCGCAGGGTGAACGTTAACCAGAACGTGGAGCCCTTTCCGGGTTCGCTCTCAACGCCGATTTCGCCACCCATCAAGTGAATGAGCTGCTTGCAAATGGCGAGACCCAGACCAGTGCCCTCATAACGTCTGGAAAGAGAGGTGTCTTCTTGCGTGAACTTTTCAAAAATCGTTGATTGCCGTTCTTTCGGAATCCCGATACCGTTGTCTTGGACTTCGACGCGGAAAGACACCTTTTCATCCGACTGCATGCAGCCGATACGGAGCATGACGGTGCCATTCTCTGGCGTGAATTTGACGGCATTATAGACGATGTTTAAAATGACTTGCTGAATGCGTTCGGGGTCTCCGATGACTTGTTCTGGAAGCGGATTTGAGCGATAAAAGAATACGTGGAGGTTTTTCTCTCGCACGCGCGCCTGTATTGGGTCGACGATGTTTTGTAAAAGTTCGTCAAAGGAGAATGGTTTTGGGTAAAACTCAACCTTGCCTGCCTCAATTTTGGATAGGTCGAGGATTTCGTTGATGACCCTCAGGAGCGTCTTTGCGGAACGTTGGACGGTTTCGGTGTAATTGCGCTGCTTGTCGTTCAATTCAGTTTCGAGAAGGAGGTCGGTCATGCCGACAACACCATTCATGGGTGTGCGAATTTCGTGGCTCATGTTGGCCAAAAAGGCGCTTTTGGCGATATTGGCTGTTTCTGCCTCCACAGCCATTTGATTGGCCCTTTGAATCGCCTGTTCCAATTGTTCCTGGAATTGCAGAGATTCTTGCTGCATGTGGTCCATCTTTTCCTTGGCCCGCATGAGTTCTTCTTGCGCTTGCTTGTTTTCAGTGATGTCATTGGCTATGCAGATCAAGCCACAGATGTCATCTTCACTTTTAACGGGAGCATCGATAACGGATAGAAAATGCTTTTCGCCATTGGTGTAGGTCGACCACTCCTCATGTTGTGCTGGCATTTTTTCCTCTAGAACGCGTGCTTCTTTTGCTTTAAAAAAGTCAGCCCGCTCTTTCGGGAAAAAATCATAGTCGGTCTTTCCCAAGACCTCTGCTTCCTTTTTCCCTAAAGCTCGACAGAAAGCCGGATTTGCCAAAATATATTGAGCGTCCTTGTTTTTCGCCAATAGAAGATCGGGGCTCGTTTCAGCAAAGGTTCGCAACAGCCTTCCGTTGATTTTAAGCGAAGCCACTTGTTCCTGTAGCGCATGGAGTTGTGTATTCAGGTTTTTTTGGATCGCCAGTAGGTCTGTCTTTTCGCATTCACACGTATTGAGGACTTCTTTAGCTTGTCGCTGTGTTTTTCTGAGCTTGCAAAAGAGGTAATAATAGCAGCCTGAGAGGCATACAATCAGTGCGGCCAAGACGGACAATTCAACAACGTAAGGGAAAATGGTAGGCATAGGTGTCACAGTGTATGGCTTTCTTTAAAAAGAGTCAATAAAAAGACCTGTACGAAATGTTTGCACAGGTCTTTTTATGTTGAGTACATTTTTCTCACGTCGTCATCGACATGGACAAGCTCAAGTCTGGGTTCCTGGAGACTTGCTTGAGAACAAAATCGAGAATTTTTTCAATGCCATTCTCACGTGCTATATCACGCGGTGAAATATCTTGCCTGTCTGGAAAATCGAAATTGGCTCCTTCTTTGACAAACCGGCAAAGGTACCTCAAGAAACGTTCGCAACCGGACGATATCCATTTCTCATCCGTTCCGTAGGCGAATATGACGCTTTTGTAATGGTTGAAAAAGTAATGGATGAGCGTGTGCTGGTTAGTGTCGATCTGGTTAATGTACAATTTGCCCTGTAGCTTTTGATACGCTTGTAGGTTTTTTTTCAAGTTGCTACCCCAAAAAGACTCCGATTGCGGGTCTGTAGTTACATTCGTGTCTAAACTTGATTCCATTTGATCTCTTTCTGTCAAAACACTTTCTGCATGGAGCATCAAGAACTCCAAGGCCGCTTTTTTGGTTAGAATGAGCGGGTCATCCTCGGTCCGTATTGGAGCCGAAACGTTCTCTTGAGTCTGTGTTGTATCAATGATGGGTCCTGTAGGGATTCTGGTATTTATTCTTGGAACATTTTTCGTTTCTTCTTGTTGGTATTGCCCATCGAGATAGTCCATATATCTGTTGCAGAAGCCATTAACGGCTCCGAAAAACAATATCAAAGTAAAGACGATGTTTTTTGTTCTCATAGCAAAGGTATATACAGAGCTAAAGGCGTGCCAGAGTATGACTTTTTTTTGATTTACTTGATTGGCACTTTCTTTTAACCTTGAAAACATGGCCCAGAAAAAAGTTCTATTTTTTTCCGAAAACCCCATAAGCCAGGTAGAAGGCGGCGGAATCGTCGTCTATTCGGTCTTGCAGGGATTGAGGCCAGAAAACCTCTTGGGGTTTTATCATTATCGGCACATCACAATTTCGGAAGAGTACTCTCAGCGCTTTTTCTATTTTCCTACTTGGAGAATGAAAAAAATGCCGCTTTTTTTCGACAAACAGGCAAATGTTACCTCTTTGTTGCAACCATTTTGGGCCTGGCTCTACAACGGTCTCATCTACTTTAACAGAGAACATTACGGGCGTCAGGATTTTCGCAAAATGTTGGCAAAAGTCGATGAACACTCGTTTCGGCCGGACGTCGTCTATTTTTCAGGCGAATCCTACCAATTTTTGAGCCTCGCCTACCGCGCGTCTATCCACTTCGACGTTCCTATAGTCATGCTCAACATGGATAACTGGATGGGACAAGAACGCGAGCGTTACGGCTATTTTGGAAATGTCATGTATCGAAAAATCCGCCAACTTATTCAAAAAGTCGGCCGGCGTTCCCTGAATAATACAACCAACTCTCTCGCTCTTGCCAAGCATATTGAGGAATGGAGCGGCGTACCGCATCAGGTAGCAAACAACTGTTGCACGGATCTCCACCCCGGGCCCTACGTCCCCAACAAAAAACGCATCATTACCTACGTCGGTGCTCTCAACAGATCCACACAGGGCCGAACCCTCTTGCTCGCGATCGCACCAGCCATTACGGAATTGGCGGCTGAGGGCGTCCCGGTAGAACTCCACATCTACACACAACCTACCTTTGCGACTGTTGCGAACGGCATCAGCTCTCCTGGAGCGGTCCTCTTCAAGGGCTACGTCGCCAGACAAAACCTCGCCCAAGTCTACGCAAACGCCGACCTTCTCTTGACGCCCACCACCTTTTTAGAACGCGAGTTGACACTCTTCCGCTACTCGCTCTCGACCAAACTCTCGGAATACCTTTGCATGGGCCGTCCAGTCATTTCTGCTGGCCACCCAGATTGGAACCTGCAACACTACGTCAAGGAGCACGGCTGCGGTTTCACGATCGACATACTGGAAAATTTCAAGATCAGCGAAATCAAGAAGGCGATTAGGGCAATCGTCGAGACGCCTGATGACACCCTCATCGAGATCGGCAAGCGCAACCGAAATCTCTGGGAGCAGGCCCACGACGTCGCTAAAATGGCTACAGAGACTCGCGCCGCTTTAGGGCTATAGTGAGGCTGGCGTTTTCAACTCTATTGTTTTTGGAAACTCAACGGGCAGTTCCTTTATGGGCGTACCGTGAAGGACTTTGAGGATCATTTGACCCGTCTGGCGGCCGAGCTCATACTGATTGGGGCCAAGAGCGGCCGTCGCTCCGAGGTCAACCATGTCGGTGTCACTGCAGAACACGGGTGTTTTCGACGCTTTGGCTATGTTGACAATGTTGGAAAAGGCTGAGAGGGCCGTGTTGTCATTGGAAATGAATATCGCATCGCACTTCTCTACCAAGGCGCGCGTGGCATCGGCGATTTCAGATGTCTTCGTGATAGCCATGTCGACGATAGTGAGCCCGTAACGCGGCGCCAGGCCCTTCAATCGTTCCACAATGGCCACCGAGTTTGCTTCACCAGAATTGTAAAGTATGCCGAGACGCTTGAGCTCTGGCTTGATTTTCAAAAAAGCCTCGATTTGCGGCTCTAGCGGAATCCAGTTGGAAACACCGGTGATGTTTTTTGGCTTTTCGAGACTCTCCACAATTTGAGAGCCCAGCGGGTCCGTGACGGAGCTGAAGATGACGGGAATGGTATCCTTCTTCGAGCCCTGAACGAAGCACTGCGCGCTCGTTGTTCCGATCGCCACAATGACTCGCGGTTTGAGACCGAGTATTTTTTGGGCAATTTCATTGGCGAGCAAGGTGGACCCCTGTGCGTTCTCATAGCGAATCGATACGTTGAATTCGGAGGCCTTCAGAACGTCACAAATGCCGCGGCGGGTCTCATTGAGGGCCGGGTGTTCGACGATCTGTGAAATGCAAATGAGGGTGTTTTCATCCGCCTTCCGAAAACATCCAAACAACAGAAAACTCGCGACAACAAGGCCAAATAAGTACTTCATTTCGCCAATTTCTCTAACATGGCCCGATACCCGCCATACTGTTCATCTTTGAGAAAGCGGGCGACGCGGCCAACAGTCGTGATGCTGACCCCCGTTTCGTTGTGGATGTCGGCATAGGAATGTTCGCCCTCGTACAGCAACTGGCAGACGCGCCAACGTTCTTGCATCGCCTTGATTTCAGCTGGCGTACAGAGGTCTTTGAGGAACATCGTGACCTCGTTTTCGGTTTCTAAGGTGAGGAATGCTTGTTCGAGTGTGATCATAGTACTGTGGTGATGCAGCATCAGATTATTTTTCACATTTTCTGTCAATAAAAAATTGATTTTTACTTTAATAAGTCATACACTTAGCGCCAACACTTGGTAGACTCTTTATGAATATGTTTAATCTAAATACACTGCGAGGCAGAGTGCTTTCGCTATTCTGCGTGGCCATGATCCTAATGGTAATAATTATGCTCGTGTTTTCTTTTTACACAAAAAAAGAACTGTTGATTCAAAACCAAGAAATCGACAACAAAACACACATCGAAAGCAAAAAGGCCGCAAACATGGACCTCGGAGAATTCACAAAACAGACCTACCTGCTGTGTGAGTTAGCCGATAAAAGCGCCGACAAAGAAGGTATGAAAAAAATCGTCCGCGAATGGATCCTTAAAGTACGCATCAAACAAACAGGCTATATCTATATCTTGAGCCCAGAAGGACATTACATTATCTCATTGGATGGCAAGCGTGACGGCGAAAATACTTGGAACGCAAAAGATGCCGATGGACAATTTTTAATTCAGAACATTGTCAAAGGAGCAATGTCTCTCAGGCGTGGCCGCGATGCAAAGGGAGAGATTGCAACTGGCTTTATCGAGTACGGTTGGTTGAATAAGCAGGCCGGAGAAACGGTCCAGAGAAAAAAAGTTGACGTCTACGCGTATTTCGAGCCGTGGCAATGGGTGATTGGAGCCGGGGCTTATGAGGATGAGTTCGATATTGCACAGTTTGTGGATTCCGCATTGGACAAGCAAATTGACTTTTTATCTTCGACAGTTCAAACGCAAGCTATTGTTAGCATCATACTGGCACTGATTTTTCTGTTCATTTTTTCTATCGTCATTTCGATGATTATGAAGCCCATCTCCATTCTCAATCAGGCCATGGACTGTGTCAAAAAAGGTGATCTGACGACCTCCCTGCATTTCGACGGCAAGGATGAAATCGCAATCATTGGCAACAACCTCAATCACTGCATGCAGGGTATACGCGAGGCCTTACTCGGTTTTAAATTGCGCATAATCGCGATTGGAACAGAGTCCGACTCTATGACTGAAGCTGCACGGGAATCGGAGGCCTGCTTTAATGAAATGGAACAGGGGCTCTCCGCCAGCGCCAGCGCCACAGGGACACTTTCAACGGGCACACAAGCCATGGCAAATGCTGCCGAAGAGCTGGCAACGTCGGCTAACAGCATTTCATCGGCGGTTGAGGAAATGGGCGTCTCCATCAACGAGGTTGCAAAAAACTGCCAAAAAGAAGTGGAAGAGGCCAACCGAGCCAGCGAACGCGTGCAACAAGCGACGTCTATTATGCATAAATTGGGCAAGTCAGCGGCAGAGATTGGGCAAGTCATGGACATCATCAGCAGCATTGCCGATCAGACCAATCTGCTAGCTCTAAACGCCACAATCGAAGCGGCCAGCGCTGGAGAAGCCGGTAAGGGTTTTGCCGTCGTCGCCAACGAAGTCAAGGAGCTCGCCCACCAAAGTACAGAAGCCACAAAGAAGATCGCCACACAAATCGAAGCCATTCAGCGCGACACACAAGTAGCCGTTGATTCCATTGATCAAATCTCTACAGTCATTCAAGAAGTCAGCACGATCTCCAATAGCATCGCGGCGGCACTGGAAGAGCAAACGGCGACGACACACGAAATCAGCAACAACGTCACGCAGACAACCGATGGCGTCGCGGCACTCAACACAAACGTTCAGGAAATCGCAGCAGGAACGAACGAAATCGCACAAAACACACATGAGATTCAGGGCATGTCTGATTTCCAGCACATTGCGATTGCACAAACGACTAAGGGTATTGAAAACATGCACAATATTTCGGGGCAGATGCTCACCGATATTGCCAAATGGACCCTCGGCAAAGAAGCCTTTGATATTCACACTATCAAGACGGCTCACCTGGCGTGGCGAACGAAGCTGCAAGCTTGCATCGCGGGCCGGCTGAAGCTTAAGGCCGAAGATATGCCCAATCACACACATTGCGGCTTGGGCCAATGGCTGTATTCAGAATCCGGTCAAAAGATCAAACAGTGCCATTCTTTCGCAACCGTTGAACAAGTCCATGCGGCCATCCACGCTCTGGGCAAGGAAATTATCACGCTCATCAACGACAAAAACCTGAAAAAAGCCAAAGACAAGTCCAACGAATTCGAAAACACCCGCATACGCCTCTTTGAAGCCTTGGATGCGCTCTACAAGGAATCGATGTCCGTTTAAGTCTTTTTGGAATGCTTATAATGTTCGAAATAAAAGTACTCATCGACAATGCCGCGATGGATGCAATCGAGGCGTACTTGATAGAACAAGAGCTCACAGAATGGACTTTTATTCAATCGGATTGTAGGTACGCTTTGATCGGTTATTTTGCGAATCCGGAAGATGGGCAAGTGGCGCTGAAGGCCTTTCCGTTTGAGTTAGGTGATCCCGACATTCGCCCGATTTCGGACGCAGACTGGAAAAATGAGTACAAAAAGTACATCCGTCCCTGGTCTTATGAGACATTACACTGGGTGCCTGTTTGGGAAAAGGACTACCCGTTAACCACACGCGACACGGCTGTCTACTTTGACGCCGGCATGGCCTTTGGCACGGGGAGTCATGAAACCACACAATTGTGCGGCCGGGCGATCTTTGATTTTTGCAAAAAGCATGCGGATGTGGGCTCACGTTCGATGGCGGATGTCGGCTGTGGGTCGGGAATTTTGGCAATTACGGCAAAGAAGTTGGGCATTGGCGACGTTTTTGGCTTTGATATCGACCCAGACACTCTTTCGGTTTGTCGCGACAACTTGCGATTCAATGAGCTCTCTGATATCCGCTTTGAGACAGCCGACATCGCCCATGGGCTGAAGAGGCCATTTGACCTCGTTGTCGCCAACATTTTGGCACCAGTGCTAATCGATCATCGGGAAACGCTCGCCCATGCTCTAAAAAAAGGCGGCCAACTCGTCCTTTCCGGCATTCTCAAGAGCGAAGCAGAGACCGTTTGCGAGGCCTTTAACCCGCTTTTTCGACAAAATGGCGCTGTCTCAATTTTAGGAGAATGGGCCTCTGTCATTTATTGCGCATGAAAGGCCCTTGTAAAATGAATGGGTTAAAGAGGTCTTCATGAACATTTTATTTTTTGGGAAAACCCACTACCTCGACGCCCTACAGCGGCAACGTGAGCTCGTTGATCAACGCGTAGCGGGCCGCATCGATGACACGCTGATCTTTACCGAACATTTTCCAGTCATCACCTTTGGCAGCGCGCAAGACTCTGAGAGCAACCTGCTTGTGAACCGAGAGCGGCTCGCTCAAGAAGGCATCGAGTGTTGCCAGACCAGCCGCGGCGGCAATATCACGTATCACGGCCCCGGCCAGCTCATTTGCTACCCCATCGTCCAGCTCAAAAACAGAGACCTTCACGCCTACCTGCGCTCTTTGGAAAGTGTCATTTTGGAAACCATCGCCGCCTTCGGCCTGCGCGGGCAGCGCATTGCGGGGAAAACCGGCATTTGGATAGAAAATCGCAAAATAGCCGCCATCGGAATTGCCGTTAAACATTGGGTCACATACCATGGGTTCGCGCTCAACGTCAACCCTGACCTCGCGCATTTCCAGTACATTGTCCCTTGCGGCATTACTCCAGAAGAAGGCACGGTGACCTCAATGGCCAACGAACTCCCGCAATGCCCTACCCTAGCGGCTGTACAGTCTGCTGCACAAAAGGCCTTCGCCACAGTGCTTATTTGATGGCAATACGACCCAGTGGTCGCAACGTAATCTCTTCCGTCAGCTCTTGGTGTGAGAGGACGGGCAATTCGTAGATATCGAGTTCGATGAGCTTGCGGACGTAGCGGCGGATGTCCATTGAGGTGAGGAGGACGGGCTTGTTTTCAAAGCGGTTGATGTCGCCCACTTCTTTCTTGATGGCGGCAACGACCTTTTTAGCTGTTTGGGGGTCGAGGGCTAGGTAGCTGCCGGCAGACGTTTGCCGAATGGCTTTGCGGACGACGTCTTCGAGTGAGGGCTCCAAGAGGTAGACCGAGAGGAGGTTTTTGCCGCCGCTGTACTTGTAACTGATGTAGCGTTTGAGGCTGGAACGGACGTAATCGGCGAGCAGGACCGGCTCCTTCTCCTTTTGGCCCCACTCGATGAGGCACTGCAAAATCAGCTTGAGGTTGCGAATGGAGATCTCCTCTTGAACCAGGCGCTTGAAGATTTCCGCAATTTTCTGAACGGGCAAGACGCGCTGCACCTCGCGGACGATTTCCGCATACTCTTTTTCCATGCTCTCCATGAGGTATTTGGTTTCCTGAATGCCCAAAAACTCGCCCGAGTACTTTTTGAGAATGAACGACAAATGATATGTCAGGATTTGCGGCGTGCGCATGTATGTGACGTTGTGCTCCTCGAGCTCTTTGATGCGCGCCTCGTCGACCCAAACGCTGTCGATGTATGGCAAGAAGGCATCAGCTTCCTGAAATGGGATGCCGAGCATTTCGAGGTTTTCCTTGTTCTCGCGGGCGATGACGTACTTGTGCATCAGTTGACCCTGCGTGAGAGGAACCTCGTTGAGCAAAATCTGGTAGGCACCGTCTGGCAATGCGGCGTTGAAGCGCAGGTGAATGCCGGGAAAAGGAACACCGAGGTCGTGATATAGGGCCTTTCGGAGGCGCATGAGTTGGTCATTGAGGACGTCTGGCTCGATGGAATCTTCGACGGAGGAAGCGACGTCAAGCATGAGCGGAACAGTGATGGAAAAATCTTCGCCATCCTTGCCTTCTGTTGGGTCTTGAGCTTTGCCGACAGTCGGATCGAAGGCCGACTTTTTGCCGGCTGTCTGTTTGGACTTGGATTTATCGGCCTTGTTGAGCGTATAGCCCGTGACAAACAGGGCAAATCCCAAAAGGACAAAGGGAATCTTCGGGAAGCCTGGGATAATCATCAATAGCGCAACCAGCACACTTCCTATGAGCAGCGCTTTCGGCTGTCCCAAGACTTGACGGCCGATGTCTGCGCCGAGGGCGGTCTTTTCATCCGAGCTGACACGCGTAACGATTACACCCGCTGTTACCGAGATCAGGAGGGCAGGAATCTGCGACACGAGGCCATCACCGATCGTCAGGATGGAGTACGTCTTGACCGCTTTAGCGAGCTCCATACCGCGTTGAGCTACACCGATCGTCAGTCCCGCGATGATGTTGATGCCCGTGATGATGAGACCCGCAATTGCATCGCCCTTGACGAACTTCATGGCACCGTCCATGGCACCATAGAGCTGGTTTTCCTTTTCGAGCTCCGAACGGCGTTTTTTGGCCTGGTCCATGTCGATTGTACCCGCCCGCATATCGGCATCAATACTCATCTGTTTGCCTGGCATCGCGTCCAAGGTGAATCGAGCAGCGACTTCCGCCACACGCTCGGAGCCCTTCGTAATAACCACAAATTGCACGATCAAAATAATGATGAAAATGACGGCGCCGACGACGAAATTACCCGCCACCACGAAGTTACCAAAAGTGTTAATGATTTCACCCGCGTTGGCATAGAGGAGAATCAGGCGCGTCGTGGTGATGTTGAGGGCGAGACGAAAGAGCGTCGTAAAGAGCAGCATGCTCGGAAAGGTCGAAAAAGCGAGGACGTTTGGAATATACAGCGCCATCATCAACAAGACAACAGAGAGCGTCAAATTGACCGCCAATAGACCGTCCAACACGTTCGTTGGAATTGGGACGATCATGAGGGCAATGATCATGACGACCAAAAACGCCAACAAAATGTCGCTGAATCGCGTGGCTTTGAGAATCGAACTTTGGACTTTTTCAGCGAGCGTCGTCACAGTTTGACCTCGGTGTAGGTTTTGATAAGCGCGCGGGCCTCGTCCTTTTTCCCCAAGCCCCAACACGCCTTGCTCTGCAAAATTAGACTTTCTTTATCGTGCACAACGCCGCCAAAAGCATCGAGGCATTGCTTGAACTGCCCCAATGCATAAAAGGAATACGCCAGAGCCAGGGCGATTTCTGCATTTTTCGGGAACAAGACATGTAGTGCCTCGTAGACGACACGCGCCTCCTGCATCTTGTTTTGCTGGAGATAGACGTACCCAATCAACTCCATAAACTCTCTGTGCTGTTCCACTGCAACTATTATGACACAGCTCGCGGCCTTTTTGCAATAAAAGAGTTTCAAAAAAGCTCGTGCCTATTTCAACTCTGAACGAATTTTATCGGCCAAAAATACCTTTACAAGCGACTGATAAGAAATATCTTTTTTGTGTGCTAATAATTTTAGCTTTGCAATCGTGGACTCAGGTAGCCGCAACGAAACCAATTTTGTTTTTTGTTTTAAATCGGGGAATAGTGTTGATGACGACTGTTCCCAATCCACATATTCGGAAGAATCATGTTCTGCCCAAAAGGCACGTTCTTGCACTTCGTCTTTAAAATGAGGTATCTCTTTCAAGTTTTTCATAGATTAACTTTTCCTCTACCTCAATCATTGGGGAAATTTTATTACCGCGCATCGGTTTTCCGATGCGCCCTGGATGCGCCATTAGAGAGCTCGTCGGGACTCGGGAGCCTTTTGTGGCGCACTCATTCTGCCTCCGGGAGCGGTTTTGGCTGATTTTTAAAAATATCTGATATTGATGTGGATTTTAAATATTCATTTTTTTTGTACTTAATATCTAATATAGTTTTAAAATAAAAAGTCAAGCTTTTTCGCAATAAATAGTCGAATCTGGATTCCGAGCCGACATACACAGCTATATAACGCCATATGCTCCATCAAGGCCATCGAGTCTTCGCACATAAGCTCGTTGCAGCCCAGTACGCCGAAATCTAGATTATTCTTTGTGGATTATGCGCCAAGAATAGTTATACTGCAGTGCAAAAAAATCACGAAAAAGCTTGACTTTTTATAAAAATACTATATTGAAAGATTCTTTTCTAAAAAACAGCGACAAATCCATTCCAATATCTTGTTTTTTAACAGCCACAGCCGCTCTCGGAGACAGAAGGAGTGCGCCACAAACGGCTCCCTAGACCCGCCGAGCTCTCTAATGGCGCATCCAGGGCGTCTTGCAGACGCGGACCGGTTAAAAATTCAGGGAAGTGTTTTCACCATTTGGTGAAATTTAAATTAGAGCACACATGGCCATGCAAGCCTCAATTAGAAAGGAAAAGCGGTCGGCATGACTTGTTTTTCGCTAATGATTGAGGTTCCTCTGCTTTATGTCTCTTTTTTGCTCGTTTGTAAATCCATTCTGATGGTATGGAACACTTAAGTGTATATCGAGTGTAGGGCTTCGACGTTGAATGGGTCTTTATTTTCCAAACGGATTGATTTGGGCGATAAAGCTGCTAAAAGTATTGGGCGGGTTATAGAGGTTGTAGAGCTTTTCCTCGATTTTATAAGCATATTGTGAGTCTGTTGCCCATTTGCCAGAGAGGTCAAAAAGAGTGGGAGCCGAACCTCGCACAACCTTTGAAAAGCGCGGATCGATGGTCGCTTTTTGGAGCGGCGCATAGGATGCATAAGCTTTTAGGTGTTGCACGTGAGCGCGGACACCCGCCCTAACACTCGGGAATCTGATGCCGCGAGCGCCATCATCTGTTGCACCCAGTCCAGCAAAGTTGTTCTGGCGAATGTGTACCTGGTTGCCGAATTTTAAAAAGTTTGTCTCGTGACACATTTGGCAAAAGGCAATATCGGCATTGATGCCTTCATCAGCGCACTCTTCGATGTAGACACTGGCCAGAAAAGAGGTGAACTGCGGGCTGAGTTCCTTATTATTATTGACGAGAAATGACGACATTTGATCTGAGGTCGCTTGCCCAGGGGCCTCAATGCGGTAGTAACTCGATTCGAGCCGCGTTGTTGTTTGCGAAGAAGACTTAAAAGTCTCACACCCGCTCAAAATAAACAAGCAACAACCCAAAAAAAATCGATAAACAAACTTCATGACCTAAAAAATAAAAACACTTTAAAAAGAATCAACACAAAAACGACCTATTACGCTAAATCCCCAAATCATTAGCGAAAAACAAGTCCTATCGGTCGCGTTGCCTTTCTAATTGACGCCTACATTGTAATGAGTGTTCTAATTTAAATTTCACCAAATGGTGAAATAGATTTACTGAATTCTTAATCGGTCAGCGTCTGCAAGACGCCCTCGATGCGCCATTAGAGAGCTCGGCGGGTCTAGGGAGCCGTTTGTGGCGCACTTCTTCTGTCTTCGAGAGCGGCTGTGGCTGTTAAAAAAAAGATATTGGAATGGATTTGTCGCTGTTTTTAGAAAAGAATCTTTCAATATAGTATTTTTATAAAAAGTCAAGCTTTTTCGTAAAAATTTTAAGTGCGGTATGATTTTTCGTAATCCTTGAATAAGCGACAAACGCCAGTCTCCGTTCACGTATTCTTGACTGTAACGAGCTTGTTCGTGATAGCTCGACGGCTTTGATGCTGCGTTGGGCGTTATATAGCTATGCATGTCGGCCCTGAATATAACCTCGACGATTTATTACGAAAAAGCTTGACTTTTTGTTTAAAAACTATATTAGACATTAAATACAAAAATTTGAATATTTAAAATTCATCATCAACATTGGGTGTTTTTTCAAAAATCAGCTAAAGCCGCTTCCGAACGCAAAAGGAGTGCGCCACAAAAAGACTCCTTAGACCCGCCGAGCTCTCTAATGGCGCATCCAGGGCGCATCGGAAAACCGATGCGCAGTAATAAATTTTCGCTAATGATTGAGGACCTATTACGCTAAATGACCTCAATCATTAGCGAAAAACAAGTCCTATCGGTCGCGTTGCCTTTCTAATTGAGGACTGCACAAACTGCCTAAAAAACGTTATTTACATTTGGCGAAGGAAGTGTAAATTGAGGCTGAATGAAGGCGAAGGCAGCGAAGCAAACAAGTGTTGATTGGGCGCAGGAGGCGAGAGTTCCTCCACATGATGTGCCCGTTGAACAGGCTCTGTTGGCTTGTTGTATTCTCGAGGGAGGCCAGGAGACCGTTCCCATGTGCATCCAGGCGAGAGTCAAGCCGGAATCCTTTTATTTGCCTGCCCACCAGACGATATATCAACTGATTTTCGACCTCTATGAAAAGGGAACGCCCTGCGACGAAGTGATTCTTATTGAGCGCCTCCAAAGTCGTAAACAGCTGGACGCGATTGGCGGCGTTGGGGCCGTCCACGAGATCATTAACCGCATCGACACACCCGCTCACCTGCCGCACTACATCAAGCGCGTCCGCGATCTCGAGCTCATGCGACGCGTCATTCGCGCCTCGATGGCCAGCATTGAGTCCGCTTACGAGCGTCAAGAGGACGTCGATCAGTTTTTAGAAAACGTCGAAAAAGACATTTTTGCCGTCAGCGAGGATCGCTTGACCGATGACGCTAAGCCGGTCAGCATCTCCGTCGACAAGGCCCTTCAGCTCACACAGTTCATGGTGGAGAACAAGGGTGAGTTAACTGGCATTTCGTGCGGGTTTATCGACCTCGACCGCATGACAACCGGCCTGCACGCCGATGAAATGATCGTTGTGGCCGCCCGTCCCTCTATGGGTAAGACCTCCCTGGCACTCAACTTTGTCGAGGCCGCCATTCTACCCAAAAAGGGCAAGCCCGTTCCGACGCTCATGTTCAGCTTAGAAATGGGCGCCGATCAGCTCGCGATGCGCCTTTTGTGCAGCCGGGCATACGTCAATATGCAGAAGCTCAAAGATGGCTTCATGAGCAAGGAAGTCGCCTCCGACCTCAAAAATGCTGCCCAAGAAATCAAAAAGTCGCCTTTCTGGATCGACGAATCGGTCAACATCACCATTCTCGAAATGCGGGCTAAGGCACGTCGACTGGCGATGAAAAACAAGCTTGGCCTCATCGTCATCGACTACCTACAGCTGATTTCCGGAACCGACAACCGCGTCCAACGCGAACAGCAGATTTCAGAAATCTCGCGTGGCGTCAAGGCGATGGCCAAAGAGCTCCACGTTCCGGTCGTCGTCCTCAGCCAGCTCAACCGCGACTCCGAACGCGAACGCCGTCAGCCACGTCTCTCCGATTTGCGCGAATCAGGCGCGATCGAACAGGACGCCGACCTCGTTCTCTTGTTGGCCAAAAAACGCGAACAGGAAGAGGAGGATGACTCCGATCCCAACGTTTTGCGCGATTTAATTATTGCCAAACAGCGTAATGGTCCTGTAGGAACTATACCGCTTGTGTTCAAACGTAACCTCACACGCTTTGAAAGCTTTTCTTCACAACAAGACCTATGAAAAATGCCGTGAAAGCTCGTTTCGCGCTGCTTGAGGTGCCTCACGTACCTCTATGTACGCTACGGCAGATCGTGCTCGCGCAAAGCCAAGCTTTGACACCATTTTTCATAGGTCTTTGTGTATCAATAATTCACAACAAGACCATTTTGCAACGATCTTCCGAATCTATAAAAGATAAAAGTAAACCATGAAACACATACTATACTCTTTGTTCTTTCTATCCAGCCTGTGGGCGTCCGATGAGGGCCCACTCGTCAACGATGTTGCCATTCAGCGCATCGGTACGGGAGCCGATATCACGGATTCGGTCATCTATTCACATATCAAGGTTCACAAGGGCGGCCATTTTCAGCAACATTGGCTGGACCAGTCCATTCAGGCGCTCTACGGGACAGGCTACTTTGACTTCATCGAGGCCAAAGTCACCAATGAGGCCGACGCCGTCAAGGTCGTTTTCATCGTCGAAACGAAGTCGCGCATTCAGGACATTACCTTTGTCGGCAACAAAAAGATGACCACGCGCACGCTCCTCTCAAAAATGAAGGAAAAGACCGGTGATCTCGCTGACGAGGCCAAACTCCGTAACGACGTCAATACCCTCCTAGAGTATTATCAGAAAAAAGGCTACCCGGATGTCAAAATCACAGCCGAGTTCCAAGCAGTACGTCCCGGTCACAAAAAGGCCGTCTTCACGGTCAATGAAGGCACCTTTCTCAAAGTTAAGGGAATCGTATTTACCGGCAACAAGTCCATTCCCACCGACGAGCTCCGCGATCAAATGAAGACGCGACCCTGGGGCATCTTTTCGTTTCTCTCCGGCTCCGGACGCTTCACCGAAGACGTTTTTAAGGAGGACCTCAACGCTCTCCGCGCTTATTACCGCAATCACGGCTTTCTCGACGTCGAAATTTCACGAGAAAAGGTGATTTTGGAACGCGTCGCCAAAGAGCGCCTCCAAATCGTTATTCCCGTCGACGAAGGTAAACGTTACTCTTTTGGCAAAATCACGTTTTCGGAAAACAAACTGTTCGATAACGCCAAATTGGCCGACGCTATAACGATCAAAGAGGGCACCACCTACTCGCCAGCAGAAGTCGAAAAGGCGACCGAGGCCATTCGCAACTTTTATGGCGAAAAAGGCTATCTGGAATCCTACGCCACGCCAGAACGCTCACCCAACATCACTACGGACGCCATTGACCTCAATTTCAAAGTCAAAGAGAGCGACAAGTTTTACGTCGAAAACATCGATATTCAGGGCAACACCGCCACTAAAAGCAACGTCATTTTGCGCGAAATCAACCTCGCCCCAGGCGATGAGTTCGACCTCGTCAGCATGCGCAACAGCGAGGCAAAACTCCAGACAACACGCTATTTTAAATCGGTCATGCTCACGCCCGAGGCGACCGACATCCCCAATCGCAAAAACCTCCGCATCACCCTCGAAGAAGGTAACACCGGTAGCATCATGTTCGGTGTAGCCACCAGCACCGAAGAGCCCATCGCCGGCTTTATTGAGCTCTCACAGTCCAACTTCGATATCAAAAACTTTAAAAACTTTTTCCGCGGCGGCGGTCAAAAGTTCCGCATAAGGACACAGCTCGGTACCAAGTCTAACCAGGTCATTATCACCTTCGAAGAGCCTTGGGTATTCGATCGAGAACTCACCTTCGGTACCGAAATCTACCGCACGCAGTCCAATTACTACAGCAAGTCCTACAAAGAGGGCCGCCTCGGTGCCAATTTCTATCTCAGAAAACGCCTCTTCGGCCTCTGGACAGGTCAACTCACGTACGGCGTCGAGGAAGTTCGCATATGGAACGTCAAGGACGATGCCCCGACAACCATCAAGGGTGAAGATGGCAGCCGCAGCGTTTCTAAACTGATGTTCTCTATCGAACGCGATACCCGCGATAACCTCGTCATGCCAAAGACAGGCAGCCGAATCGAGGCCCACACAGGCTTCGCAGGCGGTCCCTTGTTCGGTCAAACACGCTACATCACCGCTGGCGCAGGTGCATCTCGCTGGTGGACCGTCTTTAAAACCATGGAACAAGTCTTCGGCATGAGCGCTCGAACAGCCACTATCGGCGGCTACGGCGGCAAAAACGTTCCCTTCTTCGACCGCTTCTTCCTCGGCGGATCCGAAGATATGCGCGGCTTTGAGTTCCGCGATGTCGGCCCCAAAGAAGGTACCAATCACGACCCTATCGGCGGTAAAACTTACGCCTTCGGCACCGCAGAGTACTCCTTCCGCCTCATCGATTCTATACGCTTCGCCGTCTTTACCGACTGGGGCTTCGTCAACTCACGAACCAACGACTGGTCCACAACCAACTACAACGCCGACTGGGGCTTCGGCCTCCGTATCATCGTCATGGGGGCACCACTCCGCCTCGACCTCGGCTTCCCCTTCAAACACGATCCCTACAATAAACATACTGCACAGTTTCAATTCTCCTTCGGTACCGTATTTTAATATTTTTGAAACCCATTTTTATGGAATAAAAATTGTTTCACGAGCCCTTCCTAAAAACACTTTTAATCTTCCGCCGCGCGTTGCGTAGCTGAGCCATGGGCTAAATAGTTTAAAATGAACATTTTACAAATACTATGTAATCTCATCGGGGACGTTATTTATATTTGTGCATGGAGGAGGCGGCGGGTATTATTGGGGAATTTATATGGGGTATACGGCGATCGGAGTGAGGATTGGCGCCGTCGTTTAGCTCGCGAGACGTGTCGCCGAATGGTCGAGATGGGGCTAGTGGCGTTGATTTCACCGTTTTGGACACGGGAACAGTACCGCAAAAGGATCGTGATGGATGAGGCTGACCGGACTATGCTGGAAGCGAGCATGCAATCGGAGCGAAGTGTGGTTGTTTTGGTGCCGCATTTTTCGCTGATGGAGATGATCACGGCGATGCCATTAATTTTGGATTACGAGAGGCCGGCGGGAGTGATTTACCGGCCTTTGGGGATGAGGTGGATTGAGCGGTGGGTGAAGCGGACACGGGAACGATTTGGGTTGAAGTTGTTGTCGCGGAAGGAAGGTTTTCTAGAAGCGCAAGCAATTCTGAGGCAAGGGGGCGCTGTGGCCGTTCTCTTCGACCAGAATGCTGGCGCGCGGGGTCTATTGACAACCTTTTGCGGGCGATTGGCGTCGACGACGGAGCTGCCGGGGCTATTAGCTGAAAAGTTTCAATCCGACGTTTTTTACCTATACACTCAGCGCTTGGGCTTTATGCGCGCCAAGATGGTGTGTGAGCCGTTGATTGGGGCCAAAGACGCGGCGAGCATCACGTATGAGAGCAATCGCTGGCTCGAGCACAAGCTGCGGACGTCGACAAGTCTTTCGGGAAACTGGCTATGGATGCACAGTCGCTGGCGGACGCAAGATGAGCCGCGGCAACGGTTGCGCATACAGTCAAAGAAGGACAGACTCGTTGAGACGCTTGCTTTTCTCGGTCAAAAGAGCCTGGAGCGCAAGACACGCTTTTGGATCCGCATGCCAAACTGGTTGGGCGACGTCGTTATGGCGATTCCGTTGATTCGAGCGTTGGAGAAGTCAAGGCCCGATGCGGAGATCACATTATTGGCGCGGGCGCACTTCATTCCACTGTTAAAAGCGCTCCAGATCGGTCACAAACACCTCCCGTTGCCGCAGAAGGGCTGGCGCTACTATTGGAGATTACTAAAATACCGCAACTTGTACCCAGAAACATATGTCACATTGCCTAATTCTTTGCGTAGCGACTTTGAGGCTTTCTTTATCGGCGCCCCGCAGCGTTTTGGCATAGAGCGCGCACGCAAACGGCCATTCTTGACCCACACATGGAGGCTGACACAGAAACACCAAACGGAGCGATGGGTGGCATTGTTTCAGCATTTTGGGCTTTTAGAACGGCCAGATTTGAGTCCACTAGAATCATCGTATGATAATAATAATGGCCCGATTGGCTGTATTTGTGGGACGGAAAACTTCCCGGCAAAGCGCTGGCCAGTCGAGCATTGGCGCACCATCATTCAGGCGAGCAAGAAGCAATTTGTGCTCTTTGGCACGCAACGCGATGTCGACATCTGCAATGCCGTTGCCCATGGCCTAAAAAACGTTGAAAATAGGGCTGGCCAGACGGACCTCGTCTCTTTTGCCGCCCAGCTAAAGTCCTGTTCGCTTGTCATCACAAACGACACAGGCGGCATGCACCTCGCCAATGCCCTCGGCGTGCCCATCGTTGCCCTCTTCGGTCCAACAGACGTCACCCGCACTGGCCCCATATTTTCTGCGCCTAAAATGATTCTAAAATCATCAACACGCTCCATGGCCGACATTGAGCCAAAAGAAGTTTTTAAACACATAACAGGTCTTTTATGAAGTGCCCGAAATGCTCCTCCCACGACACCCGCGTTGTCGACAGTCGCGACACCAGTGAGAGCACTATCCGCCGCCGTCGCCAATGTATCCAGTGTGAACACCGCTTCACCACGCTCGAAGAGGTTCTGCGCGACGAAATCTGGGTCATCAAACGCGACGGTCGCCGCGAAAAGTTTTCCCGAGAAAAGATCTGTTCTGGCATCGAAAAAGCCCTCGAGAAACGGCCAGTTTCGACACAGCAAGTGGAAACTCTCGTCGACCAAATCACCGACGAACTCTGCTCGCAATACACCGACATTCCCTGTAAGGCCATCGGCGAGTCCATCATGAATCATCTAAAGGGGCTCGACCCCATCGCCTACGTGCGCTTCGCTAGTGTATACAAAGACTTCCGCTCCGTCGAAGACTTCGTCAACGCCATCCATCACTTAGAAACAACACCATAGTCTTCAGTGAAATTTTTTCGCGCGCCACCAACACGGTCTGTTGTTTGATCGCTTAATGGGTGCAAATCACCGCGCGTCGTATATCCCGATGCGCCTTGAATTATTGGCCTTGTACGATTTGCACTCATGGTTTTGCAACCCTTTTGACCTCCTATTGGCTCCCAAATTGACGCTACACAGCGCTTGATCATTTTAGGAAAGAAACCTCTCGATGTTTTACTTCAATCGCTAATGATTGACTGACCTGAATAAAAATATGTTTTTGATTTGACATCTTCTATTAATTTATTCAAACCTTGATAAAAGCCCCACAACCTCAACATAAAATTATGAAAAAAACACTACAAAACATGCTGATTATCAGCCTCTTCCTCAGCGCACTTGCCGTGAGCGCTGAGTTCACTAAAAAGGAGTTCGTAAGCTACGTCGATGCCCTGCAAAAAGTGGCCTTGGAAAATGTAGGCATACGACACAACAGCATCCAGGCTTACTCGCTTTTAGGTACTCAGAATAAGCTCACCAAATATGCCTTGAGCCATTCGGCCTACATTAAAGGATCTTGGTCTCTCGAATACATCACGCGCGTTGACGAAGAAACATTGGACAACATTAATGCCGAATTTTCTGATAGGCGTGAAGAACTCAAAGCGAAATGGTGTGAAGCTTTGCGCGTCCGTGCTTGGCCAACAGATCCCGACACCGGCAATGCGATGCACGCGCACCACATTATTCCAAAGCAATACGGTGGTTTAAATGTTTGGTGGAATCTGGTACCACTCACCGAAAAACAGCATACATTTGTGCACCATTCTTGGCCACTGGGAATGAAAATTTTCCCAATGCATCAACGGCCGATGTTTACATCAGAGGATTTTGAGCAATATATAGCGATCCTTCAATCGATTGCGCTGAAGAATATAGGAGTGAATCAAAAACGGTTAAGCGTGAAATCGCGTTCATTTTTGCATGAGATCAACACTAAGTTGTTTGACTCGATAAAGTACGCCAATTATATTAAAGGCGAAGACCTGCTATTTTTCTCACCCATAAGCGACAAGATACAAAAAGATAACCAATGTAAATTTAGAAAAAACTGTTATTCTTTGACCGAAAAATGGGGTCAACAATTCGGACGGAATTGGCCCACAAATTATGTTTATCACATCATTCCGCTACAGTATGGCGGCTCAAATGTTTGGTGGAACTTGATTCCAGTAACCAAAGAGCAAGCAGAAATAATTCAAAACGACCCGCTGACACAGCGGATTTTCCCTAAAGTAAAATGAGCGAACAACCGTATTGATACAAAAAGGCTCGCAATGATTGCGGGCCTTTTTTGTAAGCGTACGAGTTTAAGCGAAACGCGTTTTGACGCTATTTTGCAAAAGTCTTTAATAGACGTCTTTTTGATAACGTTTTGAAGTTCGCATATCTTTGAGATAGGCGGCCGCGGCGTCTTCGGACATATGCCCTTGTTTTTTGAACATCTCGAGGAGGGTTTCCTCAACATCTTTGGCCATACGACTGGCATCGCCGCAGACGTAGAAATGGGCATCGTTTTGGATCCAGTTCCAAAGTTCTTGAGCGTTTTCCTTCATCTTGTGTTGGACATAGATTTTATAGACCTGATCGCGTGAAAATGCGAGGTCAAGGCGCGTCAAGAGGCCTTTTTCGAGGTAAGCATTGAGTTCGTTTTCGTACAAAAAGTCGCTGGCGCGGTGTTGGTCGCCGAAAAATAGCCAATTGCGGCCTTTTGAATGAGAGAGGTCTCTTTCCTGCAGAAATCCGCGGAAGGGCGCCAATCCTGCACCTGGGCCGACCATAATGACATCGGTGTCGGTGTTTTCAGGGAGTCGGAAGCTGGATTTAGCGATAAACACGGGCACCGCTGGAATGTTGAACGGGACTCTGTCAGCCAAGAATGTGGATGCGACGCCGCCATACATTCTCTCATTCAGGTGGTAGCGAACGATTGAGACAACGAGGTCGATTTGGTTGGCGTTGTTTCTGGGCGAGGAGGCGATGGAGTACAGTCGTGGCGTCAAGCGTTTAAGGCAATCGACGTACTCCTGGGGCTCGAAAGAAGCGCTGCTGAACTTTTCAGCGACGTCGAACATAGAGTGATTATTTTGGAAATTTTTCAAAGATTCCGAACAAGCGGGATCAAAGAGGATTTTGAGGCTCTTTTTCTCCGAAGCATTGCCGAGGCGTTCTAGAAGTTTTACCAAGATGGAGTGCGGAACAAAGCGCAGACAGCACCGATGTTCAAAAGCGCAACGCAGTGTCATGGGCTCCTGTTCTTTGCCCCACAGAATGGGTTCCGATCCCGTTAACCGAAGTGCCTGGATGAGGTCATTGACTTCTTTGGGATCATTGCTTGGAATAACGCCCAAAATGTCACCCGCCTCGTAGTTCAGGTCGCTACCAGACATATCGAGTTCGAAGTGAACGGTTTCTTTTTCTCCCGCAGACGGATTTAGCCGCTGCTTTTTGGTCATTGTAGCCCAAAAGGGATGCGTCGGCGAATAAGTTTTCATATAGGAGGTTGCTTGTGTGCGTTGCACCACGTGGGCACGTCTACTGGTATTCAATACACATTCTGTCATAGTTTCGATTAGGTTAAAATATGTCCCCTACCACCCTCCTTTCTGACAATTTTCAAACGCTATTGCAATCTTTTAATGCGAATCTTTTGGGTTCAATGAGCCTCCATCCTCGTTGAACAAGGCTGAAAATAAAATGATTTCTCTGACAAAAAAAAGGCGCATGTGGCTTTGCGTGAGGCACATTTCGGTCACCCTTCAGGTGTTGCAGTTCGGGATTTGATTAGGCCATCCTTTTGAGTTGAGGTTTTAAAAAAATACTTTTAGTCTGCAGTGAATGTTGCGATTACTTATATTGAGCACGGTTTCCCTCTACGGAAGTTTTGAGGGCGTGTATCGTTATATGGAGGTGAAGGATTACGAACGCGCGCGGTCGTTGCTGCTCTCTGAAATGAGCGAAAAAACGGTTGATGGCTACCAACTCTTGGCCGATATCGACTCGGCTCGCAGCGATTGGGCGGCGGTCAAGGATGATTACAAAAATATTTTAGTTTTGGACAGCAAAAACGAAAAGGCTCACCTTGAGTTGGCCCGCGTTTTGAGTTGGCAAAAGGACTACGAGGCTTCCATTAAGGCCTACGATGAGATGATCGCCTTGGGGCTCGGTAAAGAAGTGCCCTACGTCGAGAAAGCACACGTTTTGGCATGGGATAATCAAAAACAAGCGGCATTACTGGCCTATGCGGCTGCTTATGAGAAGTTCCAGCTGTCTTGGATCGAAGACGAACGCAAGGGCTATGAGGCGTTGTGGCTCAATAAACGTGTTGAGGCTGAAAAGCATTTTCGTTCATCTCTTCAAGGAAACCCAGGCAATGAAGACGTTCTGTTTTCGCTTGGGCAGCTGTATGCAGACTTCGACAACGCTGAAGCGCAAAAGACGCTGCAGTCTCTGTTGGCCAAAAACCCTTATCATTCGAGTGCCCAAGAAGCTCTCAGAAAGTTGACGGCGCGCTCATCGCAATCCCGCTTGAGGTTCTCCTTTGATTACCTCGACGCCCGCAGCAACCAATGGGACACACAAGTTCAACGTTCGCAATTTTGGGCGCTTTTTGAAAAACAAGTGAAGGCACTCTTTTGGAATGTGAAATTGGGGCACTCCGTTTGTGCTTACCCGGACCGAGTGTATGTCGGGGATAGCGTTGACGTGGCGGCAGGCTACATCGCAGACCGGTTTGGCTGTGATGCCTCTATCGGGGATCAGCGGATTTCAGATGGCATTTCCAACCGTTACCGCGGCCAATTAAGCATCTGGTATCGTGCTTTCGACGTGCTCAGTCTGCGGTTGTTCGGCGAGAAGATGAACTTCTTTCACAACAAGGATGTCGTCGAGCAAAATATCAACGATCGCAGTGTAGGGCTCCATTCCAATTTGAACCTGCACGAACACGTCACGCTGTCGGCGCTCGTCAAAACAGGCTACCCGGACGATGGTAACCGTTACCTCCTCGGTGATGCCTCAATCGAAGTCCACGGACTTTGGCCAAAACGCTTATTTGCTCGCCTCGGCGTCGAATGGCAGGATTTTCGCAAAACGTCGTCTTACTACTTTTCACCGACTTCTTTTTCTACCTACTACCTCGACACCGGTATCGATCTCACGTTTGCGGAAAAAAACAGCTTTTGTTACGCATCGCGCAAATGGCTGTGCTCGCTCAAAGTCCGCACCGCCATGGACTCCAATTACCAAACTTCGATCCAGCCCTCCTTCGACACGCATATAGACCTCAACGACTCCTGGGCCTGCGAAATTTCTGCATCGATGAATCAATCACACGTCTACCGCGATTGGGCCTTGTCGCTTCACGGCATATTCTCTTTTTAATGCCGATGCAAAATAGCGCCAAAATGTGTTTCGCGCTGCGCCGAGTGGCCACGGGGAAACCTTTTATAGAATAAAAGATTAGGCCCTTCCCAAACACTTTTTAAGCGAAATACAAAAATGCATGCTGCGACTTCCTGAAATAGTTTAATCGGTCTGCGTCTGCAAGACGCCCTCGAATGGCTTCATAGATCCGCCGAACTCTCTAACGGCGCATCCAGGGCGCATCGGAAAACCGATGCGCGATAATTAAAATTTCGCTAATGATTGAGATCACTCTGCAGCTACAGCAGACCGTACTCGCGCAAAACCGCATTTTTGCATCTATTTTGCATCAGTATTTTTTAAAAAAACTTTACAAAATGTAGTTTTTCGAGCTTTATGGGTATTTTGCATGAGGTCTTTTGGAGAGGTGACAGAGTGGACGAATGTGCCTGACTCGAAATCAGGTGTACTGGCAACGGTACCGTGGGTTCGAATCCCACCCTCTCCGCCATGGTAAACAAATGAAAAGGGACAGTCAAATTGCGTTTTCCTTGATAGAGGTGATTCTTGCATTGGCGCTGTTTTCGATCTCGGTGGTGGTCTTGACGCAATCGTTTCTCAATGGTTTTTTGGCGATGGAAAGCGTTCACAAAAAAGATGTTTTCGTCGTCGAGCGCGATAGGGCCCTGGATGACCTCTTTAAGGTTCAAGACAAAGAGAAGCTCCGTGAAGGCGGCAAGTTGACGACCTTCGACGACCAGATCCTCAAGTGGAAAGTGAAGTCTTACCGCGCAACCAAGGTCCTCGATCTCTTTGAGTACACGATTTCGATCAAGACCAATGACGGCAAACGCCTCGTTCGCTATTTGGTGAAAAACCCTACCCTCTACGAGCTCGGTGAGCGCGAAAAGCTCCTCGAAAAGAAGCAACGCAAGTTGAAAGAGAAGCGCCATGAGAGTTGACGTAGGTGAGCATCTAATAGGATGCGCCAGCATCCAATGGTGCAGGGCAAACCCTGCTGACTTAGCCAGATCCATGCGAACGCCGAGGCGCAGACGGAGGGGTGCGATAGGGCCTATAGCAAGGCACAAGGAGCGAGAGCGACAGGCTGGGGCAGCGGCCCCAGACCCCATAGATGCTTCGCATCTTAAAATAGGATGCGACAGCATCCAATGGTGCAGGGCAAGCCCTGCTGACTT
>MIDP01000035.1 GCA_001831095.1 Verrucomicrobia bacterium GWF2_51_19 | reverse complement strand
TCTTTCGTTTGTTCATCGGCACTAGCAGTATAGTTTATCTTATACTGCTAGTCAAGAGCCTGAAATAATTTTCCAAATGTTCACGCGTGCACTCGGATGGCGCTTTGCAATACTCGGACATAATGGACTCAATTGGACCCTGCATCTCCACCAGCTTTTCAATGATCGCCTGCTGATTAAATGCATACAGGTAGTGGAAAATAGTGACGCCCCTATAACCATCTTCGCATAGCGACAAAGGCAGTTGCTGAATAAGCTTGAGATAATCGTTCTCTTCTCGTTCAGTGTCGTTGGATTGCTCGAGCCTCTCCAGGGCCTTTTCGAATCCCGTAAACAGCATATCAATAACTTCTTGATCCCATTCGGGCGAACGGAGGTAAGTAAAAAATGCGCTGGTGAAATAGCTATTCTCTGGATCCCTGTATCCAAGCGCACCCAGCATCGACTCCGGGTAACGATCCAAAAAGAGCTTCAGCATTTGTTTCTGCCGTAAGCGTGCATTCTCTAGCGACAACCCCATGGCTTCTATGGCAAGAAGATTATCGGTCTGACCCAAACCACAAATAAAGACTACCCGTTTCCCTTTTTGGTGCGTATCATCAACGCAAACCACGCTAGCGTCGAGTAAGGTCTCAAAATCGTTTACGTCGCCAAAAAAGACAGCCGCATCGAGAAGGGTCCATGCAGCTTCGTCTAGAATGTCAGCTTTCCCCTCCAGAGCCGTCTGTTCTTCTCTCGTCAGACCAGTCGTGTCTAATTTGTTGCGCACGAGGTCGGTGATGCGCTTGAGCAAATCAGATAGCTCCTTTATTTTTTGCGCAAACGTCTCTTTTGTCTCCTCATTCATGCGCGCAGGAAAGACGTGAAAGCGTTGTTCTTGACCTACTGCATTAAAAAGCGTCACAAATTGATTCACGAGATCGATCAGAGAAACCTCTGGGAGCGGGGCAACGCTTGTGATTACGGGTGTCGTTTCCACAGGCAAAATGACTGGATTTGGCAGCTCATTGGGGAATGCAGTCACAGGCGTTTCCGTGCGCGGCAGGAGCGGCTGGACCTCTTCATCTGGGAACGACGCATCATCTGACTCGTTTTTGCAGCAGCATACGGAGAAACCAGCGGTGGTTGTAGCTAAGGCTAATAGAAATAATAAGATTTTCATAAGTTTTAGGGTAGGTTGGTAAATGCCAAATTCAATGTGTTTTATAAAAAGTCACTTCTCTTCCACCTTACAAACATCACAAGACCTATGCAAAATACCGTCAAAGCTTGGCTTTGCGCGAGCACAAGCTACCGTAGCGTACGATGGTACGTGAGGTAGGCGGCGGAGCGCGAAACGAGCTTTCACGATATTTTGCATAGGTCTTGGATTTGGCTGGTGATCTCGATGGCCAGCGCCAGGGCGGTACGGCCGAGGTCGGTGTTGACTTTGGGAGTCTTGTGATGTTGGACACAGTCGACGAACGAGGCGAGTTCGAGGGCGAGTGGTTCGCCTTTTTCAATGGGGATGTCTTCTTTGTGAAGCGTGCCGGCCTGTTTGCGCAACAGATGGCCAACCTGGTTCATAAAGTCGAGAGACAGGTAGGCGTTTTGTTGAAAAATGCGGATTTCGCGAACTTTCTTGAGGCTGACGCGGCTGGTATTGAGGTTGGCGATGCAACCATTTTCAAAGACGATACGGGCGTTGGCGATATCTTCGTCGTGCGCCGAGAGTACGTTGACGCCGATGGACTCAACGCGATTGACGGGCGACCGGACGAGTTGCAAAATAATACCGATATCGTGAATCATGAGGTCCAGGACGACGCCAACCTCGGTCCCGCGCGGATTGAAGGGCGCGAGGCGATCGGCTACGATATAGCGTGGACTCTCGACAGCCTGCTCCAAAAACGCCATAACGGGATTAAAGTGCTCAATATGACCCACTTGCACAATACACTGGTTGCGTTTAGAGGCCTCTAAAATCCTTTCTGCTTCTTCGAGAGAGACGCACAAGGGCTTTTCGATCAGCAGGTGGCATTTTTTCTCAAACAACTGCAGGGCGACATCGCAGTGCTTGTCGGTCGGGACAACTACGCTGACGGCATCACAGGCTTCGGCGAGGGCCTCGATCGATGGAAACACTTGTGTCTTGTAGGCCTCGGCGACAGTCGCGGCGGCCGTTGGATTGACATCGTAAACGCCGACCAACTCGCAGTTTGCAAGCTGGCTGTAAATCCTCGCGTGGTGCTGGCCCAAGTAGCCCACTCCCACCACCCCACATTTTGCGCGATGTCCCAAAGGGCCCGCTGGCGGCGTTCTCGTCGTTCGGGCTAAGTCACCTACGTCAGTAGGCTCCTGTCGCCCTCGTTCCTCGGGCCTGGCCAGCGGGCCCTTTGGGACATCGCGCTCTGGAGTTGGCGTTGCTTTAGTCATGACTTCTGTTTTCCAACATAAGACCAATAAAGGGGGTCCAAAGGGCGTCAAAACTTGGCTTTGCGCGAAGCACGACCTGCCGTAGCGTACGGTGGTACGTGAGGCAGTCGGCGGAGCGCGAAACGAGTTTTCACACCCTTTGGACCCCCTTTATTAGGCCTTGAGGACTTTACCTGCCTTGAGCGCCTTAACACAGACCCACAGGCGCTTGACTTGGCCCGTCGGGAGCTTCACGCGTACGCGTTGGAGGTTGGGCTTAAAGACGCGCTTAACGACTTTAATAACGTGTGTACCGATACCGCCGCTCTTGATCGATTGACCTTTACGACGGATGATGTTGCCTGTAACTTGCTTTTTACCAGTGATGAAACAAACGCGTGCCATAATCTTTAATTGTTGATAAGTGTGGCAAATTAAAGGTCTTTTTTTGAAATGCAAGTCTTTTATCAAAAAAACGACACCACTGCTCAGGCCCATGCATGCAACCATATTGCAGCCTCAGTGGCCATTTTCAAAGACTTTTTCAGCGGGTGAACTTTTCTCTATTTCGCTAATGATTGAGGAGCCATACCTTTTTTTAAAAAAGCGCTTGACGGCAGTTGTTAAATACTATCTTTTCGAGTGCCTCTGATGTGTGCACCCCTAGCTCAATTGGATAGAGCACCTGACTACGGATCAGGAGGTTGTGGGTTCGACTCCCTCGGGGTGTGCCATGTATTTTGTAGTGTTGAATGAAGCATTGTATTGGTATTACGGGCACCAACGGCAAGACCACAACGAGTTATTGTGTGCGCCATATTTTGAGATCGGCAGGACATCGGGTCGGCCTTTTGGGCACGATCGAGTACGATTTCGGCAACGGTGACATCGTTCCAGCGCGGTTGACAACACCATCGCCGACCGAGCTAGCCACGTTTTTGCAAAAGATGGAGGCAAATGGCTGCACGCACCTCGTCATGGAAGTGAGCTCCCATGGCCTGCAACAGGGCCGGACACAGGCAATTCCATTTTCGATAGCCGCCTTTTTAAACCTCACGCCCGACCACCTCGATTACCACAAGACGCTCGATAATTACTTTGCCGCAAAATGCAAGTTGTTTCAGGGCCCCAAACACATCGTTCTCAACGCCGATGATGCCCGTTCGGCTGCCATTCCGCTTTCATCGCAACAGCAGAGGTTGACCTTTGGCGTGCGCACGCAGGCAGACTTTTTCGCCCACTCGATTCAATGCGGGCTGAAATCGACATCGTTTACGCTCGTCCACAAGCGCGAGTATGCTTGCAACATTCCGCTCGTCGGCGCTTTTAATGTCGAAAACTGCATGGCCGCCCTTGCTATTTGCACAGCCGAAGGCATTCCGCTAGAGCACTCCATCGAGGCCCTAAAGTCTTTCAAAGGCGTTCCTGGAAGAATAGAACAAGTCCTCGATAGGCCCATCTTTATCGACTTTGCCCACACGCCAGATGGGCTTAAAAAGCTGCTACAAACATTTCGAGCGCTCCCCTATCGGCGCATTTTACTCGTCTTTGGCTGCGGAGGCGACCGCGACAAGACCAAGCGCCCCCACATGATGCGCATTGCTCACGATGCTGCTGATGCCCTCTGGGTCACTTCAGACAACCCTCGCACGGAGGCCATACAGGCCATTTTCGACGACATGCGCCACGGCATCTCTTTGACAAAGCCTGTCATTTTCGATGCAGACCGCGCTAACGCCATTCAATCGGCCATAGATGCCATGCAGCCCGACGACGTCCTTCTCATTGCCGGCAAGGGCCACGAAGCTTACCAGATCATTGGAGATCAAAAGATCCCGTTTTCTGACCGCACGGTCGTCCTCAATGCCTTGCAACGAAGCCCTGAGAAAATCGAGCCTCAATCATTAGCTGTTTCATACCGCCAGAATGGATTGACAAGCGAGCCGAAAGGAGACATAAAGCAGAGGAGTACTTAAAAAGGAGGATTTTATGGAAATAAAGCTGCTAGAGACACTTTGCATCGGCCTTTTTAACGATCGCATTCACTGACGGAAAAATCGAGCGATGCGAGCAGCAAGGAGAGGTCTTCGAGATGCGTTCCAGGGGCGATTTTCGGTAACAAGCTCAGCGTGGCGAGGCTGGGTGGGCGGATTTTTAAGCGGTAGGGCGTTCCACCGCCTTTAGAAATAAGGAAGAAGCCGAGGGCGCCCTTTGGGTTTTCGATCTCGACATAAGCTTCACCCGGCGGGACTTGCGGACCTTTTATCGTCAGCATAAAGGCCTGACTGAGCGCCTCCATTTCGGTCAGCATGGCGGACTTGGGGGGCAACGAGAGATTAGAGAGTCCTTCGGAGCGAATGGGCCCCTCTGGCAGCGTCTCAATGACTTGATTGATAATGGCCACACTCTGTCGCATTTCTTCCATGCGCACTCGATACCGATCGTAGACATCGCCGAATTTACCAATAACCACTTCAAAATCGTATTGTTCGTAGCCCAAATAAGGTAAGCGTTTGCGGAGATCGCAATCAATGCCACTGGCACGCAGATTGGGCCCCGTTACGGCATGGCTGAGGGCTATTTCTGGAGACAGGTAGCCGAGGCCTTCCGTCCGTTGACGCCAAAGAGTGTTGTTGTCGAGAAGCTCCGCAAGGGTGTCTAGTTCTTGCAAAAAGGGGCCTAAAAATAAATGAACGCGACCCAACCAATTTTTAGGTAAATCACTGCGAAGGCTGCCAATCCGCATAAAATGGGTGTTTATGCGGGCTCCCGTAAGGCTCTCGATGAGCGTGAGTAATTTTTCTCTCTGAATGAGCGCCTGCGTGTAAAACGACGTGAGGTCGGCCTGCATAGCTAACGTCGCTGTCGCAAACAGGTGTGAAGCAATGCGTGCCAGCTCGCAGCACAACAACCGTATCGCCTGGCAACGCGGAGTCAACGTGATACCCGCTAGCTGCTCAACCGCCATCACACAAGCGACGCTGTTGCTCAAAGCAGACAGAGAATCGAGGCGGTCTGTCAGCGGCAAAAACTGCATATACGTCATGTTTTCCGCCATCTTTTCTAGCCCGCGATGCAGATAGCCGACAACGGGATTACAGGCCGTAATAACGTCACCATCTAATTCCAAGTTCAATTCGAGCGGCCCGTGAAGTGCGTAGAGTGGACCCACTTTCATGCCTTGACCTCCTTGCGCATCGAATGTCCCGCGTTTGCAAAAAGACGTTCACAAGGTACATCAAACTCTATACCAAAAAGGTCATAACATTCCCGCTCGAGCCATTCTGCAGAATCGAACAAGTGGCGCAAACTCGGCACTTTTTTGCCAGCTTCAACGTGCATATACAGGCGGTACCGCAGGCCGTTCTCCATTTTAAAAAACGAATAGTAGAGTCCGAAAGCGCCACCCCAATCGACACCGACAATATCAAACAAGTTTGCGCCCATCTGTTCTTTTAGAAAAGTCGCGACCGCCGGTAGAGATTCTCGCTGAAGACGAATGCCCTGTGCGCCCAGTACATTGACCTCCTGCAACCCAGGAAACGCTTCCAATAACGCATTCATACGCAGCGCTCCTTCAATAACAGCAATCCATCGATCATGGCCTCTGGTTTGGGAGGACAACCGCTGATGTAAACATCGACTGGCAGCACTGAGTCGAGACGCACCACAAGGTCTGTATGGAAAACGCCCTCATTAGTGGCGCAAGCGCCCACGGCCACCACCCATTTTGGCTCTCGCATGCGCTCGTACACCGCCTTCAAATGAGGTGCAACTTTCGCCGTCACCGTTCCCATAACCCACAGGCAATCAGCCAACTCGGGCTCCGGAACAATCTCGACACCCAACCGCATCATATCGAAGCGTGCCGTCGTCGCCGACACCCACTCGAGCGAACAACACCCCAATTGCACAGGAAACACCCAAAGCGAATTCCCTCGCGCCCACCGGGCTATACTCATAGCTTTTCGCTTTGCCTCCATACCTTTAAGACCGCTTGAAAATGTTCTCTAGCGGCGTTCTCGTCGTTCGGGCTAGGTCATGCACGTCAGTGCACTCCCGTCGCCCTCGCTCCTCTGGCCTTGCCGGCCATTTTCCAACGGTCTTACCTTCAGTAAGTTGTTTATGTTCACAAGTCCTCTTCACACTAAACCGACATCCATGCTGATGCAAGACAAAAGACCTCGACAGCTTGTAAGACCTCAATCATTAACAAAACTTTATTACCGCGCATCGGTTTTCCGATGCGCCCTGAATGCGCCGTTAGAGAGCTCGGCGGGTCTATGGAGCTTTTTGCGGCGCACTCATTATGTGCTTCGGAGGCGGCTTTTTCTGATGTTTTTAAAAATATCTGATATTGATGAGGATTTTAAATATTCAGAATTTTTTAATGTCTAATATAATTTTTAAACAAAAAGTCAAGCTTTTTCGCAATAAATCGTCGAGGCTAGATTCAGGGCCGACATACACAGCTATGTAACGCCCAACGCAGTATCAAAGACGTCGAGCCTTAGCGCATAAGCTAGCTGCAGCCCAGTACACGGGGATAAAGCCGTTTAAATATAGCGCATAAGCTAGCTGCGGCCTAATATGCGGTAACAAAGCCGTCTAGTCTTAGCGTATAAGCTGGATGCAGCTCAGTATGCGGAAATCGAGATTGTTCTTGATTGCGCGCCAAGACCAGTTATGCCTCAGCGCAAAAAAATCACGGAAAAGCTTGACTTTTTATAAAAATACTATAAGCGAGTATTTTATCTAAAAACAGCGATAAATCCATTTCAATATCTTGTTTTTTTACAGCCAAAGCCGCTTCCGAACGCTGAAGGAGTGCGCCACAAAAGGCTCCAGAGACCCGCCGAGCTCTCTAATGGCGCATCCAGGGCGTGTTGTCACACGCAGAGCTTGAGGGAGTCAGTACTTCTGTAGACGCATTCACCGCGGACCGGTTAAAAATTCATGAGAGCGCTTTCACTATTTGGTGAAATTTAAATTAGAGCACACATGGCCATGCAAGTCTCAATTAGAAAGGGGAAGCGGTCGGTATGACTTGTTTTTCGCTAATGATTGAGCTTGTAAGACCTCATTAGCGACCGAGGCCGGGGGCGCCAAAATGCGTTTTGGTGCCATTTTACACCGGTCTTTGGGATTGATTTTTGCCGGCCTTGATTGTAAAGTGGATGCATGCTACAAAAGGTTCAGGCGATATTCCGCGATATTCTCGGAGACGATACACTGGTGATTGGTCCAGAATTTTCGATGCACAAAAACCCAGAATGGGACTCCGTTGCGATGGTCCAGGTCGCCCTAGCGTTGGAAAGTGCGTACGGCATACAGTTTACCATCGAGGAGCTGACCGCGATTCGTTCCGTTGCCGACATTCTCAATGTTTTGAAAAATCATGGATGTTAGTGTCTTAGATGCTTGTGGTGCGCGGGAACTTTTGCCGTTCATAAGTGCTTTGGATGAGGGTGAGGTGTCGCGCCTGCTGGGCGAGCTAGAGCGGTTCCCCTTGGCCGAAGAGGACTTTTTTGCTCGATTGGCGCAGCGCGCGGTCGAGATCGGGGCTAAAATCGATACGCCGGATTCCCCACAAATGCGCTTGCTGACCTTTGAATGCGCCTCATTGACTGATAAAAAGCTGGCGCTATCGCTTTTGGAGGGGCTGGACCTTTCCCCTACGCTGTGGTTGAAAAAAGCAAAGTTGTGCGCGTCGCTGCAGCGGTTTGACGAAGCCTGGCAGGCCCTTCAAGGAGCGATTCGCAACGGCCAGGACAGCGCTGTTCTGCTTCAAGCGGCGTCTGTTTTTTTAAAAAAGTTGGAAGGTGAGTCGCCCATGCCGCACAAAAAGGCCGTCCGCGTGGCGCTCCTTTCGAGCTCGACAACGCTGTTTTTGGCTCCCCTCCTGCGGGCCGTTGCCTTTGCGGCCGACATTCGGACGGAAGTCTACGAGGGCGATTTTGGCAATTACCGGCAGGCAATTTTCGGAACGGCGCTGATAGATTTTCAGCCAGACTTCGTCGTGCTGGCGCTGCATTGGAGAGATTTCCCAACCGACCTACATGTCCTGTGGGCAACGATCGCCGAAAAGCTGCCAAAGGCCGTCATTCTCCAATACAACGCTGACCTGCCCGCCTGCCCCGCAGACGGCTACCTCGCTTACCAGACCGAGACAGGCACCGTCGCTCGTTTGCGGAAATTCAACCGTCAATTGCAGAAAAAGAAGGCGGCGAATGTCGTGATTGTGGACATCGAACGGCTCTCGGCGGAACAGGGCTTGTGTCGTTGGAATGACGACGCCTTGTGGTTTCAAGCAAAACAGCACCCATCGCTGTCGACTTTACCAGCGCTCGCCAAGCACCTGACGAGCCTGATGCAACAATCACTGGGTTTTTTGAAAAAAGTGCTGGTCCTCGACCTCGACAACACGCTCTGGGGCGGTATCATCTCTGAGGACGGCCTAGACGGCATCCGCGTGGGTGCGCCATCGGCTATCGGCGAGTCTTTTAGCGACTTTCAGCAGTTTGTCAAGGAGCTGAAGGCACGCGGGATTTTGTTGGCTGTCGCGAGCAAAAACAACCTCGAGGACGCCCTCCTGCCCTTTCAAAAACACGATGGCATGGTCCTGCGACGGGAAGATTTTTTGGTCTTTTGCGCCAATTGGGGGCCGAAGTCGGCTTCGATGAAGCACATTGCCAAGACGCTCGATGTCGGCCTGGACAGCCTTGTATTCGTCGACGACAACCCGCATGAGTGCGCCGAAGTCCGCCAAAATGCGCCCGAGGTGACCGTCATTCAGGCCGTTTACAACGCCAAAAAGCAGCTTTTTGAGTCCCTTTGCTTGGATCGGGTAACGCTTTCCGACGAAGATAAAAAACGCCACCGGACCTACCAGATGGGACTGAAGCGCACGGCATTGAAGCAAGGGGCAACGTCGCCACGGGATTTTCTCAAAAGCCTCCATCTCGAGGCGACTGTTCGACCCTTCGAATTGGCGACCCTGGCGCGCATCGAACAGCTCGTCCAGCGTACAAACCAGTTTAACCTCACCACGCGTCGCCACGCCCTCGGCTATTTGAAAAGTTGCATCGACAACCCTGTCATCTGGGCGCGCTCCTTCAAGCTAAAGGATATTTTTGGCGATTACGGCATCGTTGGGGTTCTTGTTGCGGAAAAACAGGGACGGACGTGGTCGATCGATACCTTTTTGCTCAGCTGCCGCGCGATCGGTCTGGGCCTGGAAACGTTCATGATGCAAACTCTCCTCGACGCTGCCAAAAAAGAAGGGGCATCGGTCGTGACTGGCACCTTCATTCCAACGGCGAAAAATGCACTCGCCAGCACCTTTTATTCGGACGTCGGCTTTGCGGACGTCGGAAACGGGCACTATCAGTTTTTATTGGGAAGATCGCCAACACTCAACGACTTTTTCATCGTCTCCTCTTGAAAACAATAGGGGCATTTGACACAGATCCATATTGTTCTGCTATCTAATAGACCGCAAAAGATAAAAATTGTGCGTTTGTGTTTACTCAAACGAAGGCAAGGGATGTCTTGGATTGGACTGTAATGCTTTTTTGTGTTTTCTTGAAAATTAAACAATGATGATTGCCAATAGACACTTCTCTTTTCTTCAGAAAAAACCAAGGGCAGAGGGATCCAATAGACCTGTTGTTCACCTTTTTCTAAATACAAAAAAGATTCGCCGTCTATACACCGCAATGGCGAATCTTCTAATGCTGCCACAAACCACGTTGTCGTTTCGCCTATTGTGACATAGCACAGGACCCATGCCCAGTCTTCACATGCACCGATCTGCATTTTTATACTGTCTGGCTTTTCGAAAAAACCTCTTTCTTTGAAGAGGCTCGCGTATTTTGACCAAAGATCGTCTGTATTCGTCGATTCAGTTGAGGCCCAATAATCACGTGGTAATTTACGTGTCTCTTCCGGAAAACTGCCACCAAACAAGGTCGAACAAAAGAGTAGGGGTAAAAATAAGCGCATTCACTGTTATTCTAGAAAAGGAATATCGAAAAAGCAAGAAAAAGAAAAGCGCCTGGAATGAAGGACTGAAAAAGCGAAATGTAAAAAAGCATCTTTGAAGCCTTTTCCTTTAACGAACCAAAGGCCGATGCAAAATGGCTCTAGAGCAAGGCCCCGAGGAGCGAGGGCGACAGGAGCGTACATGCGGTACGTGACTTAGCCCGAACGACGAGAACGCCGCTATAGACCATTTTGCATCGGCCTTAAAAAAGGGGGCCAAAGGCCCCCTTTTAGTGTGGTTAATGTTAAGAGGATTAAGTATCATCCACCGATCAACCGGAGGGCAACTTGAGAAATCGTGTTTGCCTGGGCCAACATGGCGGCACCGGAATTCGATAGAATGTTAAACTTAGCGAACGAAGTCGACTCGGCGGCGACGTCGGTATCGACAATTCGGCTATTCGCGGCTTCGATGTTGGTCTTGTTAATCGTCAACATGTCGCCAGCAAACGCCAACCTGCTGCTTTGAGCACCGTTTTGCGCACGGAGTCCCGCAACTTCACCAATCGCTGTGGTAATTGTGGCGATGGCGAGGTCGTTCAAGCTAGAAGCGTTCGTTACGCTTGTCAGTTTCGAAGACATATCTGCGGCAGACAGCGTAATTTTCTGTGTACCATCTTCAGATATAATGACTTCACCGACACTGCTGGAACTAAATACGCTAACACCATTGAACTTTTCAGCTTCGAGGTTTCCTAACTGAGCTTTCAATTGTGTAAACTCTTTATCGTAGTTCGCCTTGTCGCTGGTTGACTTGGTAACGTCGGTGTACAACATTTTCAGCTCTGATACACGATTGAGGATCTTACCTACTGTGTCCATAGCGCCATCTTGCGTTTGCAAGAAAGAGGTCGCATTGCTGACGTTGTTTTGTACCGCACTGGTTCTCTTGATGATCGATTCCAACTTGACCGACACAGCAAGACCACCAGCGTCGTCGGACGGCTCGATGATTTTACGGCCGCTAGACAAACGGTTAATGCTTTTTTGTAGCAAAGCATTGGTTGAGTTTAATTGTGCTGACGCCAATGAGGCGGTTGTGTTTGTATTGATTACTAATGCCATGATGTTCTCCTTCCTTGAGTATTTATTTATTTGCAACTTCCTTGTTGCGAGGACCAATGTGATTGGTATTTGTTTGCTAATGCACGGAGTGCGTTAACAAGGCATAGAATCGGATGGTTTTCCGCTTGCTTAAGCGAAAACTTCAAATATTGTTATAAAGACCCGTGCAAAATGGCGCCAAAATGCGTTTCGCGCTCCGTCGACTGCCTCACGTACGTCTATGTACGCTACGGCAGATCGTGCTCGCGCAAAGCCACATTTTTGCATCCATTTTACACGGGTCTTTAATCTAACTAAATGAATACCAACAGACCTAAGGCCGATGACAAATTGTTTTCTGGATAAGCCAAAGAGCGACAGGAGTCTACTTACGTAGTTGACCTAGTCTGAACAACAGTCCCCATAGTTCAATGGACAGAACCGCGGTTTCCTAAACCGTTAATCCCAGTTCGAGTCTGGGTGGGGGCGCCATTGCGATAATTTTCTTGCCAAAGCATCTCAAGCACGCAGCATAGTATATATATCAATGATTTATGTTTTACTAGAAAGGTAAGACCGTTGAAAAAATGCAATTATCATCGGATATACGCTCCCAAGTAGAAGAGATTTTGCGACGATCGGGGCACTTATGGAGGTATCTTTGAGGTTCCAGTGAAGCAAACAGAGATTGCGCGACTGGAAACGTTGATGGCGGCCACGGGCTTTTGGGACAACACACAGGAGGCTCAAAAGACGATTGGTCTGGCGAATCAGCTGAAGAATGCCATAGCGCCTGCTGTCCAATTTCAAAAGAAGGTCGATGACCTCTCTGCTCTAGTCGACCTAATGCAAGAAATGGACGACAAGGACCCCGCGGGTACAGAGTTTTTAGAAGAATTGGAGAAAACGCTCCGGACGCTGTTTGCAGAGATTGACAAGATTGAGTTGCAGTGCTTTCTCAGCGGTCCGCACGACAACGCCAGCGCTATTATCAATATCCATGCGGGTGCAGGGGGTACGGAATCCTGCGATTGGGCCGATATGCTGTTTCGCATGTATACGCGATGGGCCGAACGCAGTGGCTATAGCCTTGATGTGCAAGACGTTCAATCTGGCGAAGAGGCTGGCATCAGCAGTGCCACGTTTCGAATTTCAGGACCGTATGCCTACGGCTACGCCAAGGCCGAACGCGGCGTCCATCGCCTTGTCCGCATCAGCCCCTTTGACTCCAATAAGCGCCGTCACACGTCCTTTGCCTCCGTCGACGTCGTTGCAGAAATCGATGATGATGTCGAAATTGAGATAAAGGATGACGATATCCGTGTCGACGTCTACCGTTCCAGCGGAAAGGGCGGCCAGCACGTCAATAGGACTGAGTCAGCGGTACGCATCACCCACCTGCCTACCAATATCGTTGTCACCTGCCAGAACGAGCGTTCCCAAATCAAAAACCGCGCCACTGCCATGAAAACTCTAAAAGCGCGTCTTTACCAGAAGCTTGAAGATGAAAAACGGGCAGAACAAGAGCGTTTTTATGGCGAAAAGGGTGAAATCGCGTGGGGCAATCAAATCAGGAGTTACGTTTTTCAGCCCTATCAAATGGTCAAAGATCTCCGTACGAGTCACGAAACCAGCAACGTTCAGGCCGTCATGGACGGCGATATCCAGCCTTTCGTTGACGCTTGGCTTAGGGCAGGGTGTTCGAAAACACAGCTAAAATAAGGCCGATGCAAAATGGCGCAAAAATGCGTTTTGCGCTCCGCTGACTGGCCACGGGGAAAGACTTTTTTGAAAAAAAGTCTCTCCCCGACCCCCTCTCCAAAAAACTTTTAAAGCGAAACACAAAAATGCATGCATTTTTATATTTCGCAAAAAAATTGGCGAAGCCGGATGGATCGCCCTGCCGCTATAGCAGAATCATGCTCGCGCAAAGCCACATTTTTGCATCCATTTTGCATCGGCCTAGTAAGGTATTTCCCCGAGCGTTAAAAAAACAACCATTGCGCTTGACCTTTTAAAAAAAAGGCACGACAATCTGCAACCTCTATGAAAAAGTCAATCTTGAGCATACTGTGTGTATGTGTTGCCTCTGGCTGCGGCGCAGAGAGTAAAAACGTGCAGGCGTCTAAGACACCTGCTGTCAACGAGAACGCGAAGTCGACGGAATCCGTTGCTTCTAAAGATGCAGCTGTTAAGTCCGCAGACGCGCCCAAAGTGGTCGTCGAGGAAAAGGTTGCTGTTATCGAGATCGCAAAGGATGTAGACGTCAAGGCCTGCATGGAAATGTACGGTTGGATGATCGGTACGCGCGCGGCCGGCTTGTCCGACTTGGCCCTGAGTGATGCCGAGATAGCATCCTTTATCGATGGCATCAAAAAGGCGGCCAAGGAAGAAGAGTTAACATTTGACCTCGCCGTTGTAGGTCCGCAGATGCAAGATTACATTCAAAAGAAAGCTGACGCCTATGCCAAGATCAAGGAAGAGAAAGTGGCTGTAGAGGCGAAGGTTCAGCGCGAAAAAGGACAGGCTTTTTTAGATAATTTGGCCAAAAATGCCAAAGTTAAGAAGACCGACAGCGGCCTATTTTACGAAGTTATCACAGAGGGTACTGGAGCGACACCCACAGAAAAAGACCTCCTGACGGTCCATTACGAAGGCAGTCTGATCGATGGAAAAGTCTTTGACAGCTCCATTGCTCGTGGCCAGCCGGCGACCTTTCGTCTCAACTTTGTTATTCCCGGGTTCAAGGAAGGCCTCAGCCTGATGAAGAAGGGTGGCAAGGCAAAGATTTACATTCCGGCCGATTTGGCTTACGGCGACAGCAAGTTGCCGAGTATTCCAGCTGGATCGACCCTGATATTCAATGTGGAACTCGTTGATGTTCAGGCGATTAAGCCACAGCCTGAGGCAGCTCCGACGGTAGAGAAAGCACCCGTCGTTGAGTCAGCCAAAGAAAAAACACCCGTTACTGCGCCAGTAAACGAAAAAGCTAAGCCTGTAGAGAAGAAATAAACAGGCTCTAGGTGGATTAAAGACCGGCGTAAAATGGATGCAAAAATGTGGCTTTGCGCGAGTACGATCTGCCGTAGCGTACGATGGTACGTGAGGCACCTCAAGGAGCGCGAAACGCATTTTGGCGCCATTTTACGCCGGTCTTGGCTAGTTCTTTTCGCAAGTGTTGCTGCTTTTGGAGCTCCTGTAGACGTTTCTTGGTCGGCGCAGCACGGCGATCCACTCACTGTCGATGTTCATTTGAACATGGAAGAGGGTTGGCACATTTACGCGAACCCGCCTGGCGATACGGGTCTTTCAACTGCCATACAATGGCACCTGCCGGCAACCGTTACCCTGTTGAGTGAAAGTTGGCCGGATCCTCAAGTGGAGCGTGAGGCGGGGCTTATGACGCGTGTTTATGCAAAACAATGTGTCGTCAAAGCTAAGTTCAGCGCGCCAAAGCCGGCACCTGACTTTTCGGCGACTGTTACTTGGCTTGCTTGCAAGGAGAGTTGCGTTCCAGGCTCGGCAGAGATTGAGATTCGTGGTGCCAGCAATGGCGAATTGTTAAAAGAAGAGCCAATAACGCAGAACCTGCCATGGATGACCCTTTTAATGGCCTTTCTGGGAGGGTTGCTGCTCAATGCCATGCCGTGTGTCTTTCCGCTGATCGGTATCAAGATTGTTTCGCTGATAGACGTGGCGTCGAAGGGGAGACAGTCTGTACGCGTTCATGCGGGCGCCTTTGCGGCGGGGATATGGCTCTCCTTTATTGTGCTGGCCGGCGTTTTGGTCCTTTTGCGGCAATGGGGCTTGCAGCTGGGCTGGGGTTTCCAACTACAATCGACGCCCTTTCTCTGTGTGCTCGTGGTACTGTTCTTTTTGATAGGGCTGAACTTTTTGGGCTTTTTAGAGGTGAATGTTGCTTGGAGTGGGCGGGGCTCATCTGGCATTTTGGGATCTTTTCTGTCAGGTTGCCTCGCGACGCTCATTGCGACGCCGTGTACAGCTCCTTTTATGGGTGTCGCGTTGGGCGCGGCCTTTTTTTATACGGGATGGTTGCCCTTTCTCATTTTTACATGTCTGGCCTTAGGTATGGCGCTGCCCTATGTGTTGCTGAGTCTCTTCCCATCTGGATTAAGACTGTTGCCGAGACCAGGGCCATGGATGGAGACCTTAAAGCAATTTTTGGCCTTTCCCGTCCTCGCTACGGTGATTTGGCTGCTCTGGGTCCTGAGTGAACAGGGCGTGTCTGTGATTCCCGTGCTTTTGGGGCTGCTTGTCATCAGCTTTGCCGTTTGGGCCTATCGTCGGTCGAGCCATTGGCTGAAGTTTTTGGCGATCATGGCTATCATTGTCGCACTGTTGCTGGTTTTTACAGAGTCATCGAGCCCAAAATTAGACGTTTGGCAGCCCTTCGATGTCGAAAAAATAGAACAGGCGCAGGCAGAGGGGCGGCCGGTATTTGTCGATTTTACGGCGTCGTGGTGCCTGACATGCCAAGTCAATAAGAGGACAACATTGCAAGATCCACAAGTTTTAGCCCTGTTTGAACAGAAAAAAGTGCTCTTAATGCGTGCTGATTGGACTCGGCGGGATGAACACATCACTAGGGCCTTGAATGCTTTGGGCCGCAATGGAGTGCCGACATACGTGCTCTATTTCCCTCACAGGCAACGACCTCCGTTGATTTTACCAGAACTATTGACTGCTTCAATGGTCAGTGAGGCGCTGAGGTCTCTACACGGGTCTTAAAAATCTGCTTGCAGTTCGTAAAAAAGAGATTACACTTTCTTTCAGAACTTGCGCTGTCAATAGCGCTCGTAATCTTAAAAATCAAAAGGATATATATATGTTCAATAATAACAAATTCAAAGTTCTCCTCGTCGCTTTAGGCCTCGTCGCGACTTACTTCCTGGCGAGCAGCCGTTTGTTTGCCGCCGAGTTCGAGCCAAAAGATGCGGATGCGATCAAGATGGTCCAAACCTTGGCAGCTCATATAGCAAAAGATGCTCCCGGAGCATTTAAGGCTGTTGATTCAAAAGACCCAGCCTATTGCAACAAAGACAATCCTGAGTTCTATGCCTTCGCGTACGATATTACAGGAACCGTTGTCTGCCATCCTCACAACCCAAAGCTGATCGGCACCAACTATGTTGATCGCCCAGATCCTACTGGTAAACTGTTCAGAAAAGAAATTCTGCAGATTGCCAACGATCCAGCCAAAGGTAAGGGATGGGTTGACTACACCTACACCAAGCCCGGTGATAAGAAATTGCACAAGAAGAATACCTATTTCGAGCGCGTTAAAGGTAGCGACGGAAAAGATTATATTCCAGCTTGTGGCATTTACATGAAGTAACACGTGTTTACCTGATTAATATATTTTCCAAGAGGGAGTCTTTGAGATTGCCTCTTGGAAACATGATTTTAAGACCGATGCAAAATGCCGAGAAAAGCTCGTTTCGAGCTGCTCCAATTTGCAACAGGTCTTTTATGGGTTCAGTTGATCGTTTTAATTGAGCCAAGCTTGGATTCGTTGCAAACATGCTTAAACATCTAAATATTCGAACAAAGTTGTTTTTGTTGGTGGGAATCTTTATCGGGTTTATTTCCATCAATCATATTTCAGGGGTTTTGTTGCAAAAAAAAGTGGAGGTCTTACTCAAGCAAGACCAACAAGTTACCCAGGTCGTGTCGGAAATTTTGCAGGCTCGAGTGGCTGAAAAAGCTTACCTGCGTTACCACGAATCAGTTTATGCCGACAAGACCATCAACCATGCTGACGCGGCTCGTAGAATGATTGAAGAGAGTGACTCCGTCTTTGAAGGGCAGTCTGTCAAAGACACCTTATCGCCTCAAATCAAGCAGTACATCGATGGTTTTTTTGCTTACATAGAAGCTTTCAAGCAAATGAAAGTTTTGCGCGAGCAGATGGATAAATGCACTGAAGACTTCCTCGTGGCCACTCAAGACACCATTCAGGGCATTCGCGAGTTGGACTTTACTTACGGCATATCGGGCGAAGAGGTCCCACGCTACTATGTCGAAATCGGTAATGGAACACAAAATATTGCGCGTATTGCGTTGCGACTGTCGAAGATGTACAGCGACTTTCTTATGTCAGGAAATGTGGCTTTCATAAACAAATTTCACAAGTTTTACGAAACCGAAGGTAAGACGGTCTTTTACAATCTTGGATTGTCTTTCAATGATGCAAAAGACAAGGAGTGGCAGGACCGAAGAGCAACACTCACAAAACTCTTAAATACCGTTGTCGGCTTGGCTGACCCAACCCTCAAGACCCTAAAACATCAGAATGATTTATTGGCCGCTCTCGATATCCAGAGTTCCGGCATTGCCGAGATTTGTCTGCAAATTAAGGCCGACATTACCGCTCGTGCCAGTAACGAGCGTCTCCATGCAGAACGCATCGCGCTTTTCTTTTCTGTGATCAGCATGTTGATCGGTTTGATTTTGGGTATCACGATTGGACACTCGATCACATCGGCTCTGCAAAAAATCATTACCATTCTCAAGGATATGGCTGAAGGAGAGGGTGACCTCACCAAGCGTCTCGACAGTGGTGGCCATGATGAGCTGAGCGAGCTCGCTTCCTGGTTTAACCGTTTTGTCGGCAAAATTTACAAAATCATCCAAAACCTCGCCGACAACGGCCGCGTACTCGTCGACACGACCAAAGTGCTCAACAGCAGCAGCGAAGACCTCTCGTCTGGCACGGAAGACATGATGCAAAAGGCGATTGAGGCAACGGCGATTGGCCAAACGTTTCCAGAGATTCTCAATAAAATTACCAAACGTTGCGAAAACCTCAACAACATCAGTAAAAACGTGGCTTCCGCTTCCGAGGAAATGAACGCGTCGATTGGCGAAGTGGTCCGCATTTGCTCACAAGAGGTTACGATTGTCGATCAAGCGACGGAAGAAGTCAACAAGGCTAAAGCGATTATGGATAAACTGGAGGCATCGGCGCACAGCATCAGTCAAGTGATCGACTTAATCAAGGAAATTGCCGCCCAGACCAACCTCCTGGCGCTCAACGCCACCATTGAGGCCGCCAATGCTGGATCGGCTGGAAAGGGTTTTATCGTCGTTGCCAACGAAGTCAAGGAATTGGCAAGCAAGAGCGCGGATGCCACTGGAAAAGTCAAGGCCAGTATCGATCAAATGATTAAAGACGTCAATGTGTCTGTCAAAGCGATCCGCATCATTTCAGGTGTCGTCAATGAAAGCAAGACGCTCTCCAATACCATTGCTGTTGCCGTTGAAGAACAGTCTGCAACCACGCAGGAAATTTCTAAAAACATGGAAGCGGTCGCGACGGCCAGCAACGAGATTTTTGGCAACATTCAAGAAGTGTCCTCAGGCGCTACTCACTTAGCTGAACACATCGAAAACCTCAAAAACCGCACCGAAGAAGCATCTAACACCGTCTCAAAAACCCATACCGTCGCTCAAGAGCTGAACAAGCTGTCGGGAAGTCTAAAGGTGGTTATTGAGATGTTTAAACTATGAAAGACTGATGATAAAGGATGTGAAAACTCGTTTCGCGCTCCGCTGACTGCCCGCGGTCTATGTACGCTACGGCAATCGTGCTCGCGCAAAGCCAAGTTTTGACATCCTTTCTGATCAGTCTTTCAGTTACTAATAATTTTTCGGTAAAAACTCGTAAAACTCGTAATCAATCAATTTGATAATTAATATAGTCTTATGAAGTTAGACAGAATACTCTCACAAAACGAAGGTAAGCGTCTGGAGTTCAAGCGCGACATCTCTTCACCGGTCAACATTTTAAGGGCCGTTGTCGCATTTGCCAACACCGCTGGCGGCATGATCGTTATCGGTGTCGACGACCGCACTCACCACGTCTTGGGTATTCACGACGCCCAAAAAGAAGAAGAGCGGCTGGCCAACTTTATCGCGGAAAGCATCGAGCCAAAGGTGATTCCAGACATTCGCGTTGTCCCCTATCGCGAGACACAGACAATCGTCGTGCACATTCCTTTCAGCCAGCACCGCCCGCACTTTTTGAAACGCCTGGGGGAAGAGGCTGGCGTCTTTGTGCGTATCGGGTCGACGAACCGGCAGGCGGACGAAAACCTCATCGAGGAGATGCGCCGCGTCGTCCTCACGCAGTCCTTTGACGAGATTGGCCTGACGGAGTACTCCGAGGAGGTGATCGATCGAAAACTCGTTGAGCGTTTTTTTGAAGACGAGCACGATTTCAGCTCTGAGCACTACCTGGAGTCGTTGCGCATCGTGAGGCGTTATCAGGGGAAATTGGTGCCGACGATCGGTGGCATGCTGCTGTTTGGCAAAGACAAGGCCAAGCTCTTTCCCGATGCCTGGGTCCAGTGCGGTCTCTTTTCAGGCATAACCAAGGCCAACCTGCTTGCAACCGAAGAGTTTTTTGAGAACCTGCCAATTGCGCTCGAAAAGGCCTTTGATTTTATCCAGCGTCACAATTTGCGCACGATCGAACGCGGCAACGACAACGTCCCCATGCCGAAATTACCTATAATGGCCATTCGCGAGTTGCTGGTCAACGCCGTCATGCACGCCGACTACTCACAAAAGGGGTCGCCGATCCAAATTTCGATCTTCGATGACCGCGTTGAAATCGAAAACCCCGGCATTCTCATCAGCGGCATCGTGATCGAAGACCTCTACCAGGGCATCACGCGCACGCGCAACCGCGTCATCTCTCGCCTCTTTCGCGAAAAACACTATGCCGAACTCTGGGGCAGCGGCGTCCACAAGGTCCTCGAGGCCTGCAAACAAAACAAAATCCCAGGGCCCATCTTCGAGGAGATCGGCATGCGCTTCCGATCCACACTGTTTTTGCGAAGCAGCCCATTTCAAGTCCTCGACTCCCGCGATCACTCCATTCTGCAGTTCCTCCGCGAAGACCACGGCTTCACGCTCAAGGACATCGCCCGCTACTTGCATTGTGCGCCGTCCAACGTCCAGCAACGTCTGCCGGGTCTCGTCAACCGCAGCTTTGTCCACGTCCAAATGCGCACCGAAAAAGACCCCCACCAGCGTTACTTTATTACTAAGAATTATATGCAATTTCTGCAACACCGCAAGGAAGACTGATGCAAAATAGCGCCAAAATGCGTTTCGCGCTGCGCGCCGACAGCCTTCGTTGGCAGCGGCCCCAGTACTCCAATGTATGCTTGCGCATCCTCTTTGTAAGAGAGGATACGAAGTATCCAAGGGTGCAGGGCGAGCCCTGCCGCTACGGCCGAATCGTGCTCACGCGAAGCCGCATTTTTGCATCCATTTTGCATCAGTCTGAAATAGTATGCAAAAAATAACAAACACAGGTATTTCTCAAAATTTCTCTCTGCCGCCAGACAAGGGTGTTCCAACGCCAGACAAAGATCTTGCGGCGATGCACCGCAAGCACGAGTCGTTTTTTGACACAGTCAAGAAGGGTGGGGCGGCCGGACTGCGGCAGACTGTGCGGTGGTTAAAACAGTCGGAATCGCCGTTTTTGCTGGTTGGCGGAATTGGGCTTCTTTGCACGACAACGGGCCCACTCGGCCTGGCCTTTATGGGGGCGTTGTCGGTCGGGATGCTCATTCCAACCGTCAAGGCCCTCACGGGTCACAAAGTCCACCCCTTGACACAGGTGATCGGTTTGACTGCTGCTATTTTTATTCCAGGCACCAATATTTTTGCAACATTGGCAGCTTCTTCGAAGGGTTTAGGCATCATTGCGCCCTTTGCAACAAAATTTCTCGCCATCGCGCCGAGCATCTTGCGTGGCTTTTACTACAAAGAAGACCTCGTTAAAATGGGCCATTGGCTCAAAGAGCACTTTTCGGAAAATAAGCCAGAGGACGGCAAAACGCCCGTTGAGTTCTTGCAATCGTTGGTTAAGAACAGTGATCTCTCGATGGATGATCTGCGATCGGCTGACGTTTTGGATGAAATCAAGGGCCTCCTCGGCGAAGCGTTTCCCGAGCAAACCTATTCTGCTGAGCAAATACAGACCTTTATTGCAGCTGTTACAACAGTGAAGAGGGCCTCGAAATCGCTGAGTGAGCGCGTCGTCGCACGGCCTACCATCACCTCGCTCGACAACGACAAGCGCCAGGCCACGATCGACGACAAGGGCCAGTCCTTGACCGTTTCCTTTAAGTCATTACCTATTTCATCCAGTCAGAATAGATTGCCCAACCAGCCACTCTTGTGTGTCCCCATGATTGTTGCGAAGTAAGGACCGATGCAAAATAGCGCCAAAAACATGCATTTTTTTGTTGTCAGCCAGGTGGATCTCTCCTGAAATGATTAAGGAGCAGAATACTGTTTCCAACCTAAAAGACCTATGCAAAATACCGTGAAAGCTCGTTTCGCGCTGTGCCGACTGCCTCACGTACTTCTATGTACGCTACGGCAGCTCGTGCTCGCGCAAAGCCAAGCTTTGACAGCATTTATCATAGGTCTTTGTCTATTAACAACCTACAAGACGTAAGACCGTTGAAAAATGGCTCTATAGCAAGGCCCGAGGAGCGAGGGCGACAGGAGCGTACGTTGGTACGTGACTTAGCCCGAACGACGAGAACGCCGCTAGAGAACATTTTGCAATGGTCTTAAAAAAACTATGAAAACAACGTTTTTAAAACTGACGGGAGTGCTATTACTTCTGATCACATCCGTCTATGCGAGAGACGAACACAACGATTGGTACGCGTCCATCTACGGTGGCGCTGCCTTTCCAATGAAGCTGAAGAACAAGGACAACACCAATGACAATTGGAACAAGTTCAAGACCGGTGGCACTATGGGTCTCGAAGTCGGCCAATATTTCAATGAGTGGCGTTTCGGCCTCGAGGCAGGCTATAAGACCTTCGATAATAAAGATTACAAGACCGGTGCCACGGAAGCCTCAGATCCCGTTGACGGCCACCTCCGTATCTTCTCTTTGATGGCCAACGTCTACTACGACTACGCCATGAGCGCCAATTGGAGCCTCTATGCCGGTGGCGGTATCGGTTACGGTTGCGTTAAGGGCAAGTTCACCAACGACGCCATTTACAACGGTCGCGCCAATACCTTCGCCTACCAACTCATGGCCGGCGTCGGTTACGATATTGCTAAAAATATCACCCTGGGCGTCGGTTACCGCTTCTTCGGTACCACCGATCCCAAGATTGCCCAAAGCGGCAACGGCGCCAAAAAAGGCTTCAAAAACCTCTTTGTGCAGAGCGTAGAGGCTAGCGTCCGCTATAGCTTTTAAAAAACTTATGATAAAGGGTGTGAAAGCTTGTTTCGCGCTCCGCCGCCGGCCTCACGTACGTCTGTGTACGCTACGGCCGATCGTGCTCGCGCAAAGCCAAGCTTTGACGCCCTTTATCATAAGTTTTTTTTGAGGACGAAGGCATTTGAGAACATGTTTCGTTTATTAACAATCAACGAGCAAGAACTGGGCAAAATGGTTCTATAGCCAGGCCCGAGGAGCGATGGCCACCGCGTACGTTGGTACGTGACTTAGCCAGAACGACGCGAAACGCCGTGGGCCATTTTGCACGGTTCTTTTTTATGAGGTTTGAAATACTAGGCAGCAGCAGCGCTGGCAACAGTGGTTTGTTGATATCTGGGGAGAGCAAGGTCCTGGTGGACGTTGGTTTTTCTGGGAAGCGGATACGGGAGATGTTGCGGGTATTTGATTTGGGAATAGAGTCGATTGATGGTATTTTTCTGACGCACGAGCACAGTGATCATTCTGTGGGCTTGAAGGCGCTGGGGGAGAGTGGGTTAGACATTTTTGTGAACGAAGCGACGGCGTGTGTTTTGCAAGACAAGCTGGGTAAACGTTTGCCGTGGAAGGTCTTCGAGACGGGGACGGCGTTCAGTTATCGGGATCTCGTTGTGGACGCATTTTCGATTCCGCACGACGCGCAGGACCCTGTTGGGTATGTTTTCAAAAGCGAGGGTGGGGGCGGTTTTGCATCTGTTGGGTGGGTGACGGATTTGGGTTATGTTCCGCAGCTCGTGCGGGAAAAGATACGCGACGTCGAGTGTTTGGTCTTGGAGGCGAATCACGACCTTGAGCTCTTGGAGAACGACACGAAGCGGCCGTGGTCCATCAAGCAACGAATATTGGGCCGTCATGGGCACCTGTCGAACGAGGCTGCCTTTGAGGTTTTACGGGGCATGCCGGACGCCGCCTGGAAGCAAATTTTCTTAGCTCACCTGAGTCGGGACTGCAACCGAGTTGACGTCGTGCAAAATTTGTGTCATGCTCTTCAGAAACAACGGCCGCAATTGAATTTAACGGTCGTCAATCCACATTTCGACGCCCTACAAGCCCTCGTGGCGTAAACAAGTATGGGACACTTTTTGCAGAGTTTAAAAATTTGGTTGAAAAACCCGCACATCGACTTCTTCCCGGCGCGAGAGGCGGTGTACGGCTACACGCGTTACAAGTTTTTTGGAGATTTCCGGGCGGGCTTCAATGTGGCTTTGCTGGCGTTTCCGCAGGCGATGGCGTACGCGATGATAGCGGGGTTGCCTCTCCAGTACGGCATTTTCGGGTCGGCGATTGCGAGTATTGCGGCTGCGCTGTTTTCTGGGTCGCGCTACGTGATGCTTGGCCCGACAAACCCAACGGCGATCTTGCTATTGAGCTCGTTTGCGGCCTTGGGTTTTTCGCACGAGCAAGTGGTGCAATATTTGCCGCTCTTTTTGCTATTGGTGTCGCTCTTTTTGATCGTGGGCTCGTTTCTCCGTTTGGCCAACATAACGCATTTTGTCTCCAAAAGTGTCGTCTTTGGGTACATCACGGCGGGCGCGATTCTCGTTATCGGCAATCAGGTGCACAACGTCCTTGGATATACGCTGTTTGATGCGCATTCGGCCATGGTGCGGACCTTTTACGATGTCTGCTTGGCGACTCTCTCAAAATTGCCATTGACGCAGTGGCCGTCGGTGGTATTGAGCCTGTTTACGTTTGTTGTTTTTTGGGCCGTACAAAAATGGTTACCAGCCTTGCCGAATATCGCCCTGACCTTGGCTGCGTCTGCGCTCCTGGCCTATGGCATGGAGAGTCATGGGCTCTTGCTCAAGTACTTGGACCCCATTTCGCTCTCTGAATGGCGGTTTACGTTGCCGGCGGTCGACTTCGACATGCTTAGCTTGTTGGCGAATCCGGCTGTCGCGTTGGCGTTTTTGTGTCTCCTGGAGAGCGCGTCGATTGGAAAGTCGCTCGCGGCGGAGTCCGGTGGCCAGATTGACGCCAATCAGACGATGTTTAGCGTTGGTTTGGCGAACTTGGGAAGCGTTTTTTTCTCGGGCATGCCGGCCTCGGGCTCGTTGCTGAGCTCTACCGTGAATTGCCGCAGCGGCGCGCGGACGACGATGAGTGGCCTGTTCGCGGGTCTCTTGATGTTTGCTGGAGTCTTATATGTGGGCCCCTACATGGCGTACGTGCCAAAAGCGTCCCTCGCCGTCGTGGTCATTTTTTTCAGCGGTATGCGGTTCAATCGACACGCGATTAGGCTGATCACGCGGACGACGACCTCGGACGCCTTTGTCTTTTTCGCCACCTTGACCTCGGGCCTGCTGTTTCCACTGAACACGGCGATTTATTTTGGCGTGGGGCTGTCGGTTTTGCTCTTTTTGAAAAAGGCAGCCATGCCAGAAATGAGCGAATACGCCTTCAATGCGGAGGGTATGCTCACGCAGATGCAGCAAGATCAACAGCGCCTGACACCCGAAATCTCTATCATCCACATCGAAGGCAACCTATTTTTTGCGGCCTCAGAGCTCTTCCGCGATCAAATCAAGCACCTGTGTGAGAGGCCCAACGTCCAGATCATCATTCTCAAGATGCGCAACGCCCACCTGATCGACGCCAGCTGTATTATGGCGATGGAAGAGTTGCTGCAGTTCATGCATAATACGCACCGTTACCTGATTCTCAGTGAAGTGCGATCCTACGTCCGTCACGTGATCGAGAATTCAGGCCTATTGGAGCTCATTGGCCCCGACAACCTTTTCCCTGACAACAAAACCAACCCAACGCTCTCAACCGCTCGCGCCCTCAAACAGGCCCAAAAACTCATCGGCCAAGCCGAGGCAAACATCCACATCTTTGCGCCCAAACTGCGAAAACAGCCGCCACTCGTCGCCTCGATTCCCCAGATGCCTAAGCTCAAGAAGTCCCTCTTTAAGCGTCGCATAAAATAAAAGACCGTTGCAAAATGGTCTATAGCGGCGTTCTCGTCGTTCGGGCTAAGTCACGTACCGCATGTACGCTCCTGTCGCCCTTACTCCTCGGGCCTTGCTCTAGAACCATTTTTCAACGGTCTTTTGTTCATCGACAGAAAATGATTCAATGACGATTTTTTAGATTTTTTCAAAACATTTCTTTTTCAACGGTCTTTTGTTGAATGAATGCAAAAACCTCTTCATAATGGCAAATCATGTTGAAATGGAGTCTGTTGTTTTTCTGTACCTTTGCTTGGGCGGCCGATAAGTTGGCTTTGCCGGACCTCGTTGATTTGGCGTTGAAGAACTCGCCGGATGTACGGATTTCGAGTGAGGCGATTGAGTTGAAACGCGCGCAAAAGGGGATTTCGGAAAAGGCCTTGTACCCGACGGTCAGCGTTACGGGGCAGGTCCAGCAGCAGCAGACGGGGGCAACGTCGTCGACGCCCACCGTGGTTACAAAGAGCGCCTACCCGTCGGTCGACATCACGTACACGCTCTTTCACTTTGGAGCCGACAAGGCAAAAGCCGATGCCGCCTATCAACGCCTGATCGCCGCCCAATATGCCCACAACCGAGAGCTGCAGACGATCGTTTACCAAGTGCAGACGGCCTATTTCGACTTTTTTACCGCGCAGGAGACCGTCTGCGCTAACATGAGCAATTACGAGGATGCGACGTCGGCCTATGAAGCTGCCAAGAGCCGTTTTGAAAGCGGCCTGGACAAGAAACAAAGTCTCTTGCAGGCCAAGGCTGAGATGCTAAAAGCGCTGTTCGAGTTGGAGCGCGTGCGGGCGAATGTCGAGGCGCAACGCGCCAATTTGGCGGCCGTTGTGGGGGTTCCCATCTGCAGTGCCATTGATATCGCGTTGCCCGAAGAGCCCAAAACGTTTTTCCAAGAGCTCAAGCTGGAGGCCCTGTTGGCGGATGTCGTTAAGGAGCGGGCCGACGTGCGTGCCGAACGCGAAACCTTTATGGCCTACGAAAAGGACGTCTATTCGTCGCAACGCGCTTTTTGGCCGCAATTGGTGCTCGGTCTTTCGGCGGACCTTATCAAGACGCAACACCAGTCTGGCCTCAAGCGCGATTATTTGGGCTACATCGCCATCAAGTGGGACATTTTTAACGGTTTTGGCGACTTCTATGCCATTCTTCAGGCCAAAACACAGCGAGAACAACAGCGCCAGGCCGTGCGCGCCAAGGAGTTAGACGTGATGAAGGAGGTCTGGTCGACCTATTTTACCGTCAAGTCGGCCTTCCGTCAACGCGAGGCCGCGCAATCGCTCTTTGGCGCCTCGCAAGAGTCCTTTGAGGCAACACAAGAGGGCTATCATTCTGGCGTCAACAGCCTCCTCGACCTCCTCAATGCCCAGAAAACTCTCGCCTCTGGCCGCCTCAATCTCGTCTCTGCCGACAACACTCTCATGGTTGCCCTGGCGGAATTCGCTTATGTGACGGCGAGAGAGAGACGTTAAGCGGTTTAGTCTTCGTCGTCTTCGAGTCCGACGCGTATATTGACCATCGATTTCTTCCTGAAGATTCGTGTGCCGCCGACATAAGCGCCTTTGCCGAGGAAAACAGTTTTGAGTTCTTCAATGTCGTTTTCTTGCAGCTTTAGTGTATTCGCGACATAATTCAGCGCTTCGGTAAGCAGTTCATCTCCGTCTAAGTTATTGTACATCTTGCCGAGTAGATCGCGGAGCTCGTTTTGGTACTCGATTTTCCTACCAGGCGTTAACTCACTGTAATCGCCATAATTGTTACGGATGCCTTCGGCGCATTCAACGATATTGAAATTGGGGTATACAATTGCAAACGCGCTGGTAGACAGCAACAACATTAAGAGTGGGGTAAGTTTTTTCATAACGCATGGGACGCTAGTCGGAGGTATGGCGAATGCAAGTTTTTTTTAACAAAATAATTTTTGTCAAGGTTTGACAAGAGGTGGTTTTTCATCGACAATACAGGGTACAGAGTGAACGTGTTGGCTAACATTTTAGACGAGTTTGGTAGTGCATTGATGTTGTTGTGGCGCTCGATTTGCCATTTGCCGTATCTTCCGAGGCAGTTTGCGCGCTTTTTCGACAACGCCTACCACATCGGTTACACGACCTTGCCAATCGTCGGTATTTTGAGCGCTTTTATCGGGGCCGTTTTGGCTTTGCAGGCGGGTTACAGCATTGGAAAGGTGCCAGGGGCGCAAAATTATTTGGGCAGCATTGTGGGGCTCTCGATGTGCCGCGAGTTGGGGCCCGTGATGACCGCCTTTCTGCTCGCTGGGCGCGTCGGGTCAGCCATTACAGCCGAATTGGCCTCTATGACCGTTTACCAAGAGATTGACGCCCTTAAAACCATGAATATCTCGCCGGAGCGCTTACTCGTCATGCCAAGGCTCGTCGCGATTGCCGTCATGATGCCGGTGTTGACGATCTTTTCCATCGTGATCGGCTGGTACGGCGGCATGATCGTTGTAAAATACGTCAGCTTTATCGCCCTCGACCCGCAAATTTACTGGAGGAGCCTCAAGGACTTCGTTGATACAGCAAGCCTGACCGACGGCCTCCTGAAGGCAGAAGTGTTTGGCATTGCCGTCACGCTGATCTGCTGCAACGTCGGTTTGCGGACCAAGGGCGGACCACGCGAAATCGGGTTTGCCGTCACCAAGGGCGTTGTCATCTCAATGATATTTGTTCTCCTGCTGGACTACTTTGTAACCAAGATCCTTATTTAAGTGAAAAAAGACGCCGTCAGTGTAGAAATAAAAAATGTCTATAAATCTTTTGGTCAGCAAGAGGTCCTCCACGACATTTCTTTCGACGTTGCCCCGGGCGAAATCTTTGTATTGATGGGGCCGAGCGGCGCCGGAAAGAGCGTTTTGCTCAAAAACATCATTGGCCTCGATTGGCCAGATAAGGGCAAGATTTTGGTCAACGGCCTCGACGTCTACGAATCGCAGGGCAAAGTCGTTATGGGGCTCGTTTTCCAGTCGGGCGCGCTGCTGAACTCTCTTGACGTCTTTGATAACCTCGCCCTCTATCCCAAGGAACACCGGCTGTATAGCGACGCCGACATTCGCGCAAAAGTCATGCACACGCTGTCGATGCTCTCGCTCGAAGACGCCGCCCACAAATACCCGTCGGAGCTCTCTGGCGGCATGCGCAAGCGGGTATCCATTGCCAGGGCACTTGTCATGGAGCCGCAACTCCTGCTCTACGACGAACCCACGTCCGAGCTCGACCCAGTCATGTCGGCCACCATTGCGGAAGTCATCGCCACGCTGAAAGAAGAAATCAACGTTACCAGCATCGTCGTCTCCCACGACCGCAGCCTCGCCATGGCCGTGGCCAACCGCGTCGCCCTCATGCACAACGGCCGCATTCACGCCATCGACACACCTAAACGTTTTCTCGCATCCAAAGATGACCTCATTCGGGACTTCATGGACCCCTCCATCGATCCCAAACACCCACGATTTAGAGAAAAATCCTGATGAACACAACCTCACAATCCATCCGCGTAGGCCTCTTCTTTATCTTCGGCGTCCTCATGATTTGGCTCGTCCACCAGACGCTCAACAAGACGACGTTCTACCAGCACAGCGGTTACGAAATTCGCGCCCGCTTCACCGATCTGAAACAGCTGAAGCCCGGTGACGATGTGCGTTTGTCAGGCGTCCGGATTGGCGCCATCGAAAACACAACGCTAGAAGATGATTTCGGCGTGGCCATTTTGAACATCGAAACGCAGTTTACTATTCCAAAAGACTCTGTAGCCATCATCACGTCCGCTGGCATGTTGGGAGCCAATTACGTCGCCATTCAGGCCGGCAAAGACAAGGATGACCTCGCGCCCAAAAGCTATATCAAGACGCAATATACGGCCGACTTTGCCGCCGTTGTGTCGCAGTTCGGCAACGTCGGTAAACGCCTTGATAGCCTCTTAACGGGCGTCGAAGAGGCCCTCGGCGGCAGTTCTGAGAGCGATGGAGAAGGGCAGAAAAGTTCAGGTACTTTGCTCTCAAAAGTCGGTGATTTCTTTGATGTCAACCGCCCCAAGCTCGACCGCATTATCGACAACCTCGCCAATATCACCGATCAGCTCAAGTCCGGCAAGGGAACCTTTGGCCGCCTCATCTACGACGAAGAACTGTATGCGAAAGTCATGACGACCCTCAGCGACATCCAAAAAGCCGCCAACAAGGCCGATGGCTTTCTATCCAACGCCGACGGCATTGTCGACAAAATCAACAAGGGCCAAGGCACCATTGGCGCACTCTTTACCGACGACACGTTGGGTCAAAAAATACGGGCCACCGTCGACAATGTTCACCAGTTTTCAGAAAAACTCAACGCCGATAACAACACGCTCGGCCGCCTAATCACCGACGACAGCCTCTATACCAAGGCCGAAGATACCTTAAATAAGGTCGATGGAGCTGTCGATTCGATGCAAGACAGCGGCCCAGTTACTGCGATTGGGGTGCTTTCTAATGCCCTCTTTTAAATGGCAGCAGAGAAAGGGCGTGAAAACTCGTTTTGCGCTCCGCCGACTGCCTCACGTACGTCTATGTACGCTACGGCAGATCGTACTCGCGCAAAGCCAAGTTTTGACACCCTTTCTCTGCTGCCATTTAACGCTCGTGGGAGGTTAGGCCTTGCCCTAGACTCTTTCGCATCCTTTCTTCCACGTCTTTCAACAAACATAAGATCCAAAAACCGACACCCTTTCTCTGCTGCCATTTAACACTCGTGGGAGGTTAGGGCGCACCCAATCGTAGTTGTAGTTTTTTTAGCTGAGTTTAAGGCTTGCTATTTTTATTTTACAGGTTTTACGTCTCAATGGGAAAAAATATGGAAAAGTTATTACTATCAAAACGAGCTCTTTATAGAGCTATAATTGTTGTTTATTTTTTGAGCGCTGCATTGGTTCATGCCGGTGGGAAGACTGGGGAACTCGAAGGGGCAAAGGTAAAAGATCCACAACAGATTGAAGTCGACATCAATTGCGTAACACCTGTTTTAAGAGACGAAAACTTGGTTAAAGACATTCATTTGCACATTATGCGGTCTTATGTAACTACAAAACGCATCAACGACTTGACTGGATGGGCATGCCCACAAGGCTTAAAATACCCGATGACGTTAAAGGCTGGCTCTGTCAATCTCATGCCTGTTGATGACGCGAACAAATCCATTACTACAGATTCATGGACTATTGGAGATAAGGCATTGGATTCCAAGCAGGGTTATCCGGCCCCTTACCCGTTTTCCTATGGTTGGGAATGTGAGCCAAACTTTGAGGGTCTGCATGGATATGGAACCGCGTTGCATGGTGTGACAGATCGGCAAATAGAAGTCGATTTTCCTGGCTATATCGCTTTTAGAAAGGGAACCGATAAAACACCAGACATTCTCCTCATAGTTTTACGTGGAAGCCAGGGAGAGTCGTGGCAAGGTAAAGAACAAACATCGGTCGTAGGGAAAGTGCTTAAAGAATTCAATTCGGCCAGTTGGATGACTAATTTTGCCCTCGCTCCCATCTCGATGGAAGAGTTTTTTAATAAATCAGAAAAAGTCAAAAAGATCGGTATAACGTCGACGGTTAAAAATACGGTCAAGAGCGTTACCTCGAGCAATAAGGAAAGCCAAGATTACGGGGATATGCTCCTTCACGGAGGTTTTGCATACAAAGCAATGTCGTACCGTGTATCCATGATAAAGTCTATCACCAATATGCTCAAACGGGTGTACTTGAGCGAGAAAGGATACACGCGAGACGCCTTACTTTCTCGCGAAGAGATGGTAATCAAAGACGGCGATAGCGCTCGAGGGCAGTTGACCAAATCATTGCAGGGCTTGCCGGATGCCTTGACTCAACTCTCTGACGTGGTCAATACGCTCGGTTTAGAGTGCCTTAAAAACTTAAACATTATTGTCACCGGACACAGCCAAGGGGGTGCCTTGGCTCAGTTGACCTTTCTCGATGTCGTTGTGAATGTTTTACCAAAACTCTTTCCAGAAAAAACAAATAAAGAAGATGGTATTTTTGACAACAGTATCCACGGCAATTGCACGCTTTACAGTGTTTCTGGCGCCAAAGTAGCTTACACACAGGGAACGGTGGACTTCTTTAACGACACGTGTGGCCTGTACAACATGGTCCGTCACAATTCCTTTATGGACACCGTCCCCAATACCCCTCCTCAGGGTAAAGACATCGGCAATCTTTGGCTAGATGGAACCACTGCAATGATTGTTAAGTCGAAGGAACTGAACGGTTTTATTAGTAAAAAAACAAAATGGGAGGCTACAGAGATAGAAGAGTTCATTCACCCTTTTGTTAAGATACAAAGAGCGTATGAATGGCAAGGTGACAGCGCGATCGACTTGGGAAACGATGCCGGTATATTTATCGCTGCGGCACACTATGGTGCGCCTTTCAATATCGACAAAGACGATAATTTTTGCCCGCTTTTGCCATCAACTGATCTCGTAGAAGGACTTCGACGAGGACTCACTGCTCCAAGTGAAATAGGTAAAGATAATTTTGTTTATGCCAAAGGATTGGCGCTTGCTGGAGATTGGGCGACTGTGCTCGATCGTGACATTTTTGGATTGGATAATGAAGAAACCAGAAAAAAAGGACTCGCCGTTTTGGGAGAGATCTTGGGTTACAACAATGTTAAGTATGCCAAGGACAATCCTTCTCATATCACGCTGATCACGGAGACAGTGATGTACCAGTATATTCTCCCTGGGAAACACGATCAAAATAAAATGCTTGAAGAGATCTACAAACTTGGCAAAGAAATTGTTGACAAGAGTGTTTTTATTTTACCAGAAAGAGGATCGGGGAAGAGAACACAATATTCGGATTCGAACACCACCCATGAGGTCCTTTCGATCCTACGTAATAAACAAAATTCATTTGTCGACAGAAAATCTTTTTTTGAGCCTTACATTCATATTCGTGGAACGTCACTAGAGTGGTTTGGACAATTAAAGCTGAACCGTTTCTCGCAAATCATTGATGGGAAAAATCAAGGCGGCTTTGTGATGTTATCGAGTGAAGAAAAAACGGAGGGAAACCCTTCCTTATATCTCTTTTACCTCTTTTCTGGAAGCTTTGACAAAGAGGTTTCAACCAGTAATAAAACACTGGGACAGTTGTTCATAGATCAAGTCAATAGAGTTGTTGACGATAAAAACAAGACAAAAGAAGTGTACATTTCGCTTCCGCGCTCTGCTCGCAGTTCCAATGTCTTTAGTGCCTTAATGGGCAAGAAATCACATACGACGCAGAAAGCGTTAGATGAGCTTGGCAAGCTCATACTGTCCTCAGACAATGTTATGATTGTCACGCGCGGGGAGGGCGAATTTACCAGTGAATCTTCGGATAGCAGCGAGGAGGGTCCGGGCGAGCGACAAGATGTGCTCTATGGAAAAACGACTGTTGCAACACTGACTCGCTCTAAATCAAAGATCACTATTGCCATTGAAGCAGGCGGAAGCACAGAAGGTAATCGAAAAAAGTATAAGGCTGCTATTCTTAAGTCCGTTGGAAAAACTCTCCCAAAAGAAATGATTATCGATTGTCAAAAGGTGGAAGGCAATTATTACCGTTTTCTGTTGGGACAGTCCTTGTTTGAAGAATGGTAAACGAACGAACTTGCCTCTCTGCGTATGATGGTTGACGACCAAACGCTCTACGCTCGCTACAAAGAAAATAATAATCTCACCATTACCCTAAATGGGTTCCCGTTGTTTGATGAAAATGGAAATTTGATGGCAGAGCTTACACTCAGCGGCAGCAAAATTACTGTAAAACTACAAGATAAAGGTGAAAAAACTGAAAAAGATGCTGAGAAGATTGCTACATTCATTGTCTCTTTACCAAATATTAAAATCATTGAGTTTACCAACGTTGGTAAGCCTGGCATGTTTAAGGGCAAGACCGGTCGCCAAATATTTGCCAATAAAATTCAAACAAAATTCAAACAACAAGAAGCAACATTCACATTTAAGTCCGTTGACTAGCGTAATGTCACTAGACCGTTTACAAAGGCTTGAATGGAATAGGGCTTTAACACTTGTTGGAGATTTCTAATGGACTTGCATAACTACATAATCTTGTTTGTTAACACCTGTGTGGGGATCTGTGTGGGCGCTGGGGTGTTGCTATTGGGGGAGTTGTTCGGACGCAAGGGAAAGGCGAGCCCTGAGGCAACGAAGACGATGGGGCGTCCAGGGCCGGCGATTTTGCTGTTTTTCTTCGTGTTTTTTGGCGCGGTGTGCTTGATTCCGTGGGTCGTTATCTACCGCCAGTGCGCTCAGGTCGGCTTTTCCCTCTTTTTGCCTTTTTTGAGCTTTATACTTGTTATCGGCCTCGCCTTACTGTACGCTCTAAAAAAAGGGTCCTTGGAAAAATGACATGCATCTAGATCGATATATTTCAAAGTCGCGGATTTTAGACATCCAGAGCAATACCTTTGAAGGCGCGCTAATGGAGCTTTTGCAGACTTGCCCGCTCCAAAATAAGCAAGAAGTGTTGAAGGGCCTCGTCGAGCAAGAGGCCACCATGACGTCCTATTTGGGCAACGGCGTTTTGCTGCCTCACATGCGAATTCAAATGAACCGGCCGTACGTGTTTGCGATCGGTCGGTGTCGATTGGGTCTGAAAAATGGCGGGGATACCCACGATGAGGTCCGTCTTATTTTTCTCATTTTGGCGTCGGAAAACGAAGACAGCTACCTCAATGTCTTGGCCTCGTTGGCCCGCATTTTCCAAAACGAAAAACTCCTCGAAGAGGTGATCGCGTCCGAAACCCTCGATATCTTTAAGCAGCGTGTCGTCATTGCGTTTGGCGGCGATACGGCCCTCATTGACAGCAAGGGCAACCGCTTCAATCAACAGCTCTTGCGCGCGGCCATAAAAATTGCCAAACAGGGGAAATGCGACTCCATCTTTGTCTTCGCAGATACCTTTTCGGGCGCAGTTGACTGTGGCCCGGCACTCAAGGACTTCAAGACCATTTTGGTCACTCAACGCGCGACAGAGGTGTCGGTCAGCGGGAAGCATTACATTGTGCCCGTCCGCCTCTTTTCGCACAATCGCTTGTCGCAACTGCGCAGCGCGATCGTCATTTGCTTGACGCACGGCATTCTTTCGCCAGATGAGCGTCTGTGTTGCTTGGGCGGCATTCCACACAGCAACCAGTTCGACTCCGTTGTCGTGATCGAGGTGGAAAAGGAAATGCAGTCCGTCTTCAACAACCCCAAAGATATCCTCCCCGACGGCGTTAAACCGGAAGTCCTCGAACGGCTCCTCGCGATTGCCACGGAGTTGGCGGTTGAGGGTCGTGAAGGTCGGCCCGTCGGCTGCCTCTTTGTCTTGGGCGATGTCCAAAGACTCAAACCCTTTATCAAACCACTCGTCCTCAACCCCTTTTACGGCTACAAGGCCGAAGAACGCAACGTCCTCAACCCCTTCATGGACGAGACCATTAAAGAGTTTTCATCCATCGATGGCGCCTTTGTCATCGGCGGCGACGGCCTCCTCGAGTCCGCTGGAAGCATGATCTACGCCTCCGATATGAAACAACACCTACCAAGTGGCCTGGGGACACGTCACGCGACCGCCTTGGGCATCTCGATGGCCGTTGATTGCGTTGCCATCACCGTCTCGGCGAGCACCGGACAGGTTACCCTCTTCCGACGTGGCCAAATGCTCCCACTTATCTAAAGCGCGTCACAAGGGCCTATAGCGGCGTTCTCGTCGATCGGGCTAAGTCACGTACCGTTTGTACGCTCCTGTCGCCCTCTCTCCTCGGGCCTGGCTATAGGCCCTTGTGACGCGCTTTAGATAAGTGGGCACTCCAAGATTGCATGTGAGTGTAGAATGATACGGAGCCTTTACTGGGAATGATGCGGAATATTTACTGGGAATGATACGGAATGTCTGCGGCGTTCTCGTCGATCGGGCTAAGTCACGTACCGTTTGTACGCTCCTGTCACCCTCACTCCTCGGGCCTGGCTATAGGCCCTTGTGACGCGCTTTAGATAAGTGGGCACTCCAAGATTG
>MIDP01000034.1 GCA_001831095.1 Verrucomicrobia bacterium GWF2_51_19 | reverse complement strand
AAGGCCTTCGAGGCGACCATCTCGTGGAAAACGTTGCGATCACCGACGTCGGTGCGGATAACGTCAATGCCGTGTTGTTTTAAAAAGATGTCGAGGCCGATGTTGCTCTGTTCGGTGACGACGAGTTTTTTGTTCTTTTTTGTGGCGTAGAGGGCGAGAAAGCCGAGCAGGTGATCGCCGTGAACGATGCTGCCGTCGGGCATACAAGCGATGAGCCTGTCGCCGTCGCCATCCTGAGCGAATCCAATATCCGCCTGATGTTCCAGAACTGTCTTGGAAAGCAACTGCGGGTGTTCGCTGCCGCAATCCTTGTTGATTTGGCCATCGGGAGCATTGCCGATGTGAATAAGCTCAGCCCCAAAGGCCTTCAGGAGCACCGGTGACGCGTACTGGGCAGCGCCGTTGGAGGTGTCGAGGACGATGCGTTTGCCGCGCAGAGAGACGTCAATGGTGTTTTTGAGAATATAGAGGTAGTTCTCTAGAAATGATGGTTCGAAATGAAGTTTGGCCGACGCGACGGGATGGGCCTTGGAGAGCAGGGCTTTGTCGATATGCGCCTCGAGGGCGATTTCCTCGGCAACGGTCATTTTGCGGCCGTGGTTGCCAAAAACCTTAAAGCCGTTGTCGTCAGCGGGGTTGTGCGAGGCCGTAATCATGACCCCAAAGCTGAGGGGCGCATAGTTTTCAACGGTAAATGAAACAACGGGTGTCGGCACAACGCCCATAAACACCGCCTTTTGCCCCGTACTCTGATAGCCTGCAAAGAGAGCGCCAGCAAGCGATTGACCCGAGTGACGCGTGTCGATGCCGATGTACAGAGACGTCCGTGGCTCCAAATGATGCCCGATCGCCTGCCCTAAAGCGTAGGCAAAGCTTTCATTGACAAATTTGCTGCCGTAGCGACCGCGAATACCATCGGTTCCAAAATATTTAGACATATTAGATTTTTAAATATTCTTAAAAGATTAAAAGAGCATTTTCCCAAGCTAAAAACTATTTTTAAAAGAAGCAAGACCTGTGAAAAATGAGCCTATAGCAAGGCCCGAGGAGAGAGGGCAACAGGAGCCTACTTAAGGTAGGTGACTTAGCCCGAACGACGAGAACGCCGCTAGAGGACGTTTTACGCAGGTCTTGGTTTTTCTTCAAAGGGTCCCATAACGCGGTACTTACAGTAGCGCTTGTCGAGGAGTTCGTCAATGGAATCTTTGGAAATGGCCGCCAAGTGCTTTTTTAGGGCGATTTGAAGGTTGCGGGCCGCTTTTTCCGTGTTCAGGTGAGCGCCGCCAATCGGTTCTTTGACAACCTCGTCGACGATGCCCATTTTGAGGAGTTTGTCGGCGGTTAAGGAGAGCGCCTCAGCCGCTTCTGGGGCGAACACGCGGTCTTTCCAGAGAATGGCCGCACAGCCTTCCGGCGAAATGACCGAATAATAGGCATTTTCGAGGATCAGGACGCGGTCAGCCACGGCAATGCCCAAAGCGCCGCCGGAGCCCCCTTCGCCGATGACAGCCGCAACAATCGGGACCCTCAAGATGCTCATTTCGCGGAGGTTAACGGCGATTGCTTCAGCCACGTGCCTCTCTTCAGCCCCAATGCCCGGATAGGCGCCAGGAGTGTCGATCAGGCAGATCAAGGGCATCTGGAATTTTTCTGCCAAACGCATGAGTCGTAGGGCCTTGCGGTAACCTTCGGGATTGGGCGAACCGAAATTGCGCCTGAGGTTTTCCTTCGTATTGCGCCCCTTCTGCTGGGCAACGATCATGACGGGCCGGCCCTCAAAGAAAGCTGTGCCGCCGATAATCGCCTGGTCGTCGCGAAAACAACGGTCGCCGTGGAGCTCTTGAAATCCCTCAAAGAGCAGCTGTATGTAGTCGAGCGAGTAAGGCCGCATGGGGTGCCTCGACAGCTGCACCTTCTGCCACGCAGTGAGGTCCGAATAGATCTTTTTTTGCGTGTCTTCGATTTTTTTCTCAATGGCCGCAATTTCTGTCGAAAAGTCAACTTTCGAGTCTGCAGCCATCTCGCGTAGCTTGCCGAGCTGTTCGGTCAACTCCGCCAAAGGCCTTTCAAAGTCCAGCGAAAACTTCTTTTTCATCCGCTAACGATAGAATAAGTTCCAAAGACACTGTCAATATTAAAGAGGTTTCACAAATGCCCAAAACTTCCTATTGCTTTTTTCAACAACTCTACTATCTTGAATTTTAATCGCTATGAAAGACTTTTCTAAACAATCCATTATAATCTTGGGCTCTGGCTGTGCGGGATTGACGGCCGCAATCTATGCCGCGCGGGCCAATTTAAGCCCTCTTCTCATCGAGGGATCGTTGCCCGGTGGCCTCTTGACTATGACATCGGAGATCGAGAATTTCCCTGGTTTTCCAGAGGGCATTTCCGGATTTGAGCTCATGGATCGCATGCGCAAACAAGCAGAGCGCTTTGGAACACAGTTTTTGAGCGGCCAAGTTGACCGCGTTGAACTATCTGAAGCCTGCAAACGCGTCTTTGTTGGCGATCGCTTCATTGAGACAGAGGCCCTCATCATCGCCACGGGAGCTTCACCCAAGTTTTTGAAAATTCCTGGAGAAAAAGAGATGTTTGGAGGAAAAGGGGTCTCGATTTGTGCCACTTGCGACGGCGCTTTCTACCGCAACAGGGACGTCATCGTGATCGGCGGCGGCGATTCGGCTTGCGAAGAGGCACTCTTCCTCACGCATTTTTGCAAAAAAGTCACGATCGTTCACCGCCGAGACCAGCTGCGGGCGTCGAAGATTTTGGCTGATCGCGTCCAATCAGAACCGAAAATAGAGCTGGTTTGGAATGCCGTTCCGCAGGCCATATTGGCCGATGAAAACGGCTTTACGCGCGGCATGATCGTTCAGGACAAAAATAACTCACAGAGTCGCGAAATCGCCTGTGAGGGCGTCTTTTTAGCCGTCGGACACGAGCCCAACACAAAGTTGTTTCATGGCATTCTGCCCCTCGACGACAGCGGTTATTTTATCAAAGAGCCGAATTCGCAAACCCGGACGGCCGTTGGAGGTGTCTTTGTCGCCGGTGATTGCGCTGATCCGCACTACAGACAGGCGATCTCTGCCGCTGGCACCGGCTGCCAGGCAGCTATAGAGGCCGAACGTTACGTCTATTCTCGGCAAAGCTCAGTATGAAATGGAAATATTCAGTGCTCGTTTTGGCTGCTATCGCTGCGGTGACGGTCTTGTTTTGGCATCGTCCAGGACGAGAAATTAGCGAGCTTTCCGAAAAACAGTACAATCGCGGCCTGGCCCTGTTGCGCGAAGGACGCAAGGAAGAGGCCCTGTTCGCCTTTTTAGAGGTGATTGAGAAACGCAAGCAGGCACCGGAATCGCATTTAGAGGTCGGCTGTCTTCAGCTCGAAGTCTACAAAGACCCCATTTCGGCCATCTACCACTTTCGCCAATACCTGCAAAACGCAAGCAATAATACCAATAAGGCCCTCGTCGAACAGCTTGTCGAACGCGCTAAATGCGATTTTGCCTCGCAGTTAAAGATTCATCCAGAAAAAGAGGCCGTCGATGCCCTCGATATGGCTGAATTACTCAAACAGGCGCGCGAGGAAAACCTCCGACTAAAACAGCGCCTCAGCGTCCTCGAAGCCACACTCAAAAAAGGTCCAGCGCCCAACGAGGCCATCCTCTCTGTCTCAAGAAAACACCAGCCCGCCATCAGGCGACAATCAAAACAATACGCGATCCAGCCCGGAGATACCTTATCGAAAATCAGCACCAAGGTCTACGGCAGCCCCCAACGCTGGAAAGACATCCTTGACGCCAACCCTATGCAGTCACCGAATAGCCTTGTTGTCGGCCAGATGCTGAAAATCCCTTAATCAGCTAAACTCGAATAATGTTTTTATGGACAGCTTTAATGTCGGTAGCGGTATCGAACTCCTATGGGAAATGGGCACGGAAGCGATGCAGCGCTGTCTGTTGGAGCCAGGTTTGGCGTTCGAGGACGAGCGAGTGGGTGTCGACAGCCGCTCCTGACTTTTGTGTGGCCTTTGGGTTGCGTTGCAGGTAACGAAAGCCGTGGAGTGCGTGGAGCTTCATTACTCGCACATTGGAATCGAGGACTTCAGTGAAGACGGCCTCCAGGCATAATTCAAAGAAGATGTGATTGTAGACGTATGGCGGAATGAGACCGCCGACGCCAAGGGCACTCTCTTCGCCGACGTAATAGCCCCATTCGCAGGTCTTTTTTTGAAGGTCGAGATCTTCGAGGTCTACAAGGCCAATGGGTGCATCGTCGAGCATCGCTATCCAAAATCGGTAGGTCGCATCTGCTTGTTTGCGCCGAATCCATGCACAGTGCTCTTCAAACGTGGCCGTCATGTCTGTCCACATACAGGAGTTCACACGCTCCAAACGCCGCCAATCATAGAGCCGGCGGGCATCGGTCATTTCTACTTTTCTGAAAACAAACATCGAGCGCGTAAATGGTTTGAGGACAATACTATAATTTTTGAGGACAAAAGTGGGTTAATTGGGTGATTGCTTGACAGGCGTGACGTTGGTGGAAAACGTTGAGGTGGGGAACGTTTGATGGAGCAATAGAGACTTTACTTGGAGGCGAACTTTGTTGCGGGCAGCATCTATGCAATCGATCGTTTCCGGGGCCCACTCGTCTTCAAACTTTTTAAAATTGAGAAATTGATAGGTTTTATAGGGCACATTGGGTGTCGTGTAGAGGACGGCCTTTAAAGGAGCCTTCAGGGCACCGTCGATAACGACATCCGCGGCATACAGCGTAGGTGTGTCTTGGGCTGAAAAACGAAAGGTGTGTGCCGGCCGCGCGCGTAAACGCTCTGCACTCATGTATTGCCACGATTCCCAAAAGCGAAAAGGCATCAATAAATCATAGACGTCGAGCGGGATGTCCGGATGCAGCGACAAAAGGAACTCCTGGGTCGTCATTTCACGATCGTTTGCCCACGCACGAGGCCTACTGCCATTTTGAAACACCCAACGGAACGTTTTACCGGCATCCACGAGCGACACGGCGATCCATTCATGCCCCTCCCGATATTCACCCAAAAGCGTGGCCAGGTATGTCTTGCTCGTTCCAGATCTCGGAAAAACCGTTACCTCCAGCTCCATGCGATACGGAGAGGCGTACGCGGGCGCGCGAATACCGTCAACGAGCTCCCGTGCCTCCTCTTGGCTGAGCTTTGCAACTGGGAGGTTTTGTGGAGATTGGACACTGTTGCCCGCAAATAGAAATGAAACCGCCCAAAAGACAGCTGTCCATCTATTTAACATCCGTCAATGCGCCCTCTGGCGTTTTTTCTGGAATTTTTTCTTGGATAACAGGCAGATTGCCTTCCACCTTTCCCTGTCGCTTTTCACGCGAGATGTAGATCAAAGACAAACTGAAAGACAGAACAAAAAAAGCAATCAAGCCATAAATCGTCCAACGCGTGAGGACATGCGTAGCCTCCCCACCGAAGGCTGATTCGGCCGCACCACCCCCGAGCGCTGCCCCCATCCCCGCATTTGCACTGGGACGTTGCATCAAAATAATTAACACGATAAACGCGCTCAACGCGAGCAAACCAAACGTCAATATACCTATAAAAAATCCACTCATTTTCAATAAATTTCACTTAACTTGTACAAGTTTCCTCTGCCAATGCAAGCTTCTTTTTTCAATATATCGCTTGCTTCCCTTATGTTATTTCAAGTGTTGCCCTTCGACGTTGAATGGACGCTTTAAAAAACCAGCCAAAGCCGCTTCCGTAGCGCAGAAGGAGTGCGCCACAAAAAAGCTCCCTAGATCCGTCGGACTCTCTAACGGCGCATCCAGGGCGCATCGGAAAACCGATGCGCGGTAATAAAATTTTGCCAAGACTTGAGGACGATTTTTCATTTCAGTTTTCCATTGACATCTTTCTGCAAACTATGCAAAGATGCATGAAGACAAAACAAATGAAAACAATCCATACAGGACTCTTTTTACTCGCCTTCAGCACCCTCTCAGCCAGCTTCAAGGAAGGCCTCTACATCGGCGCCAGCGGAAGTCTGCAGCGGTTGACGGATAAGAGAACGTGTAAAGAGTATTGCCCTCAAATAGATGTTTGGACCGATGTCGATGAAAACAAAAGCATCAAGCAAAACGGCAAATCGTGGGGGTGTTTTATCGGATATGCCAGGAAATGGAACCACCCGTGGTATTGGGCATTAGAGTCGTATGCGCAACTGGACAGCTCCTTCAAAAGTAAAATGATAGATCCAGACGATGGTTCGATTACCGAGTTCGATAAAAAATGGAGCGTCGGCCTGCTCTTTAAATTGGGCTATTTGTTCGCCTTGTCTGAAAAATACCCGACCATGTTGTGGCTCTTCGCTGGACCTCAAATCACACAGTTTTCGCTGGGAGCGCTGGATCATGCTGGTGTTATGATTTACCAAGGAGAAACAAAAAAGACACAAATTCCAGGATTACGTACAGGAATTGGGATTGAGCAGCATTGTGGTCTTTTTCGTCTTGGTCTCGATGCTGGTGTTGATATTCATCCAGCGAAAAAGTTGTATTCCCGTGTTACCGAACCGGGCGTTCCAGATAACTTCCATTACGTCTGGATACACCCAAGAGTCTTTTTTGTAGCATTAAAAATGATTATACCGTTTTAATCACAGAGGAGCAATTATGAAAAAAATAGTGATTTTTATACTCATGGCAACGACCAGTTTGATCTCTGGTCCGAAAGCAAATTATAATTCTCTCATGCGGCGGATTGGTTTCAAAACGTTCCCGGATTATGAGAAAGTGCAAGATGGTGGAACAATAGGTAAAATAGAAAAAAACGAAGTCAATGCGATTATTGCTATCATTGAAGAACATGGAGCCAAAATATTGACTAGTGCTCTTACCGCCATGTTTCTCGGCGTTGTCGACGGCACTCTAAAGATTGATAATACATTGAAGATCATAGGGTTAGAAGAGCTCAATGGTAATCTTAAAGATCAGAACTCCGAACTGGCAACAACACTCTTAGACAAAGACAACATCATTACAGAACAAAATACCCTCAGAGCCAAAAACGAGAAAGAGAAGAATGAGCTAGAGCAGTCCATTCTACTGGTGCAGGAGATACAGAAGAAATTGGAGGGCGAGCGAGATGGCCTGAAGAATGAGCGAGATGGCCTGAAGAATGAGCGAGATGGCCTGAAGGAGAAACAGGAGCGTCTAACTAAGGAGTTGAAAGACAAGGGCGACGAGCTCGGTAAAAAAGCGGGCGATATTCGGATATTAACGAACGAAAAAACAACTTTGCAAACAAACATTCGCACGCTTGAGACAGAAAAACAAGAGTTGGAGAAGAGTTTGCAAAAATCCATTGAGTCCGGTAAACAAGTCGATGGGCTTTTGCAAAAATCCATTGAGTCCGGCAAACAAGTCGAGGAGCGCTTGCAGCAATCCACGTTATCTGAAAAAGAGGCGCAAGAGCGCATAACGCAGCTGGAGGACCAGATTGCGATCCTTACAACGGCATTAGAGGGGCATGAGGCACTACAGCAGCAATTGGAGGGATTGCAGACAGAGATGAACGCGCTTAAAGCGGCCAATGTACTTTTAACGCAGGGGAATGAAGGGCTTTTGGGGGAAAACGAAAAGTGGTTGCGTGACAACAAAACGCTGGTCACTCAAACAGAAAACCTTTTGACTCAAAACGGAGAACTTTTTGCTCAAACAGAAACGCTTGTCGGAGAAAAAGACGGCCTGTTGGATCAGAACAACTCACTTGTTTTGCGCAGAGAAGCGCTCGAAGGAGCCAATAACGACCTCCTGGCCGCTTTGGACGAACTCCAAAATAAAGTCAGCAGCGCCCAGAATGACCTCGCAGCGATGGCGCTCGTCTTTGAGGCCGCACTCACTCTTTCCAATAAAAAAATCGAAGAGCTGGAGGGCGAGAGTGGAAATCTGAATGGCGAAAATCAAAAGCTGGAGGGCGAAAATCAAAAGCTGGAGGGCGAGAACGAAGAGCTCTCTAAATGGAATCAAAGCCTGACCGAGCAACTGGAGTTGCAGATCGATAAAAATGCCCTTTTGGCGCAGAGCAACAATGACTTCAATGACCGCATTGAGACATTGCAAAACTCCATCCGCGAGCTGGCCATCAGGCAATATCAGTATGCGGCCCTCATTTTGACCTTCGCGCTCAACTATGCTCGAGTTCAACACGAAAATCTACAATTGAGAGAGTCAGTCAAGGAGAGTCTAAGAGTTATCGACGAGCAACAAGGGACTATCGACGATTTAGAAAAAAACATTTCTAGCCTTGAAAAAACGCTGGCAAAGTCAGAGAAAAAGCGCGAAAGGTTGCTGCAGCGCCCGCAAGTTGTTGTTTACAACGGCCCAGGCGGTACGATCGTTATGCCATCGCAAGAAACCAGAGAAGAAGTCACTCCACCAACCGTTCAGGAGCAAGAGCACACGTCGTGCAATATTCCGTTTGGTCAAGAGCAAAAGCCGACAGGGTGGCGAGGATGGCTGACACGAGGCTTTGAAAAGGTCAAAGAGGTTGGGCGATCTATCGGAGAAAGTGGTCTCGAGGTTTACAGATCGACAAACGAATTCCTAAATGAACGCCCATTCATCAAAGTAATTACAGGGTCTGCTATAGGTGGATCTATAGGCAGTGGTCTTGTTGTTGTCACACCAAAAATCGTTTCGGCATTTGAAAAAATGACAACAAAAGAAGCACCCCCAAGTGCCTTTTGGAAATGGATCGAGCGAGCGATTATGGAATATCAAAAGCTTCCATATGGCGAGAAAATCTTCTGGAATCAGCCATAAGACCCTTGCAAAATGGTTTTACAGCCAGTCCATCGATTGATTCTCAAGATAGAGCGCCAATGGCAGCTTTCAGGCGATTGCAGAGGTCGGCCTTCTCTTCCTCTGAGTAGGGCACTGCCGGATGTGGACTGTCGATAACCGATTTTGGCCAAGCGATATCCTTGGTGTGACGCGCAATCAAGTGCATGTGGAGTTGACGGACGCCCGAAGCGAACTCAGCGGCATTCATCTGTTCGGTCTGCTTAAAAACGTTGACCATGGCCGCCATCACGATGCGCTTTTCACGGCACAATTGGGCGTATTGCTCGTCGCTCAAGCCCAGAACGTTTTGAGTGATCACAGGTAATCGCGGCACGAGAATCAGCCACGGGTGATTTTTGTTGTCGTTCAAAAAGACACGACACAGCTTTAAATTCATAACAAACGGCTTTGTCGCAATCTTTTTGTCACAGGGGAAATCATAGCCAGGCGTCTCGACAATGCCTAGTTGGCTCGCATCAACGAGAGAGCCATTCAGAAGTTTGATTTGTGCCATGTCGAAGATATAAATGGCTTTAAGCGACTTTTTCAATCTTAAAATTTGTTCCAATGATCGCTGGTGCGCTTTAAAAACTCACACTTTCGCATTGTCGAGCGAGGCTTTTTCTGCAAAATGCTAGGCATTCTTATGATTTTAATCACGAAAAAGTTACTGTCGCCGATTCTCAGCCTGTTGCTGTACGCGACGGCGAGTAGTTTTTTGACGACGCTTTTGCCCCTACAGCTACAAGAGAGGGGCGTGTCTCCGTGGCTTATGGGCTCGGTCACGGCGTTATTTTACTCTGGCCTGATCTGGGGAGCCTTGCGGATAGAGTCGTACCTGATTCGCGTTGGCTTCATTCGGGCCTATGTGACGCTTGCAGCGATGTTGACGACCTCTGCCCTCTGTTTTATTTTTACACAAAACATCTGGATTTGGTTGATTTTGCGCTTTTTTTATGGTGCTGGAGTGGCTGGCCTCTGTCTGGTCATCGAGAATTGGTTTTTGAAGATCGCCGATGATGCCTACCGCGGACGCGTCCTTGGGCTGTACATGTTGACGTTTTATATCGCGCAGGTTTTGGGGCAATCGTTGCTGCGCTTTATGGATATCGATGGAGACAAGCCCTACTCGCTGATCGCTTTATTGAGCACTCTGTCGATTATTCCAATGGCATGGACACACCTGTCGTCACCGGTGCCCGACGAGAAGTCGATTTTGAGCGTGCGGAAGCTCGCTGCGATTTCGCCATCGGGAATGACGGGGTCTTTCGGCGCCGGCATGATGATGGGAGCCTTTTACGGACTGATGCCGGCTGTCTTGGCGCGCATGGACTACACTTATGGCGACATCGCAACCTTGATGGTGGTGATTTTGCTGGGCGGCATGCTCCTGCAATACCCGATTGGAAAGCTCTCTGATTTCTTCCCGCGCCGATGGACCTTGATGCTCACCTGCGTCTTGACGACACTGATGTCGATTCTCTTGATTCACGCAAAATCCTTGCCGATACCGTTTTCGGTGCTCTGCTTTTTCTATGGCGGCGTGATGTTTACGATTTACCCATTGAGCATCAATGTGTTGTGCGATTTTCTGTCGAGCAAAGACATCGTGGCGGCGACGGGTGGCCTGCTCGTTGTCTACAGCATGGGTGCGGTGACTGGGCCGCTCATTGTCCCCGGGTTTCTCGCTTACTGGGGGACCGAGGGCATGTTTCTCTTTTCGGCAGTTGTCGCGGCGCTGTTGATGATCTTTGTTGGCTTTCGTTCGCGAAACAAACAACTACCCGAAACCAGCCGTCAAGACTTTCTGCCCTTGCCTAGAACGACACCCGCCATCTTACAACTCGACCCGCGTGGCGCCTTCGTCAAGCACCTCAATAAGGTTAAAAATGTTTTCAACAGGAAAACACCTTAGAAGATCGATGCAAAATAGATGCAAAAATGTGGCTTCGCGCGAGCATGAATGCCGTAGCGTACATAGAGGTACGTGAGGGAGTCAGGGGAGCGCGAAACGCATTTTGGCGCTATTTTGCATCGATCTTAGGGGCAAACTTGAGGTAATTTTGATGCGCTTCCGCGGCCTGACCCTTTTGCCCAATGGCCTCGTAGGCCTTGCTGAGGGCGTAATGAATTGGGTAGGCTTCTGGGAAACGCTCTTTGGCTGCGATGAGCTCTTCGATAAAGCGATTCGAGGGTTGTGTCTTTTGGGCCATTTTGAGGTATTGCAGCGTGTAGGCGAGGGTTTGAGGGTCCTTGCGAATGGCCTCCAGGGCCGTCATTTCGGCTTGCGGGTACTGAGCGAGCTGAAAAAAGCATTCAGCCAACAGGCTCCAATTGTGTGCCGTGGACTCGCCTTGGGCAATCGCCTTTTGAAGCAGGACAGAGGCCTCATCAAAGTGCTTTTCGTCAAACGCCTTTTGAGCTGGGCTGACGGGCACTGGAGGGGCTTGGACAACAGGAGGCGTTTTTGAAGCGGCTGGCATCGGTGACACGGCTGGCGCAACGAGTTTTGCCTTGCGCGCCTCTTCGGCGATTCTTTGAGCTTCCTGTATGGCAATCAGCGTTTTCCACGCCTCGACTTTTTCCTGGGCTTCTAAGAGATCGGCCTGCTTGAGCGCTTCCGCATTGAGGGACTGCAGCGCATCGACGTCCTGAGCGAGATCCGCCCAGTTGTTTTTAAGCAAGTCAACGCGGACCTTGCCCAAAAGGGCATCTTGGCTTTTGGGATTCAGTTGGAGGGCCCGCTGAAACCACTTTTCAGCCTGCAGGGAAGATGTCGGCAAGAAGAGATTGCCGACCGTAGCCGCGTCGACGTCCGTGCAGCCATCCTTGCTGGCAAACGTCAGGTAGGTCTCGAGAGCGGCCTTTTTATCGTTGAGAAAAAGGTAGGCCTGCGCCAGCTCGCGGCAGACAGCGGTGTCGTCTGGGTAATGCGCAATGTAACTCTTGTAATTCCGAACAACGCCGTCAAAGTCGTTTGCGTCGAGAAAGGCCTTCCCGGCGTAGAGAAAACACTCACTTTCATCCGAGAGCTGGCCCGCCTTTTCAAGCAGGTTGGCGGCGCGGGCGAAATCTTGCTTCTTCAAATACGCAAAGCCGGACGCCTGTATGGCCTCGGCGCTCTCTGGGTACTCGGTGACAAGCTTGTCAAACGCTTCGTAGGCCTTGGGGTCGTTTTCGGCAACTTTTTGATTTGCCTTTTCGATGGCAGTGTTAATCCTTTTTTGCTGCCTTTCGCGACGCGCCTCTTCGCCAAAAGGATTTTGACAACCAACCAACAACAACAACAATGCGATTCGCAAGAAGATCATATAGAACAGGTATAGGCCTCTTTTTGTGTTTGGCAATCTCCTTTTTGCACGCGGAGGTCCTGCAGTACAAGGGCGTCGATTTCTCCCAAACGAGCTACAGTAACGCCGTCGAGGGCCTTTTTTCAAAATGGGAACGCTCGCGCGCTTTTCCTCAAAAAAAGACCGGCCGCGTCGCCCTCAAAATCTTTACCGCCCGCGGAATCGGCCTGGCGACGTCTAAAAAGCTCATTAGAGGCGTCGTGGCGTCGCTCCACAAACGCGGCTTTTTCGACATTGTGTTGGTCGATCTCGAGGAGCGCACACTCCGCCAATGCGGCTTTTGCGGCTACAATGGCCAGCCCTACGACTTGCATGTTCGCCCCCTCGAAAAGCATTGGAAGCCCGAATGGTTCTACGACAGCCACCTCCCGTCGCGCGACGGCAACCGCAAAAGCTCCCTGCCGACCTGCCTGATGTTTGATCTCGATTTCTGGATCGACCTCCCCGTCATCTTCGTCAAAGAAAACCTCGGCATCAGCGGAAGCCTCATGAATGGCTCATTGTGGGCCATCAGTAACGCCGAACGCTTCCTGGATAACGAAATCAACGGGGCGGTCGCCGTTGCAGAAATCAACGCCATTCCCGAGCTTTTGGAAAAATACCTGTTCTCCGTCGTCTCTCTCGAATACTTCCAAATCGTCGACGGCGGTGCCTTCAACGCCCAGTATACCCATGCCGAAAACACCCTCCTGCTCGCCGATAACCGTGTCCTCCTCGACTTTTTCCTACTCCAAAAAATCAACGCCGCCCGCGCTCAACACCGCTTCCCTCCATTGCCGACAGACAACCTCCAACTAAAATACGCCGAAAGATTAAGACCGTTGCAAAATGGTCTCTAGCGGCGTTCTCGTCGTTCGGGCTAAGTCACGTACCAACGTACGCTCCTGTCGCCCTCGCGCCTCGGGCCTTGCTATAGAGCCATTTTTCAACGGTCTTACATATCGAAAGTTGTTAATATCTGTAAAAAATGCGGTTTATTTTTGCGCGAGAACGCCGCTACCCATTTTGAAGAGGCCTTTCACTTCTCCAGACGGATGCGGGGGTCCACCAGCGCAAGGAGAACGTCTGCGAGGAGGTTGCCCATCATCAACATCAGACAACCGATGAGCACGGCCGCCATCACAACATATTGATCTTGCTTTAGGAACGCTTCGTAAGTCAGCTTGCCGAGTCCCGGGTAGTTCATCACGTTTTCAACGATCAGGGCGCCCGAGAGCAGGCCAGAAATCGCAAAACCAAAGGTCGTGATGAGCGGGTTAATGGCGTTCCGCAAGACGTGTTTAAACATCACGGTGCCCTCCGACAGGCCCTTTGCACGCGCGGTCGTCACGAAGTCTGCCCGCATGGAATCAAGGAAATAGCTACGCAAAATGCGCATCATGCTCGCAACGCTTCCCAAGCCCAACACCAAGGTCGGCAAAACCAGGTGATGGCCATAGTCAAAGACCTTTTGCAGCGGCGTCAGGAAATCGTGGACCAACGATGTCAGGCCGCCAGTCGGAAACCAGCCGGTTTTTGCCGCAAAAAAGATCGCCAAGAGGGCCAGAAAGAATTCCGGCAACGACAACGCCGCATAGGCCAAAATCGACACCGTGTGGTCCAGCCACGACCCCCGATAGATTGCCGCCAACACTCCCAACGGAACCGCCAACCCGCACGCCATTAATAAGGCCAAAAAGGCCAATGTTACCGTCGCAGGCACGCGTTGCCACAATAACTGCGCCACTGGCACCTGGTACGTCCAGGAATACCCGAAATCAAAACACACCACCCGCCTCAACCAATAGAAATATTGCACATACCAGGGCTCATTCAGCCCAAACGCCTTTTCCATCTCCAAAATGCGACTGGCAGGGAAGTCCGGTAACGCCTTCAGCTGACTCAGAAAATTGCCTGGCGCCAGGTTCATGAGCAAAAACACCATCACGCTCACACCCAACAACATCGGAACAATCACCCCCAATCGCCTTATACAGAAACCTATCACGTCTACGTAATTTATAGCCTT
>MIDP01000033.1 GCA_001831095.1 Verrucomicrobia bacterium GWF2_51_19 | reverse complement strand
CTACCTTGCCAGGGCCAAGACGTTAAAAGATGGCTGCAGAATAGATGCAGAAATTTGGCTTTGCGCGAGCACAACCTGCCGTAGCGTACGTTGGTACGTGAGGCAGTTGGCGGAGCGCAAAACGAATTTCTGCGCTATTATGCAGTCATCTTTTTATATGAAGACGAGAGTGCGTTCCCTACACGAGGATAGCACGCCGTCGAGTGCCTGGCGGAAGTTGGAACCTGCAGCCATGGCGGATTTGCTGAACAGTGATGTGGGCCTCAATCCGGGTATGCTGTTGGTTTCCATAAAGAAAAAGCGGTCATTCTTGTCGAGCATGAAGTCGACGCGGGCAAAGTCGCGACAGCCGAGAAGTGTAAAGATTTCGGAAGCGGCGAAGCGCATTTGATCTCTCAGTGAGTCGCTGACTGGCGCCGGGTAGAGGTATTGCGTTGCGCTTGACTTGTTGTATTTCTCAAAATAATCGAAAATCTCACCCGGGGGAACGATTTGGAGGAGGCCCATGCTCTCATCACCGACGACTGCAATGGCGATTTCACGGCCTTTCAAGAGGGGTTCAAACATCCACTCGTTGGTAAACGTGTTGGAAAGCGCCTGGGAAATCTCTTGTTCGTTGTGAAGGGCCTGTACACCCACGCTGCTGCCCTTATTGCTGGGCTTGAGAATGACCTTGGATCCCAAGGTTTTGATGACTTGTTGTGTTGTGGGCTTGTTGGTTTCGGTAAAGACGATGTCGTTGAGGGTCGCAAATCCGGCGTCACGACACATTTGTTTGGCGGATGGTTTGTGCATGCAGATGCGTGAGGCCTTCGATCCAGAACCGGCGAAATGAAAGCCCTTGGACTCCAAAATGGCTTGCAATTGGCCATCTTCGCCGAAATCGCCGTGCATAGCGGGGAAAATGAGGCCATCAGAGGGGTTCAAGTACGAGGGGAGTTTATTTTCAGTCAACTCGATGAGTTGGACTTCATAATCATCTTTAAGGGCTTCCTCGACGCAATGTCCAGAAGTGAGCGAGACCTGGCTTTCTTCGCCGATACCGCCGCAGAGTACAATGATTTTTTCTTTCATAAAACATCCTTCCAAGAGTGACCCAAAAACAGAATTTCGGGTTCCAACGCAATATTGGACGTGCTTACAATAGTCTTTTTTATATGTTTGACAAGCGAAACTACATCTCGACTGCTCGCCCGGTTTTGGTTGAGAATAAAGTTAGCGTGTTTTTGGGAAACTTCCGCCCCGCCGACGCACGTGCCCTTGAGGCCTGCCTGTTCGATCAGGCGTCCGGCGTAGTCTCCAGGCGGGTTTTTAAAGGTCGAACCGGCGCTGGCGCCCACGGGCTGCGACTGTTTACGTTTTTCCAAAAACTGGGCTCTTTGCGCCTCGAGGGTCTCCCTCGATTCCCGCAAAACTGCCATACGGGCCCTCAAGACAATCTTATCATCGAGCGTCCGGCACGCGCGATACTCGAAATGCAGTTGGCGGGCGTCAAGGACGTGTTTGTTGTCCTGTCGATCGAGGGCCTCCACGGAGAGGACTTTTTCTCCGATGGCAGCCCCCATGGCACCTGCGTTCATGCGCAACGCACCGCCGACGCTCCCCGGAATGCCGTCCATAAAGGTGTAGCCGCCGATGCCGTTTTTCGTCGCAAAGCCGCACAGCTCTTTGAGGCGCAGCCCAGCTCCGACGACGATAACATCGTTTTCGACGCTCGCTGTCTGCAGCCATGGGACGTTCATCGATATCACCAGACCGGCAAAGCCCTCGTCCGGCACCAACAAATTACTGCCGCGGCCCAAAGTGAAGACGGGCAGCTTGCAGGCGTTTTGCAGCAGTTGAATGAGGCTGGACTCGCTGTCGGGCTCGGCGAAGAAGAGGGCGTTTCCGCCGATCTTTAGAGAGGTCTTTGGCCCCAGTGGCTCATGGCATGTCAAGCGCGTTTGGCCGATATTTACGGAGAGTTGACGTTTAAGAAAGTCGATGGCGTTTTTGGCGTAATCGCGTGCAATGACCTCGATGTCTCCCGCGCCGACAAAGAGGACGTCGGTGGGTGTATCAAAAGAGTATTGGAGGGAAAACGATTCCAGGGTCGTATAGGTGACATCCATTGATCCCTTCAGCTGATCGTAGATGGCATCCGTGTCGACACCCAAATCGCGACTCTCGCTAGCGGCGTAAACTGGCAGCAAAATCAGCTGATCTGCGCCCTTCAGGACGTCGGCAAATTCTTTTGTAAACTGCCGTGTTCGCGAATACCGGTGGGGCTGAAAGATGATGATTTTGCGGGCGTTGGAGCGGTCAGCGGCGTAGGAGAGAAAGGCCTGAATTTCGCGCGGATGGTGGGCGTAATCCTGATAAACGGTGAGGTCACCTGCCCTTAGGAGACATTCCTGACGTCGACGAATGCCAGCGTAGTCCAAGAAGGCGTCGCTCTTGAGCTCGACCAGGCCACGCACACACTCGATCGCCGCCAAAGTGTTTTCCACATTGAAAGCGCCGATATAAGGCAGGTCGAAATCTTTGTCTACAGCGAGCGTCGACAAGTAAGTCCCCTTGCGAAATCGATAACTGCCTGGCTCGCCCCACAGCGCCACCTTGTCGAGGTTTGCCCAAAAGTCCTTCAGGCCAAATGGCAAAATGACGCGCTCCCGCGTGCGCCTCAAAAAGCTCTCAAATTGCCGCTTAAGGGCGTCTTCCGTCTTGTAGTGCGAAATGTGGTCCCAGTCGAAATTCACAACGAGTGTTCGTTCGGCCTCAAAGGCCTCCATAGTGCCATCACTCTCGTCGATCTCTGCAATGACCCAATCGCCCGTCGATGAAAAATGCCCCGGCAAGACCTCATTTTGGAAAACCGCCCCCATCAAATACCCGCAATCGAACTGCGCCCGACGCAAGGCGGTAATGATCAGGCCGGTTGTCGTCGTCTTGCCGTGACTACCGATGATCGCTAAAAGCTTTTTGTCCTTCAATATTTCTGCCAAAAAATGCCCCCGACGTACACAGCGAATACCGCGCCGTTCAGCCTCTACTCGCAAAGGGTGATTGGCCGAGATCGCACTTGAAAAGATAACGACATCGACGTCTGGCAATGTATCTTGCAAACGAACGCCCACCAGCTTCAAAATGCCCTCGGAAGGCTCGCCCAGGTGGTCATCCCATCCGTAAACCTCGTGCCCCTTTTCAACCAAATAACAGGCGAGCGGCAACATTCCCATGCCACCAACACCCAACATATAACAACAAACGGCCATACCGCCTCTAGCAACCAATATTTCACCCCACTTGGCAATGAAAAAAACAATGCTGTTTGCAAGCTCCTCTGTCATGAGCGAAGTATTTCCGCTTGACTTGCTTGTTTTTTAGCGCACAATGTGGTTTTACTATGGCAGATAAAGAAAATAAATGGCCTGAAAATGTTAAAGGAAAGTACTATGTCGATAATCAATGCATCGACTGTGACTTGTGCCGCGAAATGGTTCCCGAAATTTTTGTTCGTGAAGATGAGGGCGGCTATTCATTTGTAGCCAAGCAACCGATCACAAAAGATGAAATAGAGGCGTGCGAGGAAGCTCTCGATGCATGCCCTGTCAACTCGATTGGCAAAGACGGATAGGTCTGTGCTGTCTTTTCTTTGTGGATTGATCCTTTTTACTTTTAAAAAACCTGCGGAAGTGTTCATTTGGGCGTTTCTGCTAAAATAAAAACCAAAGGAAATCCATGAATGAAAAACCACTGGTCATTGATAAATGTGCCTTGGAAGCTCCAGGTCGTTTTCATGACGAGGTTGTCTACAGCATAATCGAGGCAAATCTCGATGACGCCAACGGCCCCATTCAGGTGATATTTGATGCGGATGCCCTTGAAATCCTCCATCGGTTCTATCATGAATTCGAGGAGGATTTGAGGCGTTTGTTTCGCGTCAAAGGCGCCATTGAAGCAGATCAGCCATTAATCATCAGTCAGTCGAAAAAAACAGCTACAACTTTGCTCCAGTAAGGTCTTGAGCGAAAGCTGTGCTGTCTGAAGCAAGGGGCTTAAGCCCCTTGCGGTTTGCAAATTATTGAAAAACAGCCAAGACCCCATGCAAAATGCCGTAAAAAGCTCGTTTCGTGCAAAGGACTCTTGGCTATGGATTCTGCTTGCGGGACAACTGTTGTTTGCTTTTCTGACGCGTTGGGAGATATCCATTTCCGATGTTTACCAGGGCAAACTCCTACAGCACTGTCAACAACATGGATTGCGCGTAAAATACGCTGACGGTGTCCTTTTTTCAGATGGGACATTTGTTTTTAGTCATGTGGAGATCTTTTTGGGGGAAATACGCGAGCCCGTTATTACGGCTGAACAAGTGGCTATAGAGCTCCGTTTGTGGTCGTTTTTGAAGGGGTCTTTTGACATTCGATCGGTCAAAGTTTGCAATGCTAAATTTACGTTACCATCGCTCTATTCCGAGACAGGTAATGCCGAATCGCTGGTTTCAAGGCTCTTTGGCAAGGTCAGCTTTACGCATTCAGGTGTTCGCCTGGACTCTTTGTTGGCAAAGCTCGACAACCTAGAAGTGTCTCTTACTGAGCCAACGTTGTTGAACTTTTCCAAACCCCAATCCGATATCAACCTTCACAATTGGCTTCAACAGATACGACCCTACCTAACCTATCGGCCGTATTTGCGACACTTGGAGACGCCATTTCTGGTGTTTTCAAATGAGAAGGCCATCGTCGCCGCGCTCTTTGGTAAAGGCGCACATTTCGAGGGTGTGGATGCGACTGATATCTCTATTTCAATTGAAAAAGAACGCGTTGTAGGAGCTGGACATGCGCTGTCTTTTCGAGGGGAACCGCTCGCCAAACATTTTATCGTAGAACTGCCGTTAGCCAGGCCGGAATCGATCGACAGCGTGACGGTTTTTGGCCAATCCGTCTCGCTTCGCGGCGCAACGATTCCAATGTTAAAGGGCTCAGTGACGGGACTGTTGTCAGACACTTTATCGGCCCAGGCAATGTTGTCCTTTGAAGAAGACTGTTATGTTACTGGGCATTACCATAAACCTAGCCAACGAGGCCAATGCCATCTCAACGGTTCTTTCGACGACGGTATCTATCCACTCCTAAACGAGGGCCTGCAATACTTTTTTGAAAGGACAAGCCACCTCGGTCGAGCCCCTTCGATCGCTGCAACGCTCGATTTTCAGGCTGCGGAAATCAAAACAGCGACATTTGCCATCGAGGCTCGACAGTTTTGTTTGCCATTTTTGCCAGCTGCAGATCTCCAGGCTCGCGGCTTTTTCAATGACGATGTCCTCGCACTTTCCTCTTTGCGAATGGCAGTAGGCAAGTCAAATGTGCGCGGCGCCTATGTTGAGGATGGTGGCAATAGCGGCCGTTACCGTTTCATGCTCGAGGGTACATTAGAGCCCGATCACTTGAATGAATTACTGCCCGATTGGTGGAGCGAAACTTTTTGTGATTTTACGATCGGGCAAGAGGCGCCTTTTGTGGACTTAGACCTTCAGGGAAATTGGGACGAAGAGAAGATTTATTTTATGTCGGGCCGCATTTTTGGCAAAAAGTGCTCTTTCCGAGACATGCCACTCGATGCTTTTTCAGGCCAATTTGGGTATGATAAGACATATTTTTTTAAAAACGTGTGGGCCGAAAGTACGGGGACTCAGGGGACTGTCAATGCCGAGCTTGCCTATGAAGATGCGCTTGAATACCTGAAATTTGACGTGCAATCGCAATGGCCATTTGAGGCCCTTGTCGGTGTTTTTCGTCAGGATGCCCTTACAGAGTGGACGATGCCGCTCGAGTTCCCTTTGGCTCCTGAAATAGAGGCCTACGGAACGCTGTTCGATGACCCTGAACGCGACGATTTTCAAGTGACCTTGACGACGCACGACGGCGGCAGTTATTGGGGTGTACCGTTCAAAAAGCTGCTCTTTACCGCTCACAAAAAGGGGCATCAGTTGGAGTTGGAAAAGATAGAATCGTCGCTCGCCAACGGTAGCATTCAGGGTCACATGACGGCTGACTTTTTAAACAAAACACTTTCGTTTGATACCCAAGCCGATCAATTGGAAAACGACCTGCTCTTCACGAACATTCCACTATTGAAGCCGTTTTATATCAACGAATACACTTCCGGAGCCAACCCATATGCCGGAAAACTTTCCCTAAAGCTCCATGGGTCAGGGAATTGGGAACATATGCAATCTTTTGACGTCCATGGTTACGCTAAGCTCAAAGATGCCAATCTCGGCCGCATTCACTTATTGGGCGCTCTGTCTCGCATCATGCAAGGAACGCCTCTCAACTTCAGTTCTCTCGAGTTCAGCAAAGCCAAGGGGCATTTCGCCCTCAAGGACGGCATTTTATCGACAGATGACATCATGCTCAACAGCCGATTGGCGCGATTGGAGGGATCGGGCAGCATGGACCTCGATAAACAAACCCTCGATGCCAGTGTTCGGATGTTCTTCTTTCAGGGTGTCAAGTTGCCCATCGTCAAACAAATTCTCTGGTTCCTGCGACCCATTTCCTCGGGCTTCGAGGCAAAACTCTCTGGCACTTTCAGAGAACCGCATTGGGCATTGTCGTTTAACCCCTTTGGATTCCTGAAATAAGAACCGTTGAAAAATGGCCTCTAGCGGCGTTCTCGTCGTTCTGGCTAAGTCACGTACCAACGTACGCTCCTGTCGCCCTCGCTCCTCGGGCCTTGCTATAGGCCATTTTTCAACGGTTCTTACATGGATAACAGACCGATGCAAAAAAGTCTTAAAGATTGGCTTTGCACGAGAACAATCTAGCCCTGCGCCTTACATAGTGATTGATTGTGTATCACTACACCTTAAACTGGTCCATCAAGTTCTTAATATCCTGAGACAGTGCAAGCTGTTCGTCGAGAGTGAGCATGAATTCCTTCAGTGTTTCGGCTGAGCCTTGTGCGCTGATGGCGACTTGCGTGATGTTTTCATGGACATCGGCTGAGACTTCCGCAGACTGAGCGACATTTTCCTGCAAATGCTTGGTTGACACGGCTGAGTTTTCCATGCGAGAAGAGATTTCTTTGGTCGTGGCGCTCTGCTCTTCGATGGTTGTGGCAATGGAGCTGGAAAGTTGGTCGATATTTTCGATAACGATAGAGATGGCTGATATGGAATTGATGGCGATTTGCGCGCTCTTCTGGACGGCGTTGACGTTTTCTAAAATGTGTCCTGTCGCTTCGGCGCTTTGACGGGCAAGCTCTTTAACCTCGTTGGCGACGACGGCAAATCCTTTTCCAGCGGCACCCGAGCTGGCTGCTTCGATGGTCGCGTTGAGGGCGAGCAAACGCGTTTTGTGTGCGATGTTGCTGATAAAGTCGACGACCTTGCTAATGTTCATCGAGGCCTGACGCAATTGTTCCATGGTTTTACTAGTTTCCAGAACCTTATCTTTTGCTGTGCGTGCGATGTCGGACTCTTGGGTACAGCTCTTGGCGATTTCGGAAATCGAAGCATTCATTTCTTCGATGCTCGAACTGACGTTCTGAATGACATCGACTAACTCTTCACTGGCGCCATTCATGAGTTGGATTTTTTCTGTCAACGACTGGCCCGAAGCAGAAACGAGTTCAGACTGGTCATAAGTGTGTTGCGAGACAGTCAAGAGGAGCTTAGATGATTCGGCGAGAGCAGTCGATCCTTGGCTCAGGGTCAACACTTTTCGCTTGCTCTCAGAAATGAGGTGCTGGATTTTTTCGATAAAAACGTTGAACCAACGTTCCAGTTCGCCGACTTCGTCCTTCGTTGTGCCTGCGAGACGTTGTGTGAGGTCACCTTCACCTTGGGCGATGTCCTTGAGGGCCACTGTCACTTTTTTCAAAGACCGAACAATTGCCACGGTAAATAGTGTGCCCAACGCCGCTCCCAAAAAGATACCGATGATGGCCGTTGTCCAATTGATATTATTTGAGGCTTTATTGAAAGACACAATCAAGGCATTGAGGGCCGTTGTTTTTTTATCGGTGGCTTTGGACATTTCTGCACCAACGATGTCGAGGTCGGCTATCACCTTGATTTCTTCTGTGACATATTGAGCCGTTGAATCTGGCAATACACGCAGATCTTCTGCAACACGACTGAGCTTTTTAGCGGGCTCCTTGTAGTCATCATATGAACTAGCTTGGGAACTTTTGACGACAGCCGCAACTTTGGGAGTCAATTCCTTTTCGACGATCTGATTGATTTGTTTGATGTAGTCAAAACGACCTTCTTGTAAGAATTTGTTGAACAGTTGCTGGATCTTAATAATCTCGAAGTGGCAAGCGCGAATACCGTTAGAGATGTTGTAATCGTGCAAATCAGGTTGTTCGCCAACCATAGTGAGCTCAAAACTGCGCGAAAAGCCCGCCTGGATAATCTCTTCAATAATCTTTGTAGCCTCTGGGCCCATGACTTCGCTCAAGTATTTTTGGGAATCATTTGAAATCTTGTGCGTTTCTTGCAGCTTTGTAATGAGCGCCATGTACTTTTTAAGGACTTGGTCGACTTCAGTGATGTCGATGCCAGACGTTTGACCCAATTCCTGCAAGCACTTGGTTGCGGTGTCGATGCTTTCGTGAATCGTTGCAATAAACTGAGGATCGAAGTGTTGCAAATACGACTTTTCGCTCAGTCTGGCGCGTTGCAAAAGGATATTTAGCCTAACAACGTCGTCCTTGAGCATGGCATAGTTGGCTGTCTTTTTTTGAAAATAGAAGTTGCAGCCGACGATGGACACCAAGAGTACACAAAAAAAGAACGTTAGAAATGAGAGCTTTGATCGAATTGTCATTAGATATTGCGCATTCCTTTCTTAAAATAAGACCGTTGTAAAATATCCACTAATGGTGTTCTCGTCGTTTGAGCTAAGTCCATGCACGTCAGCGCATTCATATCACTTTCGCTCCTCGGTCCTTGCCCCCCATGTTTCAACGGTTTTACCATTGATATCCTAGGACCTATGATAAATGTCGTCAAAGCTTGGCTTTGCGCGAGTACGAGCTGCCGTAGCGTACACAGACGTACGTGAGGCAGTCGGCGGAGCGCGAAACGAGCTTTCACGGCATTTTGCATAAAGTCCTAGGATTGTAAGGCAACGATACCTGGTAAAGGGGTTCCTTCGAGGTACTCGAGGCTAGCGCCGCCTCCTGTACTGATGAAAGAAACCTTGTTAGCGTAACCACTCTTTTTTACCGCTTTAACGCAATCTCCGCCGCCGATGATAGATACTGATCCGCTGTGAGCGATGGCTTCAGCGAGTGCAAAAGTGCCCTTGGCGCAAGCCGCTATTTCAAAGACGCCGACGGGACCGTTCCAGAGAATGGTTTTTGACTGGGCAATCGTCTCACCGTAGAGCTTGATGGTTTTGGGGCCGATGTCGACGCCCTGCCATCCCTCGTCGATATTGCCTTCAAAGACCTTCAGCGTGCCGACTTTGGCCTCGTCGAAATTGAGCATATCGGTTGCGACGTGGTCAACGGGCAACAAGAATTTTACGCCCTTTTTTTTCGCCTTTTCGAGAGCGGCCCTGGCGGTATCAACTTCCTCTGGCTCGACGAGACTTTTGCCGACCTTTTTGCCCTGAGCGAGCGCGAAGGTGTAAGCCATGGCGCCGCCGATGAGCATGTTGTTGGCCTTGTCGAGCAGCGCGTCGATGACTTTAATTTTGTCGGAGACCTTAGCGCCTCCCAAAATGACGGTAAAGGGCCGATTTGGGTGTTCTGTCTTGGAGCCAAGAAACTCGATTTCCTTGTCCATGAGCAAACCGGTTGACTTTTCCTTAATGAAAGCAGCGATGCCTGACGTCGACGCGTGCGCCCGGTGAGCGGCTCCAAAGGCGTCATTGACGTAGACATCGGCCAACTCGGCCAATTGCTTGGAAAACAGCGGGTCATTCTTTTCTTCCTCGGCGTAAAAACGCAGGTTTTCTAGCAATGCAACCTGCCCATCTTTCATGGAATTGACGGCGGCCTTTACTTTGTCGCCAACGCAGTCGTCGAGAAAAAGGACTGGGCGTTGCAACTTTGAGCTCAACAACTGCGCGACGGGTGCGAGGGTATATTTGAGGTCACGCTTGCCCTTGGGACGGCCCAAATGGCTGGCCAAAATCACACGAGCCCCCTGTTGAACGAGGTAATCGATCGTGGGAATTGCTCCAACAACGCGCGTTTCATCGGATATCAGCCCCTTTTCATTCATTGGGACATTGAAATCCACGCGAACAAAAACACGCTTTCCCTTTACTTTCAAATCGTTGAGATGTCTTGTCTTCATAATTCCTTGCGGCCCTCTATATTTTTATTGTATGGAGCTTTTTTAAAAAGTCAAAGGAAAGGTTATTAAAATATTGACAAAGAGCGGAAAACCGAATGGTTTATTTCTTGTTTTTGCCCTTATCGTCTAGCGGTCAGGACGCCGGATTCTCATTCCGGAAACCGGGGTTCAATTCCCCGTAGGGGTGCCATTTTTTTGTTGTGCCTTGACGTCAATGTGTGCACAATGCTGAAGCGTGAAAGGGAAGAACATTATTGTAGTGGGCGCCAGTGAGTCTGGAATTGCACTGAGTCGGCATTTGAGCGAAGAAGGACATTCGGTTACCCTCATTGAGCTGAATGAGACCCTCGCGGAGCAACTCGATGAAGAGCTGAATGTTCGCGTGATTGCAGGTGATGGCAGTTCGGCCGAAAAGCTCTTGGAGGCGCGTGTCGGCAATTGTCATTACATGATCGCGATGACCCATGAAGATAAGGTTAACATCGTTGCTTGTTCTATAGCAAAGGCCCTGGGTGTGGAAACAACCATTGCGCGCATTCACGATCAGACGGAAAACGACCACAAGATTTTCAATTATCAGTCGCACTTTGGCATCGATTTTCTCATCAATCCAGAGGAACTCAGCGCTGTCGAAATCGCCAAAAATATCCGCAATCCCGGCCGTGTGGCGGTTGAAAACTTTGCCCGGGGCGAGATCGAGGTGCAGAGCTTTAAGATTCCAGAACACTCGTCCTTTGCGCAAAAGACCCTCAAAGACATTCGCCTGCCAGGCATACGCGTAGGGTATGTGCAGAAAGGGTCTCACCACGAGGTGCCGTCGCGCGATACGGTGTTGGAGGTCGGCGATATCGTTTCATTGGTAGGCAGCCCGGAGTCACTCTTTGAGATCCGAAAAAAGCTCGAAACCAGCGTCGGGCCAGACACCGTTCGCGTGGTCCTCTATGGGGCATCGGAATCGGCCATTTCGCTGATTCGCCTCTTGAGTAGCCCTAGGTTTCGCATCCGCGTGTTGGAAGAAAATAAGGCTCGTTGCGAACATTTAGCCGAACAATTCCCGCAAATCACCGTCATCAATGGCAACGCGATGTCGCTGCAGTTGCTCGAAGAAGAACAGATCGATCATTGCGACTACTTTGTTTGCTGCTCCAAGCAAGACCCGTCTAACATCATCGCTTGTTTACAGGCACAGCGAGTGGGCATCAAGCAGGTCATGCTCGTCATAAATGAGTCCAATTACGCCGCCATTCTGCAGGAACTCAAAAACACCATCGGCATTACGGCCTTTTCCTCACCACAGTCGGCGACCATCAACGAAATCAGCAAAATTATCTCCACGGAGCCCTACACGCTCCTCGGCCACGTCCCTGGCCACGTAGGTAAAATTATAGAGGTCTCTCTGCCGCCTGAAAGTCGTTGCGCCGACAAGCTCATTCGAGAAATTCCATGGCCTACAGGTGCGATCATCGTGGCCTTGCTCCACAAATACCACGCCAAAGTTCCTGGGCCAGACGACCGCCTCTTAGCCGGCGATCGCGCGGTCCTGATCGTCGAAGAGAGCAAAATCAAAACCGTCTTGGAGCTGCTGCGGTAAAATGCAAAGAGACTGGCCACACATTGATAATCAACGACAAAGACCTCGGCAAAATGCGCCTATAGCAAGGCCCGAGGAGCGAGGGCAACAGGAGTCTACTGACGTAGGTGACTTAGCCCGAACGACGAGAACGCCGTGGGCCAATTTCCACGAGGTCTTATGAATTACAAAATTATTTTTCGATTACTGGGCTACATTGCGACGGCACTGTGGATGAGCTTTTTCATCTGTTTGGCCGTCGAATATATCTTTTCTGAACAGAAACTGAATGAGGGCTGGGAGATCTGCATCGGCATCTCGATGTTGCTGTCGGTCTTGTTTTTCGGGCTCAGCTTTGGGGCAAAGGTCAAGCTCTTTCGAAGAGAAGCGCTGTGCGTTATTGGGCTCGGTTGGCTCTTGTCCAGCGCGATTGGGGCCATTCCGTACGTCGTTATTCTAAAATGTTCGCCCTTCGACGCCTTCTTTGAGTCAGTCTCGGGCTTCACGACAACGGGCTCCAGCGCGTTTCCCGACATCGAAATTTTCCCGCACGGGCTGCTCTTCTGGCGCTGCATGAGCCAATGGATCGGCGGTTTGGGCGTGGTGGTCTTTTTTGCAGCCATCTTGTCGTCCTTGGGAGCCAGCAGCAAGTTGCTATTCTCGAGAGAATCGTCAGGCGACTCCATGGAGCTCGATTCCAGCCGTATTCAAAGTGGCCTCCGTTCCATTATCTTGCTCTACTTGGGCCTGTCCGCTCTCTGCGCCTATTTCTTTTACTACACGGGCGTCAACGCCTTTGAGAGCATTTGTCACATGTTCAGTACGATCTCGACTGGCGGATTCAGCACGCGCAATGCCAGCGTCGGCGCGTTTCACAACCCGGCTTTCGAGTGGGCAGCCATTGTCTTTATGATACTGGGTGGCGCCAATTTTCTCTTGATGTTGAAGCTTTTGCGAAAACAATACCGCGTCGTTTTAAAAAATACAGAACTGCGCGCCTATTTGATCATCATTGTTCTTTTCTCTTTCTTGGTTGCAGTCTTGCTCTTCAAGGCGAAACCGGTTGGTTTTTCTTGGTACGAGATCGAGCCACTGATACGCGTGAGCACGTTTCAGGTCGTCACGCTTCTGACGACGACCGGCTATGCCACGACTGATTTTAACCTTTGGGTGCCAGGGACACACCTATTGCTTCTCATCACGTTTTTTATCGGTGGCTGTTCGGGATCGACCTCAGGCGGTATCAAGGTCTCACGCCTGGTTGCCAGTATAAAAATCGCCATGCATGCCATGGAAAAAGCATTTCGACGACACATTGTCCGCCCAATTTTCATCAACGGGAAATCGCTCGACGACGCCGATGTTTCTGAAATACCTGTGTTTATTACCATTGTCGTGCTCCTCTGCGGCCTAAGCGCGCTCTGCATTGCCATCTTCGATTCTAACGTCTCCACGGAAGGGGTGATATCGGCCACGCTCACCTGTTTTTCAAACGTAGGGCCGGGCTTTGCAGAATTCGGACCCTCTTCTTCCTTTGCCTCTCTGTCAAACGCCTCTAAAGCGCTATTGTCGCTCCTCATGCTCGTCGGCCGCCTAGAGCTCTATGCGCTGTTGGTGCTATTTATGCCATCTTTTTGGAAGCGCTACGATTAAGACTGAAGCAAAATAGCGCAAAAATGCGTTTCGCACTGCGCCGACTGGCTCACGTACCTCTATGTACGCTACGCCAGATCGTGCTCGTGCAAAGCCACATTTTTGCATCTATTTTGCTTCAGTCTTCTCGTGTGAGCGCATATCCTTCTAGCGGCGTTCTCGTGTTAACGCATCGCTGGCGCCGTATTTGGCGTCTGAAAACAGCAACTCCATCTCCAAAAGGAGGAAATGGGCGCCTTCGAGGATGGCCCAAAAATACTCTTTGTTTTTGAGGACGGCTTCCCAATGTGGATTGGAGGTCTCTAGGAGGGCAATATTGGACTTGTATTGGAAGAGTTCAGCCTTGGTCTTTCCTTCGCAGAGAATGATCCACTCGTGCGGGTGCTTGTCGATCAAAGCATTGAGGCGCGTGGCGTATTCCATGACTTTTTGGATGTCAGGGTGTTTGGCGTAGTTGAGGTGGGCGCATTTGGACGAGAGGCCCTGGATGAAGAAAGCGCCCTGCGTGGCGAGATCGAAGGTTTGTTGCGCAAAGTGATAAAGGGGCTCAAAGTAGGTGCGGAGCGCTTCGACGTTTACCTCGGGGTCAAAGTTTTTCTGAAAAAAGGGACGCAGGCACGCGCGTAAGTCTGGCAGCGGCTTTTGAAACCAGTAAGCGGCCTCAGCAAACGTTTTGTAGGGGACGCCGTTAACTTTGGCGCCCAGGCGAGAGGTGTTGATAAAATCTATATCGGGGTTGATGCGGGCAATTTCCTCAAAGGCCTTGAGGTAGGCGTAGAGGGGTGGCGTGGATGGGACTTTCCCAAACGTGTTGCCGGGGACTTTCATGCAGTCGTTGAGTGACTGGTAGAGATTGCCTTCGTCGGCATAGAAGGAATCACCCGTGTGCGTCTGGCCCTGAGACGAATAGGCGAGGTCCTGCCCCACCAGACAAATCTTGTTGCAGCCCCAAATTTTAGCCAAATCGGCGATACAGGCTGATACCGTCCCTTGTTCGGTTATGGGCGTCCCGTGCGACTTGCCCTGTTTGTCTTTAACCCAGTTAATGAGCTCCAGGCGGTTCGACCAAGTAAAGGTGCGATTTGGAAAGAGTTTGACTACGTTGGTGTTGACAAAATAGGTTGAGAGTAGAAAGACATCATCAACGGGCTCCTGACCATATCCCCAAAAGGTTGACCGGCGTGGATCCGCTGCCAATGTCAGGTGTGGACGGATTCCTTCGTGCGAAAGCTTACGGTAGGCCGAGTTGACGGCGACGATAACAGCCTTGTCTTGGACGGCCTTTAAAAACTCAATCGACTCGTCCAAAGACGGCCCTGCGGACACCAAGACAACGGGAAAGCCCGCAAAGAGGCCACGCATTTCTATGACATCAGGTGCGTTCAGCAAATACGGGAGGTTGGCGAGTGTCAGGTTCTGCCAATACGGCGAGTCCTCAATGTTCGTGCGCTGAAGCTGGTAATGGCGACGGAATTGTTTACCGAAGTCCATGAAAAATGCATTGTAATACGACTCGTCGAGCGCCTGCAGTGGAGAAAAAACAAAGGTGCTCAGGTGCTTTTTGAAGGCGACAGAGGCCGCGTAAAAGCCGCGGTAGAGGTCGTCGTTGACGGGCCCCGTTGTGAGAATCAGGCGCGGGTCGGCCAAGAGTTGTGAGCAGTCGAGGACAGAGAGAACGCCGCCAAGCATTTCGGGAAAACGTTCACCCACCATCAAGAGACTTTCGGAGTCCAGCTTCTTTAAAATACCCTCGAGGTGAAAACCCAGACCAAAGCCAGTAGTCGCATTGATGCTAAAATGCTTGACATCGATGCCATCAATCCACCGCCGAATGAGCGTTCGGCCGTCTTGAATGCCGTAAGGGTAGTATTTTTGCCCCTTGCCTAAGTCGGCTGAGAAGACCCAGCGATTCAGGTCTATCTCCATCTGAAACCCCTGTTGGCAATCGACGATTTGCTTGAGGACATCTGGAAACCGCTTGAGCAGCACTTGTTCGTTGGCGGATAGGATCTTCATATGCCTTTGGGTTTGAGATGGGGTAAAATGTCTATAAACGATTCAACCGTCGGCAAAAGTTGCGTGAGGCTGTCTGACATGCAGGCCAGGTTCTTCGATTGCGCGTAGGTGACGAGTTGGCCGAGTTCAGTATTGAGCGTCGAGAGGACTTCGATCAGGTTGTTTGTCCACGGCAATTCGTGCTTTTGTCCAAACGAGATCAGGGTATCAATGGCGTCAATCAGGCCCGTTATCTGTTGGATGAAGAGGTCGATCTTTCCAAAAACTTCGCTGTAGGGAAGCGTCAAAGAGGCGAGCGCGTACTTTTTTAAGAAATCGAGAAAATTGCGACCGTTTTCCAACTTTTGATCGATGAGATCTCCAATAAAGGCGTCCTCTTTCAACGACTTAAGCTCAATCGCGTTAAAGGCGTCGAGGTCCTTGTTCAGCATCGATTCGTGAATGGGCTCGCCGTCAGCCAACATCGAAGTCACATAGCGACCCTGACGCTCGAGCTCTTCCAACAACAACGGCAACAGCTCCCCAAGCGTCTTCGGCCTAGCCCCATCAAAAACAACGGGCTCGTGATCTACAGATATTTTCCCCATAGGCATCTATTGAATCGTTTTTTTGTATGGAACTCAAGCTGAATGCTTGCTTTTATGTTGAAACAGTCTATAGATTAAGGCGAATAAAATGCCATTTTTTATTGTAACAGTAGATGGAGGCGCTGCCTCTGGGAAGTCATCGACGTCGAAGCTGCTGGCCAGCAAACTCAACTTGCTTTATGCGGGGACGGGTCTGTATTACCGCGCTCTCACTCGGTTTTTCCTCGATCGCAAGATCTCTCCAGACGACAAAATGGCCATTGCTGTTGGCCTGAATGAGTTGCTTTTTTTAATTGAAGTCAAGGTAAAGGGCCGTGAAGCCGTCTTTTTTCTGGGCGACAAGGCAATGACTGAAGACGAGTTGAAGGCAGATGACATCACAAAATACGTCAGTACCTTTGCCGCTATACCAGAAATTCGATCGTTCTTGAAGGAATTTCAGCGATCCCATGTGGACGTCGCCCAGAGATATGGCTTTAATGGCCTCATCATGGAGGGTCGCGATATCGGTTCGGTGATCTTTCCGCTGGCCGAGTTTCGGTTTTTTCTAGAAGCTTCAGAAGAATCTCGCCAACAACGCCGACAAAAAGAAGGGTTTTCAGATTCCATTCATGAACGCGATCTCGCTGACAGTACGCGTTCGACAGCCCCGCTCGTCTGCCCAGACGGCGCCATCCGCATCGACAACTCCAATAAATCGCTCTTCGAGGTAGCGCAGGCTATGCTTGACGTTATTCAATCTACGGCCGATGCAAAATGAATGTTTATGCAAAACAGATATTACAACATGGCTCTTGACTAGCAGTATAAGATAAACTATACTGCTAGTGCCGATGAACAAACGAAAGATAAGCGAATATAAGGTCAAAAAAATAT